>JAZQQF010000165.1:0-15244 GCA_045628925.1 Oscillospiraceae bacterium | reverse complement strand
GATCCCCTCATGCGTCTGTACTGCAGCTACTACAAAACAGGTTCACCGCAGACCGGGCGGCGGGAGCGCGATCGTTTGCGAAAACGGAATGCCGGCCTGCTTAATCGATCATATCCCAGAGCATCCTCTTGTAATAGCCGGATTCCGCGGTCTTGAAGAACCGGTCCACGTGGTCCATGTCCACATCCGCCGGGATATCGCAGCCGGAGGAGATCATGAAGTTATTGTAGTTCATGCACTGGAGCAGGAGCTTCTGCGTCGCCATCTGCACGTGGTGGGCGCTGTTGCCTTTGAAGACCTTACTGACGCTTACGTTTCCCAGCACCAGACAATCCTCGGGAACGCCCTTGAGGATCGCCTCGATGTCCGCGTTCTCGCCCACATGGAACACTCTGCAGCCGGTGCTCAGCATTTGCGGCAGGAGACGCTCGGTACCGTTGGCGCAGTTGTGGTAGATGATGAGGAAGTTTTTGTCCTGCAGATCGTCCGTGATCTCCTTCACGTAGTCGGAGCTGAACTCCTGCATCAGATCCGGACTCAGCAGACCGGCCAGCGGTTCGGCGAGGATGACCCCGTCCGCCCCGGCGCGCTTGAAGCCGCCGATATACTTCTTGATGAAGTCCGTTGCCTTGCGCAGAACGGTGTGGACCGTTTCGGGATTCTCATAGGTCTCCACAAGGATCTCGTTCACGTTCATCAGTCTGCCCGCCGTGGAGAAGGGGCCGGAGCAGTTGGCAAGAATGGGCCGGTCGTGAATGAGGCGGGTGGCCTTGCGGATGGTCTCGATGGCGATGGCCGTCCGCCCGGAGCCGAGCTTCGGCACCTTCAATGCATCCGCATCCTCCTGCGTCTGCACCAGCTGCCCGATGATGGTGGGCACCTCGTCGGCCTGATACACGCAGGTCGCGCCGAAGGCCTCCGCCTCGATGGACAGATCCATATAGCTCACAGCCGCGGGCATTTTGTATTCGTCCGCGATGAGGCGCATTCCCATGGCCATGCTGGAGGACGAAGTCACCAGCTCCTTGACGGTCACGTACATCGTCTGCACGGAGGGGTAGCTCAGCAGCGGAAAGGCCGGCTTATTGCGGTCGTTGATCTGCTGGGTGATCCAGTTATACATATTCATATCCGGGTACTCCTTTTGGAACGTATATTCTTTGAAGCGCTTCTATCATAGCGGAAAAATGTGAACATTTCTACCGTTTTTCCGCCGCTTCGCTCAGATTCTGCAAAATCAGCTCCCCCAGCATGACCGCGTCCTCCACGCTGAGGACATGGTCGGCGGAAGCGTCCGCCAGCAGCCGCCCGGAGGCGGGGATATCCTCCTCGGCATACCAGAGCTTCAACGTCATGGGGCAGCAGGGCAGCAGCTCAAAGCGCACGCACAGGTCCGCCTTTCCTTCGATCCGCACGCCGCCCAGCCGTTCGCAGCGCCGCAGCAGCTCCGATTCCGGCAGAAGGCCCAGCCGCGCCAGCGTCAGCTCGCATTTCCGGTCGAACGCCGCGCCCCGGGCCATGCCGCCCGCCATCTCCCGCAGGGGCAGATCTTTGCCAAGAAGGGGCGTGCCGTCCGCCCGGGCGAAGCAGTGCAGCAGGATGAGTTCCTGCCACGCCTCCGGCTCCGGCTCGAAGCGGCATTCCGGGAATGACAGGGTCATTTCCTCTCCCAGCGAAGTAAAGCGGAAGCGTCCTTCCTCCGGCAGCCAGCGGACGCCGGTCTTCCGGGCGATCTCCTGCGCCTCTCTGCCGCGAAGCCAGCCCACGGCGGTCTCCCGCATCGTTTCAAAAGCGTTCATCGGTCTTCCCTCTGCAGAAATCGTATGGGTTCCCCGCCCGCCGGGCCTGCGCAGACCGTTACGGAAGCGTCCCCGCAGTGATAGACGGCGCTCCACAGGCATTCCACCATGTGGCCCATCCAGTGCCGGTAATGCAGGCGGCAGGTTTCCAGCAGCGCCATGGCGTCCGCCGTTTCCATCTGTCCGCCGGAGGCTGCCAGCGCGTCCCGCACCCATGCTTCCCGGTCGCGCCCCATCTCCCGGCATTTCGGCCCGTTGGCGCTGAGATAGAAATTCATGGCGTAATCCTGCCCGCGCAGCACCCGCAGCTCATTCCCCACGTATTCGAGGACAGCGCAGTTCCCCGCCGCGTCCAGCACCTGATAATGATAATCGCAGAACAGGGCGGCGCGCAGGTCATAGCGCTGAAAGAGCTTCACCGTCTCCTCCACCGTCGCGCAGGTATCCAGCGCCGCGCGGATCACCGCCGTGGTTCCAAGCGGGAGCTTGCCCCGCTTCTGCCGGGTGGCGCGGGCCTTCAGTTCCAGCACGGCGATGGCCAGTCCTTTTTCGTTCACCCCGTCCATGCAGGCATAGGGCGCGAGAAAGAGGCGCTTTTCGCCGCTTTCTTTCGGCCCCCGGGATCCGTAAAGCATCATGTTCAGGTCGGTGACGCCGATGCTCCGGTAGCCGGTCTCCGGCGCGGTGCGTACCACGAGGCAGGGCGCAGCCCGATAGTCGAAATTCCGGCCCATCAGCGGCTGCCCGTCCGCGTCCCGTGCGCAGAAGGTGGTGCAGCCGCCCCCGCCGAGGGTGAGCTTCGGCCGTTTCGCAAGCCCGGCGTGCTTCTGCACGAAGCGCCCCAGCGCATAGACGCTGCCCGCGCCCGCTTCCAGCAGCTCCGGCAGGAAGTAGTCATAGGGATAGTCCAGCGTATACAGATATTCGCTGCGTTTTTCGATGGGAAACAGGCGTTCCACGCTTTGGGCCTCCCTCCGTTTTTTCTGAGGATAACAGAAACGCCGCATCCCGTCAACCATGGCGGATACACGATTTTGCTTGCAGGCGCTCCCAAGCTGCGGTATACTTACAGATAGCATCGCATCTGTCGAAGGGAGGCCCCTTTATGCCGAATCTCCGCCGGGACCGGGACGCCATGGGCACGGAGCGCATCGCAACGCTGCTGCCGCGGATGGCGGTCCCCACCATCGTGGCGCAGCTGATCACCACCTTTTACAATCTGGTGGACACCTTTTTCGTCAGTATGCTGGGCACCAGCGCCACCGCCGCCGTGGGCGTCAACAATTCGCTGGAGCGCATCATCACCCTGTTTGCCACACTCATCGGCGCGGGCGCATCCAGCTATATTGCCCGGCTGTTAGGCTCCAAAAAGCGGGAAAACGCGGATCAGGTCATGACCACCAGCCTGACGATCGGCCTCGCCATCGGCCTTGTGATCGCCGTCGTCGGTCGGGCGCTCCTGTCGCCGCTGGTGGACTTCCTGGGGGCCACACCGGATTGCCGGGCCTATTCCATGGAATACGGGGCCTATGTCCTCTACGCCGCGCCCTTCATGATCGGCAGCTTCATTCTGAACATGGTGCTGCGCAGCGAGGGCAGCGCCACCTTCGCCATGGTGGGCATCGGCTTCGGCGGCGTTCTGAACTGTTTTCTCGACCCGCTGTTCATCTTCGCGCTGGATCTGGGCGTGGCGGGTGCCTCCATCGCCACCGCTATCAGCAAGCTCATCAGCTTCGGCATCCTGCTCTGGCCCTATCTCCGGCGCAAAACGGCGGTATGCCTCAGCCCCCGGAATTTCCGCCCCCGCATGGCGGACGCGAAGGAAGTGGTCGGCGTGGGCATGACCTCCTTCATGCGCGCCGTGCTGAACGTGGTGGCCATGGTCTGCCTGAACCGGGCGGCGGGCCGCTATTCCACCAGCGTGCTGGCCGCCGTCTCCGTGTCCGGGCGGGTGATGATGTTCCCCTTCTCCGCCATCCTCGGCTTCGGGCAGGGCTATCAGCCGGTGGTGGGCTATAACTGGGGCGCGAAGAAATACGGCCGGGTGCGGGAAAGCCTCGATTTCGCCATGAAGACCTGCATCATCGGCGGGCTCGTGCTGGGTGCGCTGCTCATCGCGCTGGCGCATCCGCTGGTGGGGCTTTTCAACTCCGCAAACGACCCGGAGATCTATCGCTGGGGCTGCCTTGCCATCCGCACGGAGGCGGCGTTCCTGTTCCTCCACGGCACGGGCGCTATCGTGAATATGTTCTTTGCCGGGCTGGGGATGCCGAAATACGCCATGCTGCTCAGCACCGCCCGACAGGGCTACTGCTTCATCCCGCTCATCTATCTGCTGCCGCTGCTCTTTGACGTGACCGGTCTCTGCATCGCGCAGGGCTGCGCGGACATGATCGCGGGGCTCATCTCGCTCCTGCTCTACCGGAAAGCGAAGCGTCTGCTGGCGGAAAAGATGGCGGAAACCTGAAAATGATATGCAAAGAGCCGGGGCGCTGTCCGCGCCCCGGCTCAGTGTTTTTTCATTTACCAGCTCTGACCGTCGATCTCCGTCACGGTCCCGGCCGCGTTGGCCTTGATCTTCACACTGTCGTTCTGGGAATACCGATTCCAGATCTCCTCCGGCACCGTTACGGTGTAGCTGTTGCCCTTGTTGTCGGCAAGGATCAGGTAGTAGGACGCCCACCGGGTCAGTTCCCTGCTGTCGTCGCTGAGACGGTCCTCCGGCCAGTAGGGCTCGGAGACCTGCCACGAGCCGCCCATGCGGTTCAGCTCGTTGGACGGCTGCCAGCAGCTGCCGCGGGCCGCAGCCGGTTCCATCTCCGGCAGCCAGCGGCCGATATCGTAGGTATACAGCGTATCGTAGACCGGTTCCTTCCGATAGACCTTCACCTGCCGCGTCTCGGTGTGCCATTCGGTCCGATAGCGCGGGACTTCGTTTTCCACCTCGGTAAAGGTCCCGTCGCCGTTGTCCACATAGTCCACGTAGGTATCGTACCCATCCAGCACTTCCTCGCTGACGTCGTATTCCTCGGTGTCATAGTGGTCGAATACTTCGTCATAATATCGGACCGCCCGCTCGGATGTGACCAGCTCCGCGCCCTCCGGCAGACCCCAATCCTGCTCCCGGAGGACCTGATAGGTCTCATAAGCGATGCAGCGTTCCCACGCCTTGTCCTGCACGGTGACGCCCTTGTCCCGCGGGATGGCGCGGATGATGAAGAACAGCACCAGCGCGGCAAGGATGATACCGAGGATCTTCAGACCCTTGCGTCCGCCCGGCTTCGGCGGCTGGGGCTGGGGCACGGGTTCCGGCTTGGGCGCCGCGGCTGCGGCCGCTTCCTTCTTCCGGTTCTCAAAATAATCGCCGGAGGAATCCGCCCGCTCCGCGCCGCAGTTGACGCAGTTTGCTTCCCCATATCGGTTCATGCTGCCGCAGAAGGCGCAGGTCCAGTCGGCCCCTTTGCCGTAATCCTTGGCTTTTTCCTCATCCAGCTGGTTCTTCTGGCTGCCCATGTAGAACTTCGTGCCCGCGTCCTGCGGATGGGCGCAGTTCGGGCAGCTCTTGACGAGACCGCCGATGCCCTTCTGCCCGCAATAGGGGCAATCCCACAGGCCCTCGAATATCTTATCCGCCATTCGTTCCCCTCCTGTTTCATATTCCGGAATGGGTGTTTTGTTTTCTGCTTTATTATAACGGAAGCCGCTCCGTTTTTCCATGCCTTTTTCAACTTTTTTCCGCCGTTCTTTCGCCGTTCGTGCTTGCGTCAGCGGCGCAAACGTGCTATTATGGATTTATATAAATACACGAAAAGGAAAGGTGCCGAATATGTCCCATTCTGAACAGGATCCCCTGCTTTCCGTCTGCAATCCGGAAGCGCCCCGCCCCTATTTCCCGCTCCCCGAGCAGCTGGATCTGCTGCCCGCAGACGCCGGTCTCCCCGACCTGTTCCGCTTTCTGGACCCGGAGGGCGGGCCGGACGGCACGGGCTGCGTAGGCAGTGCGCAGGCGTGGGAAGCCCGGCGGCAGGAACTGAAGGATCTGCTTCAGTATTACCTTTACGGCAGCCGCATGGACCCGCTGAAAAGCGATACGACCGTCACCGCCGTTCGGGAAAACCACCAGTATCGCTGGGCCGAGGGCGTCATGCACGGCGCGCCCGGCTGGTTCGGATATGATAAGCCCCCCGTTCTGCCGGAGGGCAGCTATACTGCCGAAGTGATGGACTTCTCCGCCTTCGGCATGGGGAAGATTTACGCAAAGGTCGCGCCCGATGAGAGCTACGTCCATTCCGGCGAAGCCTTCCCCATGCCAGGCAGCCTGAAGCCATGGCAGGCGGGCGACACGTGGGCTGACCATCCCGGTCTGGTCACGAAGGAAAAGCTCCCCACGATCACCGTGGAGATGACCATCCGGGACACGAATCCCGCCAACGCCCCTTACCGGAGCGAGGCGGCCAAGGACGGCGTGAAGCACACCTTCGACCTGCGCTTCCCTTCCGCCCCGGTGGTGGACGGCGTGCGCCGGGACGCTCATACTTCCCGCAGCGGCAGAGGGTATCCGGTGGTCGTCTGTCTGGGTGGCCTGTCGGAGGCGCAGATCGTGACGCTGAACAATAACGGCTACGTTTACCTCAGCGTGAACGACGCTACCGACCCGGACCGGGGCGAGCTGGCGAAATATGAGCTGCTCTATCCCCCGGTGGATCCGGTGGTCTACAACGACTATCATTTCGTGAACCCCTATCCGGTGGACAGCGGCAACCTGATGCACTCCGGCTGGATCGCCTCCCGTGCGCTGGATGCGCTGGAAAACTATCTGCTGCTCTCCGAAGCGGAAAAGGCTGCGCTGAATCCGGACGTGATTTTGCCGGACGTGGACGTGTACGCCTCCGCCATCACCGGCTGCTCGAACAACGGCAAGCGCGCCATCGTGGGCGGCGTGTTCGACACGGGCGCGGACGGGGACAGCCGCTTTGACATCATCGCCCCCTCCGACCCGGGCGGCGGCGGCGCTTCCGGCTTCCGCTATGCCACCGAGGGGCAGCTTTTCAGCTATGAGCCGCCCATTCAGAACAGCCCGGCAGGCCCGGTCGTCCACGATTATGCCTACGGGTTCAATGAGACCACCCAGCGCGCCATTCAGAACACCGGCGAGGACCACTGGTTCTGCGACCGGGCGCAGATCTTCACCGTTCATCCGGAGCTGGTGAATCACGTGCCCATCGACGCGCATTCCCTCATCGCCGCCTTCGCCACGGCGAAGGACGAGCGCTATTTCCTCACGTGGACGGGCGAGGGGCAGGACGCCTGGCTGAACAGCCCCGCCACGGTGCTGAACGTGTGGGCCGCGCGGGAAGCATGGGAATACCTCGGGCAGGGCGGCAACATCGCCGTCATCGTCCGCGATCAGGCCCACGCCAATCAGGACCGGGACATGGCCGACCTGATCGCCATCATGGACAAGGCGTTTTACGGGGCGGCGGCCCTGCGCCGGAAATATCACGCCACCCTCGCCGGGCCGGACGGGCTGCTGGCGGCAGACGGCAGCGGCGCCATCCTGCCGGAAAAGGTCTTCGCCTCCGTGCGCTCCATGGAACGGAACCCCTACTTCATCCCCAGCACCTATCTGAAATGGAGCCGCCCCGGCAAGCACACGCTCTGGACGGAATCCAACTCCGTCACGGCAGGCGTTCCGCTGACCTTCACCTTCCATTCGGACGCGAAGCGCGTGGATCTGACGCTGACGGACGGGGTCTTCGTCCTCTCCGCGCCGGTGGAAAACGGGCTGGCCCGCATCACGCTCACCGCCGAACAGGCGAAGGCTGGGCGCTATCTGGCCGCCGCCCGGGGTCCGAAGACCAACAAGCGCATCGAGATCTGCGGCTGGACGGTATCGGACGCGCTGCGCCACGCCATCACCGATAACAGCGCGCTGGGCCACGACGTGGGTTCCGGCATCGCCTTCACCACGCCCCTTGTGAATTACGACAGCGAGGTCGACCCGCCGCGCCTGTATCTGAACGGGGAACGTCTCCCCGCCGACACCTGCGATTACGATAACAAGGTTCTCTGGAACGGCGAGATCGTGCCGCAGAGCGGCTACCTCCAGCCCTATGGCGCGACCGTCATTCTCTTCCCCGGCACGGCGGGCTATCTGCTGCCGCTGGGCGCAAAGGCCGTGTTCAGCCTCCGCAACGCAAAGCTGGAGGCTCTGCAGGGCTTCACGCTGGCCATGGATGTGGAGCTGGAGAAATACGACCCCAACGCGGGCGACCCCAAGGCGAAGCCCCGGATGCGCTTCCGTCCCACCTGCAAAGCCGTCGCCCCCCAGTCGCCCGTGTGGCCGCCGGAGCTGCGGCAGAATACGCCGAAGCTGGGTCTGCCGGACGGGGAAAAGCGCTGGCCCATGCTCGGCAACTGGGCTTCCGACTTTGATGCAAGCGGCAAGCTGAAGCCGCTGGACGAGATCCGCCCGCTGAAAACGCCGGCCGCCGCCTTCGCTTCCGATTATGCCGCCGAGCTGCGCTTCGGGGACGTGAGCGAGCTTGGCTTCACCGTCTCCTTCTCCCAGCCGGTGAACACCCGCGATTTCGGCATCGCGGTGGATACGGTACCCGGCTTCACCTTCGCGTGGGAGGATGGGCAGCACGTCCGCGTCACCTTCGACGAACCTGTGCCCAAGGGCAGCACCATCACCGCCTTCGTATTCCGCAGTGCGGATACGGACGGCAATCCGCTGGGCGTCCCGGTGCAGCTGACCGTGTGCATCTGAGGGCGCAGTGCACGTTAATGCTTGCTTTTTCCGTTTTCTCATGATATAAGTCATCTAAAAGTAACCTTCGGCACAGAAATCCGGTATTCCGGACAAAGACCTGACACACCGCATGGAACACAAGAAATGTCAATGACAGAAAAGGAGACTCAGGATGGACGAGCTGAATCATAAAAGGCACAACACAAATGACGATTTTTTCAATGTCGATGAAATCCTCAAAGAGGACGCCCCTTCCTTCGACAGCGATGCGCTCTTCAAAGATGACCCCAAGCCTCAAAAAGCCGCCGATGAGTTGGAACTGGATTCTTTCAACCCCGCTGAGATCGAAAACGAGGAAAACGACCCTCGAAAAACGGACAACGAGCTGGAGCTGGATTCCTTTGATGTGAATGCGATCGTCAATGAGGACGACGAGCCTGAAAAAAAGACCGACAAGGTAAAGAATCTCTTCAGCCTCGCTGCTGATATCAAGGACGCCAAGTCCGAAAAAACGGACGACAAGGTGGAAGAGGATTTCTTCGACGTTGATAAGGTCCTTCAGGAGGATGACCCTCTCAACGATGAGTTCTTCAAAGAGGACGATGAGCCTAAAAGAGATTCCCCGGTGTATCCGCCCAGAAGTGAAAACGCGCAGCACGAGGATCAGGAGCTGCCCCGCAGGAAACAGGCAGACCTGTCGCTTGAAACCAAAATCGCGCAAATGCAGGACATGGTCACGGAGCTGCTGCTGGATGATGGAACCGAACCGGCAAAGCTGGAAAAATTCACCAGCACTTTTCTGCAGACGCAGATAACTCACGAGACGGAAATTCTTGATCAGGAAATACCTGCTCAGGAAATGTCCACCCTCTTCCACACTGCCTGCACCGTCATGAATCAGCAGGAAACGGAAGCCTTTACCAAAAAAATCACAATTTACTCGCCTCTCGGCACAACCTTTATGAATATGCTGACATACGGCCGTGAGATCGACGCTTCGTCCGAAAACGTAGACAAGTGGGTGGAAAAGGTCGACGAGAAGCAGAGCATCTACGCGGTCAAGAACGACCGTGCCGAGCTTCTGAAAGCGTCGGAGCTCTCCGCCGGTCTCAGCGAGCTGCAGAAGCAGCTGAGCGACACCGACCCCTTCTGGATGATGACCAACTCCGACCAGTTCCGCAAGATGAAAACCACCCTCAGCGAGGCGCGGAAAGCAGTGGAGGCGTATGAAACGCTGAGCCGGCAGATGAAGGCGGATAAAAAACAAGCGCCGGAGCAGCAGGAGCAGCGTCAGAAGCTGCAGGAGGAAATGCTGCAGAAGCTGGACGCACTGGCCGAAGCCTCCGAGACCTACCGGACGAAAAAGGCGAATCAGACTTCGCATAATAACCGTGACCGCAGCCGTGAGGCGCTCGCCGGCAAGCTCTCCGCCCTCGCCGGCTGTTATGTGGTGAACACCAGAGTAAAGAATGCCGCAGCGATGTCTCTGGCTGCAAAGGATCAGAAAGACGTCCCCAATCTGGCCAGCGCTTTTGTTGACGCTGCCATTGCTCTGGACAAGTATCCCAATCAGCCCTGCAAGAAGGAGATGCTGGCGCTGGCCTATTCCAATACCACCGCCAAATTCGGCAAATCGCTGTCGGATTTCATCTCGATCAAGCTGGATCATTCCGCGCCGCAGGTCCGTGAGAACGACGCCAAGGGCCTTGCTGCGGCGAACCAGTTCAAGGAGCGCATCCGCAATCAGCTTGCTTCCTATCTGACCCAATCTCAGAAAATCGCAAAGGACTTCGAGGCGGGGAAGAAAGTGAAGCCGGAGCTTCACCAGTATCTGAATCAGAAGCCCAAGACCCTCAACGGGAAAGGTATCTGACCCGCAGGAGCATCGTTACAAAAAAGCTGCGCCGCAGAGCAAAAGCTCTGCGGCGCAGCTGCGTTTCCTGTGTTACTTTCCGATATCCATGGCCACGTTGTATCCCAGCCGGTTCGCCTCATACACGGTCTTCGCCGCAAGGCAGTCGCCGATGGCATAGAAGGTGGGGGCGCAGAGGGCGTAGGCCGCGGCCTCCCCCTGCAGCGGGATACGGCCGAGGGAGTTGACCACCGTATCCGCCTCGAAGACCTTCTGCCCGTCCTTCGTCTCGCAGGTGACCCTGCCGCCCTCGATGGCGGTGGCCTTCGTATCCGTGAACACGGGGATAGCCAGTTTGGCGATCTGCTCCGTGACGGCGGAGGCATGGCAGGAATTGGTGCCGAAGTTCAGCTTCGCCATCTCCACCACGGCGGGCTCCTTGCCGAGGCCCTTGAGATAGATGGCAAGCTCGGTGCCCGCGAGGCCGCCGCCGAGGATCAGCACCTTCTGCCCCAGCTTTTCGGGCGCGGCGTAGGCCTCCGTCACCGGAACGGCGGATTCCAGACCGGGGATCTTCGGCATGGCGGCCCTGCTGCCGATGGCGGCGATCAGCACGTCCGCGCCCAGCGATTCCGCCTGCGCAGGCGAAAGCGTTTCACCCAGATGGACTTCCACGCCCGCGGCATACAGGCGCGTCACCTGCCGCTCGATATACTCCTTCAGGTGCTTCTTGAAGGGCACCCCGTCCTCGCAGAGCAGGACGCCGCCCAGCTTTTCGCTCTTTTCATAGAGCTTCACGCTGTGGCCCCGCTTCGCGGCGGTGATGGCGGTCTGCATACCCGCGATGCCGCCGCCCAGCACCAGCACTTCCTTCTTTTCGGCGGGCAGGGGCGCGGTGGAATACTCCTCCTCCCGGCCGATCTGCGGATTCAGCGTGCAGCAGAACTGACCGGCGCTCATGACCTCGCTGAAGCAGTGGTAGCAGCGGAGGCAGCGGTCGATATCGTCGCTGCGGCCGGTGCGGGCCTTGTTGGGCAGGTCGGGGTCGGCGATGAGGCCGCGGGCCATTTCCACGATATCCGCCTGACCGGAGGCGATGATCTCCTCCAGATATTCCGGGTCGCTGAGGGCGCCCACGGTGGCGACCTTCGACTGTTTGATATGGGGCTTGATGGCGGCGGCAAGGCGGACGTTCACACCGTCCGGGTCGAACATACTGGGATGGGTGACGGTGAAGGCGCTGCTGCCGGCGGAAACATGGAGGATATGAGGATACCCGTCCAGCCCCTCGGCAAGGCGGATGCCCTCGTCGATATCATAGCCGTCGGGCGTGCCCTCGAAGCCGCTGATGCGCAGCTCCACCACGATGCCGGGGACGATCTTCTTGATGGCCGTGCAGATCTCCCGCGTCAGGCGCAGGCGGTTTTCCACGCTGCCGCCCCAGCGGTCAGTGCGGGTGTTGATGGTGGGGCTCATGAACTGGTGCAGCAGCCAGCCGTGGCCGCCGTGGATGGTGACCATGCCGAAGCCGGCGGACTTGGCGTATTTCGCGCCGCGCACGAAATCGTCGATGGTCTCCTGCAAAATCTCCTCCGTCATGGCGAGGGCATGGTAGCCCCGGTAGTCCATCTCCACCGGGCCGTACATCTGGCCGCCCAGGTCGGCGGTCTGGGTGGCGTGGATGCCGCCGTGCTGCAGCTCCAGCGAGGCTACGCAGCCATGCCGGGTGATGGAATTGGTCACATAGGTATAGAACGGCAGGCTGCGGGGATTTTCATAGGCGATCATCCCGCCGCCATAGGCCATGCCGCGCTTCGACACGCCGCCGCCGCTGATGCACACGCTGGCAGCGCCGCCGATGGCCTTGCGCTCATAATAAGCGCCCACCTCCGGCATCAGGAAACCATCTGAATCCAGATAGCTGACGCCGGTGGGAGCCGCGAAAATGCGGTTGCGGAACAGGGTGCCGCCCACGCTGACGGGCGTGAACAGATTCGGGTATTTCTGGGTGCTCATGTTTTGCTCTCCTTCTGTGGTATGAAATTCCTGATAGGAAAATCATAACAAAATTCTCCTTCCGAATCAAGGCAAAACTGTGCAAAATCCGTGTTTTCGGCGCATTGCGCAAAAATGCCGGGCGCTTCGTCCCTCCGAAGCGCCCGGCGTCTTCCGTTTTTTCTGCGTTTGCGTTGTTCAGCCGATCTCCACCATGTAGTATTCCAGCGAAATGGAATCCGGGTAGCGGGTGGCGTTGACGATGAACAGCTTGTTCGTCAGCACGCTCAGGCTGTCGTCATAGACCTCAAATTCCGGCTTCGTCACGCAGTAATACACCTCCGCCGGGGCGATGCCGCCGGACAGCACGGTCTCCACGTATTCCGCGGGGACGGTGCGGATGCCGTCGTTCTGAATATAGAAGCTGCGGCCGTCATCCAGCTTCACGCCGTAGCGGGCAGACAACTCCGCTCTGCCGTTGGGGCGCACCACCTGACTGTCCACGCCGTCGGGCAGGACCGTGCCGTGCCACGGGAGCGCCGCGCCGATCAGCTCGCCGCCGGTGATGGCGATCAGCTGGCGGCGGCCCGCCTTCCCGTCCTGTCCGATGAAGCTGGGCTTCGCCACGCTGCAGCGGATCTCAAATGCTTTTACAAGTTTCGGTTCCATCATGTTCGTTCCTTTCCGCTATCTATCTGATTTCAGTTGATTCTTCACTTGGAAGCAGCTCCGGATACTGCCGCGCCAGCTCCTCCAGAACCATGCGGAGCGCCGCCCCCGGTCTCATGCTTCGCCCCAGCTCCCGCAGGCGCACTTCCACGTTCTCCAGCTTTTCCGCAGAAGGCACGGTCGCTGCCGGTTCCGCCGGAAGGACGCCCCAGCCGCTTGCCGGGTCGCAGCCCACTTCCCCGATATCCTCCGCCATGCCGAAAACCAGTTCCCGCACCTCCGCGGGCGCCAGCTCCGGCTGCTCCGAGAGGATGCGGGCGCAAAGCCCGGCAGCGCAGGCGCAGGAAAATGAAGTGCCGCTCACCGTTTCCGTGCGTTCCCTTGCGCGATTCGTCACGCTCAGCAGTTCTGCGCCCGGCCAGAGCACGTCCGCCCCGGACGAAGAAAAAGAAGCCGGAGCCGCTCCGTCCGCCGTACCCACGCTGATGACCGTGGGGTAAGCCGCCGGGTAATAAACGCCCTCCCCGTTTCCGGCCGCCGCAACGACCACCGCGCCCTGTTCTTCCGCATAGGCGACTGCGCTTTGAAGCGCCTCGCTGTCTTCCGATGCACTCAGGCTCACGTTGATGACCCGGCAGTGAAACAGATCCACCGCATCCCGCAGCGCCTGACAGAGGGCTTCCGTGCCGCCGTTGGCCTGTGTCCCGGCGGGGTAGCGGTCTACCACCACCAGCGGGATGATCACCGCCTCGGGAAATACGCCCGTTACGCCCAGCTCCGGTGCGCCCAGCACCATGCCCGCCGTTGCCGTTCCGTGGCCGATGCGGTCGGACGTGTCGTATTCGGGCAGCGCATAATTTTTCCCTTCGCCGATGTGTGCGGCATCCAGATTCATCGCCGAGACGCCGGTATCAATAAACGCGATGCGCACCGGTTCCTCCGCCGCTCGGACGGGAAACGCCAGCAGCAGGCACAGGCACATGAGCCATGCCGCCGTCTTTTGCATCTTCATAACGGTTCCTCCGCCCCTGCCCGCCGAAGCAGGCAGGGGCGTACGTTTTATTTCAGTGCTTCCAGAACGCCGCAGATCATCCGCTCCAGCACGACGCAGTTTTCCGCGCGCGTAGCCTTGCCCTGCGGGCGGAAGCTGCCATCCGGGTAGCCGCCGATGAGACCCATACGCTGGCAGGCCGCCACGTCCGCAGCCGCCCACGTGCTGACGGCGGAAGCATCCGTAAAGTCCGCGCCAGCCTCCGTTTCCGGAATTGCATAGCCCGCTGCCCGCAGGAAGCGGCAGATCAGCGCGCACATCTGCTCTCTCGTCACCGGATCGTCCGGCGCAAAGCGGTCGTCACTCACGCCCATCACCACGCCGTTCTCCGCGGCCCATGCCACGGCAGCAGCGTACCAGCTGCCCGCCGCCACGTCTGTGAAGGCGCAGTCCCGCTTCGCCGCCGGGGAACCCAGCAGACGGTGCAGCACCGTGACGAACATCGCCCGCGTCATGGTCCCGTCCGGATCGAACCGGTCGTTCCCCACGCCCCGGAAGATCTCACGGGCCGCGATAAAGTCCACGTAAGGCTCCGCCCAGTGGCCCGGCATATCCGTAAAGGTCACCCGGTTCTCCCGGAAACGGACCTCCGCTTCCGGCGGCAGATAGATGATGCGTCCGCCGTCCGGCGCGGAGAAGGCCACGTAAACGATCTTCCCGGAAGCATCCAGATAATACGGGAGCCATGCGTTTTCATCGACGCCGACAGGGATCGCCGCAGATGCAAGTCTGCTCTTCCGGCTGCCGCTGCCGCCCGTTTCATCCGTCGGCTGATAATAAGGTCTGAATACGGGTCTCAGGCTCACCCCGCCCTCCGGCAGGATAAAGCTGATCTCCGCCGAGGAAGCATCCGCAAGCGTGACGCCCTGCGCTTCCCAATGGTCAAATTCATAGCCCGCATCCGGCACCGCCGTCAGCGTCACCGTGTCGCCCACGTGATAGCTGTCCAACTGGCCCGTTACCGTGCCGCCCTCCGCAGGCGCGATCGTCACCGTTCCCGGCACCGGCTCCGGCAGCTTTTCCCTGAAGACCGGCTGCAGCGTCACCCCGCCATCCGGCAGCGTGAAGCTGATCTCCGCCGAGGAAGCGTCCGCAAGCGTGACGCCCTGCGCTTCCCAATGGTC
>JAZQQF010000164.1:0-16020 GCA_045628925.1 Oscillospiraceae bacterium | reverse complement strand
ATGCCGCGGCGGGCAAGGCGCTCGCCGTCGAATTCCATCTCGGCGGGGTTGCCTTCCCGGAGGCCGCCGCCGAAATACCACACGAACACAGGCAGCTTTTCGTCAGCGGATTTCGCGGGGGTCCACACGTTGAGATACAGGCAGTCCTCGTCCATGGGGATCTCCGGGTCCACGTTCCACTCGCGGGAATAGATGTTGTTCTTGTCGAGACCGGGGATGTGCTGCATGGAGATGGGCGCGAAGGTAAAGCACTCCTTTTCGCCCTCCCACGGGATGACAGGCTGGGGTGCGCGCCAGCGGTTTTCGCCCACGGGGGGTGCGGCAAAGGGGATGCCCTTGAAGGACGTGATGCGTGGGTCGGCAGCGGGGATGCCCCGCACGATGCCGCCCTCTACGGCTGCTTTCCGGATCATGGTATTCCTCCTTGTATCTGTATTAAATTTCAATTTCTCTGGTCATGCGGGCGCGGAAAATCACTCCCGCGCCGGGGATGCGGCTCCGATTCGTTGGATTTACTGCTCGACAGCCCTAAACAATTACAGTTCAGGATAGCACAGGCAGCGCGGCGTTGTCAATGTGTACACCGCTTCCGACATATCGATCAGGGATTCGCTGTCTTTTTCAGGGAGATCGTGCCGTCCTTGGCTTTTACGATGGCGCCGGAGGTCTTTGCAAACTGCAGCCCCCGCTCCATGCCCGCGGCGATGCCCGCCGTATAGCGGCCGAAGCCCAGCAGACGGGAACTGTCCCGCAGCAGCGATTCCGGATCCGGGTAATCCTTTTCGGCGAGAGATACACAGATGGCGTTCCGCAGCTCCTGCTTCGGGATCTCGTCGATGCTGCGCCGACCCTGTGCGGCGGTTTCCCGTCGGGCGATGCGGTAATCGGCGGGGTTCGCGCCGATCTGCCAGCAGAACTGCAGCTCGCCCTCTTTGGTCAGTTTCGGTTTCGCGCTCCGGATGGCCTTTTCCACGATATCCTGAACCGCCTGCGTTTTGCTGACGCCGAACAGCTTCCGAACCTTTGCCGCCAGCAGTTCCTTCTGAATAGGCGCTTCCGTTTCCAGAATGCCGGAAACCGCCGTCTGAATGGCCGTGAAGGTCTCCGGGGCGGTAAAGTCCGCAGGGTGCAGCGTCTGCTGCTGCCCGGTATAATACGTATAATCCCGAAGGCTCCAGACCGGCAGCTCCACTGCGGGCTGCGTCAGTTCCTCCGGCGGGGCCGGTTCGGATTTCGGCAGCACCTGCGGCTCCGCGGGAATCGGCGCAGGTGCGGCACGGAATGCGGCAGGTTCCGGCTCCGCTTCGGCCGCCTCCGCCTCGCTGACGACCTCCGTCAGCTGGGCGGCCAGCGTCTCCTGCAGCAATTTCTCCTCCAGCTGGGAGATGGCGACCCGGGCCTCCTGCTCAGCCAGCCTCTGCGCATGGTCGGCCTCGGCCTGAGACTTCTGCCGGGCCAGCGCAGCCAGCAGCTTTTCGGTCTCCTTTTCGCTGTTGTCCCACCAGTCGATGGTCCAGATGCGCAGAAGGCTCCAGCCCAGCCTCCGCAGGACTTCCAGCTGGGAGACCTCCCGGTCGCGGGTGCTGCGGGTCTGCCGATAGTTTTCACCGTCCAGCAGGATGCCCAGCAGATACTGCGTAGGCTCAAAGGGGTCGACGACGGCGATATCCACATGGAAATCCGAGTGGCCCACGTTGACGCGGCATTCAAACCCGGCTTTCCGGATCGTCTCGCAGATGGCGTCCGTCACGCCGGCGGTATCGGCCTCGGATCCCGTCCCCTTCTGCACCCGCTTCGGGAGATCCACGCCCTCCGCAAAGCGGAGGAAATCATGGAAGGCGCGAAGGCCCTCGGAAGAGGTCTCGGTCAGGCGGATGTCCGTCGCGTGGAGGCTGGCGAAGATGACCATTTCCACCCGTGCCCGGGAAAACGCCACGTTCAGGCGCTTTTCGCCGCCCGGCCGCAGGATGGGGCCGAAGTTATTCAGCACTCTGCCCCGCTCATCCGGCCCGTAGCCCACGGAGAAGAAGATCACGTCCCGCTCGTCGCCCTGCACGTTTTCCAGATTCTTGACGAAGAGGCAGTCTTCCTCCGGGGTATGCGCCCAGATATCGAAATCGTGGTCGGTCTGATACTGCTTTGCCAGCAGGTCCTCGATAAGCTGCTGCTGCTTGATATTGAAGGTGACGATGCCGATGGACTGGCCGCGCAGCACGGGGTCCCGGTAGCGCCGGACCACCTCCGCGACCACGGCCTGCGCCTCCTTCGGGTTCAGGCCGGACTTGTATTCGCCTTCCACGAACACCGTATGCACCCGCCGCTCCTGATCGTTGGCGGAGGGGAAGGTGAACATCCGGTTCTCATAGAACTGGTGGTTGGAGAAGGCGATCAGGCTCTCATGGGTGCTGCGGTAATGCCAGCGGAGATACTGCGAGGGCACGCCCAGCGCCAGCACGTCATCCAGCACGCTGTCCAGATCCTCCAGCATCAGGTCGTCCGTGACCGGCATGGCGGAATCGAAGAAGGTGGTGGGCGGCATCTGCTTGGGGTCGCCCACGATCACGGCGCTCCGGCCGCGATACAGCGCGCCCACAGACTTGCTGGTCTGCAGCTGGGAGGCTTCGTCGAAGATGACCACATCGAACAGGCCGTTCTCCTGCGGCAGATACTGGGCCACCGAATCCGGGCTCATCAGCATACAGGGCGCGATGCGGGGCAGGACATGGGGGATCTTTTCAAACAGCATCCGGATGGAGATGCCCCTCGCGCCGCTGCTGATGGCCTTGCGCAGGAAGCTCAGCTCCGTGCCCACGGTGGGGGATTCCCACGCTACCGGCAGGTTCCGATCCAGATTGTTGAAGATCTCGCTGCGCGTTTCCAGCTGCAGCTGTTCATCCAGCTGGCGGAACTGGGCGATGGCCTCGCTGAAGGTCGCGCCGGAGAAGCCGCCGATGACCGGATCCGTGTCGATGACCTCCCCGATGAGGGCGCTGTAAACGCCCTTCCGGTAGGCGTTCAGCAGCTTCTCGGCGGGCAGGCCCCGTTCATAGTCCTCCACGGCAGAGAGCAGGCCGCCCGTCAGGCATTCCTTCCGGATCTGATTATACAGCGCAAGCTCCTTCAGCTCCGGCAGCCGCTGCCGCACGAGGCGGCAGAAGGCGGTCTCCGATTCCGGCGAAGCCTGTTCATTCGGCTCCGGCCTGCCGAGGGCTTCGCCCAGCTCCGCACCTGCGGCGCGGAAATCCGCATAGGCAGCCCGCAGCGACGCCTGCAGTTCCGGCAGTTCCGGCAGGCGGGAAAGGCTGATAGCCTGCTCCATGCCGCCGAACTGCGCCCCGCAGCGCTCGGCAAAGCGCTCCGCTTCCGCCCGGGCCTCCGAAAGCGCCTGCCGGGTGGGGCAGGTCTCCAGCAGCTGCCGGAGCGCCCCGGGCAGCATTTCCCGCTCCGCCGCGATGCTCTCGGTCTCCTTGCAGACGTCGTAAATATGCGTCAGCACGGCGGGGATATTCTCGTCGTAGATCGGGCTGCGGGCAAAGGACTTGATCTCGGTATAGATGGCACTCACGGCGGATTTCCGGCCAAGGAGCTTTTTCCCGGCCATATCCAGCCGCGCCAGATAATCCACCACGGACGCGGAGATAAATTCCGGCTTCCACACCCGGAGAAGGTCGTTTCTGTCCCGGTCGTTCGCGTCCTTCCGGGCGAGATACGTCTCCAGCTCCGCCGTTCCGGTGCCCAGCAGCACGATGTACTTCGGGTCGGAGCGCAGCTCCATCAGGCTGGGCAGCGTCGTTTCCGCCAGCGCACGGTAGTCCGCCGCGGTCTGTGGCGCGGAGATCTGCAGCAGCTCCGACGCCGCCGCGCCCGCGCTCACCATGGCGCCGATCAGCTCCTCATAGCGGGTCAGGCTTTTCTCCATTCGGGCGCGGAACTGGATGGAATACTCCGTGAGGCGCAGCGATTTCAGCGGGTGGCCGCTGAGACCGTTCATCGCTTCTCCCGCTGCCAGCAGCCTGCTCAGCAGCGGCAGATGCTCCCGGAGGCTGTTTTTCGTAAAGAGCCGCGCCGTTTCCGGCCGGAAGACGACCTCGTATTCGCTGTCGGCCACGGTCTCATAAAGCCCGATGAGTTCAAAGAGGCTGTAGCCGCAGCGCTGTTTCCGGTGCAGGCTGCGGGCGTAATCATCCAGCCGCTCGCTGCTTCCGGCGGTCTTCTGCAGGTATTCCGCATAGTCGCTGGGCTTCGTCCTTCCGCTGAGCTGCAGCGCGCCGTCCAGCTGGAGGAGGACCTGCTTCTTGTTCGCCTTGTCGGAATGCAGCTCCAGACAGAAGCCGCCGATGTCCAGCGCCTGCAGGCGCCTCTGCACCACGTTCAGCGCCGCCTGCTTTTCCGCGACGAAGAGCACGGTTTTTCCCTTTGCGATCAGGTTTGCGATCATGGCGGTGATCGTCTGGGATTTGCCGGTGCCCGGCGGGCCATGCAGCACGAAGGTCTCCCCGGCCGCCGCCATGCTGACGGCCTGCAGCTGCGTTTCATCCAGCGGGATGGGCAGATAGACCGGCTCCTCCCCGGAGGGCTTCGCGCCGGGCTTCCAGTCCACGTAGCCCTTCATCAGGCTGCGCACGATGGGGCTGGCCTCCAGCTTGTCCGATGCCGTATGGATATCGTTCCACATGGCGAACCGGGCAAAGGTGAAGCAGCCGATGGCGCAGGTCTCCACCACATCCCAATCCGGCACGGTGAGCAGCGCGCTGCGCACGATGGCGAAGGTCTGCCGGATATCGACGCCGTGCTCATCCTGCGGCAGCGGCTCCAGGCCGGGAATGTCGATCTCATGCTTCTGCCGCAGAAATTCCAGCAGGGTGGTATTGAAATGGGGATCGTCGTCCCGCCGGGTGATGGTATAGCCCTGATTGGCGCCCTGCCGTCGGATCTCGATGGGGATCAGCACCAGCGGCGCATAATGGGCCGTTCGCTCGTTCTGCTGCTCATACGGGTCATACCACCGCAGCAGACCCATGGCCAGATACAGATTGCTGACGCCGTTCTCCTGCCTTGCAAGGCGGGCATTCCGATACAGGCCCGTGAGGCTCCTGTCCAGTTCCCCGGGCGTACAGAAGGAATACAGGCGATGGCTGCGGTATTCCTCCCGGATGCGGGCGGCGAGATCATAGGGCCCGGCCTGCCAGTCCGTCAGCTCATAATAGCCCTGCCGCACCTGCGCCGCCGCGATCCACGGCAGCTCCGCCGGTTTCCCGTCCCGGTCGGTCACCTCCACGCGAACGTCGGTGAGCCACGCGGGAAGGGGCAGCAGACGAAATTCCTCCCCGTCCGAGAGCGCGTCCTCGATCTCGTCGATGCCGCCGGACAGGATGCGCTCCACGCCCCGGTTCTTCGGCAGATTCAGAAGCGTATTGCGGGGCGACAGATCCAGCAGCTTGTTCTCCCAAAGCTCCCGCTTGCCGATCGGCTTCCGCGCCGCGGGAGCCGCCTCGGTGACGACGATATTCCGATATTTCGGCGCGCGGGACAGCTCGTCGAACGGGCGTTCCTCAAATTCGATCTGATATTCGCTGCCCTCCACAGACCGGGCGGGCATGGGCAGAATGCCCCGGTTCCGCGCCTGCCGGATATCCAGCGCGACCCGGAAGGCGTCCTTTGCCAGCTTCCCGTCGGTCAGCGAAATGACCGCGCTGTCAAAATCCTGCGGTTCCCCGGCGCACATCGCCGTGCATTCCACGAACAGAAGCTCCTGCGAGCCGGGCTGCAGGCGTTTCAGGATCGGCTCGTTTTCATTCAGGCACACGTCGTCAAAGCATTTGTCCGTCAGCCAGAATCCGCAGAAAATGTGGTTTTCCACCGCATACAGGACCGGATGCAGTCCGATGGCTTCCAGCACGGCGGCATACAGCAGCGTCATATCCATGCAGGTGCCGAGGCGCTGGGCATAGACCAGTTCCGGCGTCCGCACCCGCTGCCCGTCGGCAAAGGAGGCGGGCGGCTCCGCATAGGCGATGTTCAGCCTCTGAACGGCGGCGTAGGCCGCCCACGCCAGCTCGATGGCATGGTCCGGGCCGCCGTTCTGATATCCGTCCAGCGAGGGATTCCTGCCGTTTTTCCGAAGGATCTCCGAGGCATCGTGCTGCAGCCCGGCGACCACCGGGTGATTCGGCATGACGAAGGCGGCGAGATAGCTCATATTCAGAAAGCCGGGGGCCTGATCGTAGGGCAATATCTTCATCTCGCATTTCTGCGCGGCGATCACGCTGCCATCCAGCGAAAGGGACACGGTGATCGTCGTATTGGTCGTTTCATTCAGACGCGCGATCTTTTTCGCCCGGATCTCCAGCGCAGGCGCGCCGAGCTCGATCTCCCGACCCGCCGGGAGCGGCGGCAGCGGCTGCTCATACGGGGCGAAAAATTCGTAATCCGCCGAAATGGACAGGGTAAGCCCTTCCACCGGCGTATCCGACAGATTATCGAAGCGGATATTCCGGATGGGCGCCTCCTGATGGATATAGAGCGCAAAATTGAATGCCTGACCGCACTCCACGCGCATTCTGACGGCTTGTTTTTCCCGCTCCCGCTTCAGGTCTTTCTCATCCATAGCTGCCTCCAAATCCCGTTTCGCCCGTTTTCCGTTCTGCCCGCAGTGCAGGCCCTGCCGTATCTACCGGGATTTTATCAAATCACAGCGAAAAAAACAACCTCTGCCCGCGCTCGTTTTGACCGCCCGGGTGCGGCCGCCGTGCGCGGCGCGGTCCGTCAGGGCATTCCGCGTTCTTTGCCGCTGGCGTCTTGCAATTTTCGCCGGAACGTAGGATAATGGTATATCTTATTGGGACTCCCGGAAAGGAGCAACGGATGAAAAAATGGAGTTTGCTGCTGGCTGTGCTGCTGCTCTTGGGCTGCTTTGCCCCCGCGCAGGCCGCGTGGAGCGATGTATGGCCGGAGGAATGGTACGCCGATGCGGCGGAATTTTGTGTGAAAAAGGGCCTCATGCGGGAATATGCCGGGCAGTTCCGCCCCGATGAACCCGCGCTGAAGGGCGACGTGGTGAATGCGCTGGCGAAAGCCTGCGACCGGCTGCAGGGCGGCCGGGGCAGCGCTTCCGCGCCGGATAACTGGGGCGTCGCCGTCATCCGCAGCGACAGGGGCATCCCCCTGCTCACCTTCCGCGCCTGGGAAACGGATACGTGGCGGGCATGGACGGGGCTCACCGGGCGGGACGGTTATCATTACCTGATCGCCGCCACGGAGGAACAGCTGCTGACCATCTTCCCCGACGCTACCGGTTACGACGCTTTCTATGAGGCGGAGCTGGATCTGGGCGACCGGGTGCTGACCGGGCGGCTGTATGGCTTCCTGAACGGCAGTTCTGATTTTGCCGACCCCAGCGGCCCCGTGTTCGCCTTTTACCCGGCGGGTGAGCGCACGGAGGCGGACGGGCCGAATCCCTACGCGCCCACGGCGCTGTTCATCGGTGCGCTGCCGGAAGGCGCCGCCGACCGGGATCTGACCTATACGCTGCTGAAGGCCGGTGTGGTCTTTGAAACGCTCACGGAGGAAAGCGCGAAGGAAGCAGCCAGCCGCTGGGATCTGGCGTGGCTCCTGTATCAGCTCACCCTGTCCGACGCGCTGCCGGAGGGGAGCTTCGCGCCGATTTTCGACCGGCACACCACCGAAGCGGAGACGGACTATGCCGCGTATCTTGACCCGCTCTTTCAGGCGGGGCTGATCCTCGGCGTGGACGAGGAAGGGAACTACGCCCCGAATGAAACGCTGACCCGCGCCCAGCTCAGCGCGGTGCTGTATCGTCTGCTGAACCCGGAGCAGCGGGGCATCGCGGTGTTCCTCCCCGTTCCGACTGCCGCCCCGGCTGCAGCGCCGAAAACTGAGGAAGCCGCCAATCTTCCGGCGGAGCCGTCCGAAAGCCCGGTGGAAGCATCTGAACCCCCGGCGGAGCAGCCGGAAAGCCCAACGGAAGCCTGAATCCCAAAAATCGCAGCCCGGAAGCCGAACGGCTTCCGGGTTTTCATTTCCCGGGAAATCCAACCGGCGGTTGAATGCGCACCGACAGCGCCGCCATTGACGGGTTTCCGCGCTTCTGCTATCCTGAAACCGACAAAAACGAAAGGGTGAGATGCATGGGCAGCGTGGAAAACCTGAGCGAAAACATCCGGCGTCTGCGGAAGCAGGCTGGGCTGACACAGGAGGCTCTGGCGGCGAAGCTCTTCATCAGCGGGCAGGCGGTGAGCAAATGGGAACGGGGCGAGAGCTATCCGGAGATCACCATGCTCCCCGCGCTGGCGGACGCGCTGAACGCCACGGCGGACGAGCTGCTCCGCGCCCCGGCACTGACGCAGGAGGAGATCGCGGAGATCGCCGAACGGACGTGGGTCGACAAGGAGCACCAGCGTGCGCTGACTCCGGAGGAGCGCCTTGCGGCGCTGCCGGAGCTGGAAAAGGCGCTGGAACGCCATCCGGAGGTGACCTTCTTCCGCACGACGCTGGCAAGCCACTATTCCATGATGGCGGACACGGACTGGCAGTCGGGCAATCTGGAGGCGGCGAAGGCAAAATACCGCAAGGTGCTGGAGGTGCTGGAACCGGTGCGGGACTATCCGGAACCGGGGGATGATTATTACAGTTCGGACACGGAATATCTGCGCGTCATCGCCCGCTATCGGCTGGGAGAAGAACGCGATCTATTGTGGCTGCCTGTCGTCCTCTTCCGTATGCCGCACGGCGTTAACCTCGCGCAGGCGGGCATGGGCCGGGATTTTTACTATCTCATCCAGCACAGCATCCTTCAGGAGCTCAGTTCCCTGACCGCGGCCTTCTCCATGCTGGCATTCCGCGACCCGCAGCCCGGCGAAGCGCGGCTTTATGCGGAGCTGCCGGGGACGGAGCCGTGGGCGCTCACCCCGGAGGAAAAGCTGGAAACGCGGGCGCTCAGCGTGACGCTGCTGGAGCTGATGGGCGGCGGGAAGCCTCAGGGTACGCTGCTCATGCAGCTGGTGCAGGCGCGGGCGCTGGTCATCCAGCAGGCGGCAAAAGAGGGGAAGCGGGCTCGGGTGCTGTCGGAGCTAAGGGCGCTGCGGGCGCTCTGCACCCCGGAGGTCATCCGGGAAGACCTCGCCATTTCGGACGTGATTCGGAAGGTGCTGTTCTGGCGCATGGGGGATCCCGCGCCGGACGGAACGCCGAAACCGGAAACGAAGTCCGGCGCCGTCACCCGCGCCGACGCGGTCGCAGCGCTGTCACCGGAGGAGCGCAACCGGTTCTTCACGCCCATCAGCGCTTTGCCCGCCCTGAAATTCCGCTATGTGGGCGATATTTCGGTAGATTATCCCCCGCTGGGGCTGAGTGCGCTGCAGATGCTGGATCTCGGGAATGCGTGCTATGATTTTCTGCGGGACGACCCGGAATTTCAGGGATATGCGGATTACTTCAATGCCATCATCCGGGACGCCCACAGAAAATACGGTATGGACGACTGACCGCGCGATTTCCGCCGGGCGATTCGTACACACTGAAATCGGCGATCCCGCAAAACAGAAGTTTGCGCCTTCTCCCTTGTGTTTTTCGGAAATCAGGAGTACACTCAGAAAAACGAAAAAACACTTCTGAGGAGGTTTTCTTTGATGAGCATTCCCAAAACTATGAAGGCCCTTGTGGCCTACGGCAAAAACGACTACCGGCTGATCACGGATTTCCCCGTTCCCGAATGCGGCGATGACGACATCCTCATCAAGACCGAGAGCTGCGGCATCTGCGCCAGCGACGTGAAGTGCCTCCACGGCGCGGAAAGCTACTGGGGCAACGGCACGACGCCCGGCTGGGCCCAGCCGCCCTTCATCCCCGGCCATGAGTTCCTCGGTGAAGTGGTGTTCGTGGGCAAGAACGTGCAGGGCTTTGAGGTGGGCGACCGGGTGACCCCGGAGCAGATCGTGCCCTGCAACGAGTGCCGCTTCTGCAAGCGCGGACAGTACTGGATGTGCCAGCCCCACCAGATGTTCGGCTATTTCACCGAGTTCAACGGCGGCATGGCGGAATATGTGCGTCTGCCCATGAAGCGGGCGCGGGTGCATAAGGTCCCCAAGGATATGCCCATGAGCGCCGCCCTGCTCATCGAGCCCTTCAGCTGTGCGAAGCACTGCGTCGACCGGGCGCAGATCGGCTCGGAGGATATCGTGGTCCTCTCCGGCGCGGGCACGCTGGGTCTCGGTATGTGCACCTATGCCCGGTCCCGCAACCCCTATAAGCTCATCGTGCTGGATATGATCGACGAGCGTCTGGAGATGGCGAAGCAGTTCGGCGCGGACGAGGCGTGGAACCCCGGCAAGGAGGACGTGATCAAGAAGATCATGGACCTGACCGACGGTTACGGCTGCGATATCTACATCGAGGCCACCGGCGCGCCTGCCAGCGTGCGGCAGGGTATGCAGATGATCCGCAAGCTGGGTAGATTCGTGGAGTTCAGCGTGTTCGGCGCGGAGACCAGCCTTGACTGGTCCATCATCGGCGACAAGAAGGAGCTGGACGTGCTGGGCGCGCATATCAGCCCCTACTGCTATCCCTATGTCATCGAGCATATGGCCACCGGCGCCATCAAGACCGACGGCGTGGTCACCCGGACCTACGGGCTGGATGACTGGGAGGAGGCCTTCACGAAGGCGCAGGGCAAGGAAGGCGACATCAAGGTCGCGTTCACGTTCTGAGAATTTTCTTCCCGGAGACCCGTAGGGGCGCATCACGATGCGCCCGACAGCGGAGCGCCTCATTGATACGCTGCGCAGGGCGAATCCGAACCCAGGCCGGGCGATTCGTGAATCGCCCCTACGGAAGATTTCTTTTCACGAGCAGCTATGGCAATATAGCGACAATCGCCCCGAGCCCTCGATCGTCGAAGGCACGGGGCTTCCGTTTATCGGGCGTAGGCCACCAGCGAGATATTTTGCTTGCCGCTGAGTTCCTTTTCCAGTGCGCTCAGCTTTTCCAGCCCGTCTTTGTCCAGCCGGGCAAAGTCATAGGGCCGCTTCACTGCCAGCAGCACCACGTCGCCCGCAGGGGAGATGCGGCTCTGCAGCTCGTTCACCTCGCGCAGCTGTTCACCGCTCAGGTCCGCATACGAATAGCACATCTTTTTCCGCTCCTTTCACCGGTCTCCCGCTCAGTTTGCCCGGTCTCTGCGGAAATCATACAAAAATCCCCGCAGCCTTTCGGCCGCAGGGATCTCGTGTTATTCGGCAGCACTGCCCTCAGCCGATGACGGCCAGCAGCTCGCCGGTGGCGACGCTCTGACCCTTGGTGACGGCGATCTGCACCACCTTGCCGGCCTTGGGCGCCAGCATCTCGTTCTCCATCTTCATGGCTTCCAGCACCATCAGGTTCTGGCCCTCGGTGACGGTGTCACCCACCTTCACCAGCACGTTCAGAATGGTGCCGGGCATGGGGGCGCTGACCTTTTCACCGGCGGCGGCAGCCACGGGCGCGGGCGCGGCGGCAGGTGCAGCCACAGGCGCGGCAGCCACGGCGACCGGTGCGGCAGCGGCAACGGGCGCGGCAGGCGCCACATAATCATATTCATTGGTGACCTGGGCAACGCCCCGCTCCACCTCGACCTCATAAACGCGGTCGTTCAGCGTGATCTTATACTTCATCTTACTTCTCCTCTGTTACGTCCCGGATGGAAATGAATCGCAGCTCCGCAAGGGGGATCTGCGTGGCGTCGGCCACGATGGCCATGAGCATGGCGACCGTCTTGTCCGGCACGTCAAAGCGCTTGACGGAACCGGAGGCATAGTCGGCCAGCTTCCCGGTATGGGGGCGCAGCTGCGCCCGGATGGTTTTTCCGGCCATGGCTCCTCCTTACATCGCTTCGATGCGATAGCTGGCGCGGTTCTCCTCCTGCGCCTGCCGCTCGGCAAAGAACTTCTCGGCCACCTGCGGGAAGGAGATATAGCTCAGAACGTCCTCATCACACTTCGCCCTGTCGCCCAGCTCAGCCTTGGTCTTCTCAAACAGAGGCTCCAGCGTTTCGGCATAGCGGCCCTCCATGGGCTTCCCGTCGCCCAGCACCTTCTTGATCAGGTCCGGGTTCACCTTGCCGGGGGCGCGGCCGTATTCGCCGCGGATATAGGCCTGCACTTCCTTGCCGATGTTCTTATACTTGCCCATCAGCACGTTGCTCACGGCCTGCGCGCCCACCATCTGGCTCATGGGAGTGACCAGCGGGGGATAGCCAAGGTCTTCGCGGACCTTCGGGGTCTCCGCCAGCACTTCGTCCAGCCGGTTCATGGCGCCGGCCTGCTCCAGCTGGGAGAACAGGTTGGAAAGCATACCGCCGGGAACCTTATAGTTCAGCGCGTCCGTATCGGTGCGCATACTCACGGGCTTCAGCAGACCGGAAGCGAGGCATTCCTTCTGGTAGCCCTTGTAGTAATCGTTGCACTTTTTCAGCACCGCGTCATCCAGACCCACGTCGTAGCCCAGCTGCTTCAGCGCGAAGCTCAGGGTCTCGGTGGCGGCCTGGCTGGTGCCGCCGGAGAAGCTGGAAAGCGCGGTGTCGATGATGTCCGCACCCGCCTCCACGGCCTTCAGCAGGGTCATATAAGCCATGCCGGTGGTGCAGTGGGTGTGCAGGATGACGGGCATATCCGGCAGCGCGTTCTTGATGGCGGAGACCAGATCATAGCTCTCCTGCGGGGTCATGACGCCGGCCATGTCCTTGATGCAGATGGTCTCGAAGCCCATCTCCTTCATTTCCCTGCACAGCTGCACGTAGTTTTCCAGCGTATGCACCGGGCTGGTGGTATAGCTGATGGCGCCGGAGGCGATGGCCCCGGCCTTCACGGTCTCCTCCACGGCGACCTTCAGGTTGCGGAGGTCGTTCAGTGCGTCGAAAATGCGAATGACGTCAATGCCGTTCTCCACGCTCTTCTGCACGAACTTGCGCACCACGTCATCGGGATAGTGCTTGTACCCAAGCAGGTTCTGGCCGCGGAGCAGCATCTGCAGCTTCGTGTCGGGCATTCTGGCCTTGATCTTCCGGAGGCGCTCCCACGGGTCCTCGTTCAGATAGCGCATGCAGGTATCGAAGGTCGCGCCGCCCCAGCATTCCACGGAGTAATAACCGGCCTTGTTCAGGTCCTCCAGGATCGGCTCCATCACGCTGTAGGGCATTCTGGTGGCGATGAGCGATTGGCTCGCGTCACGAAGGATGGTTTCCGTAAACTGTACTTTTTTCATACTCTCTTGTTCCTTTGCGTGTATTAAATTCACTAAAGGGGTTTTTTCTGTATCCTTGCGAAGCGCCGGGGATAGCCCGCCGGGGTAGGGGAGACCTTGCGGATAATGACCGCGCTCCGCTCCACGCCGCAGACGGCGAAGGTCTCGATGCGCTCCAGCTCGGCGCCCAGCGTCCGAATGGCGTTTTCCGCCTCTGCGACCTCATCCGCGCAGGCCTTCGCCTTCATGGCCAGCAGCGCGCCGCCCACCTTCACGAAGGGCAGCGTCAGCTCACAGAGTTGATTCAGCTGGGCGACTGCCCGGGAAACGGCGAAGTCATAGCCCTCCCGGTATTCCGCTTTCAGCGCCTGCTCCTCGGCGCGGGCATGGAGGCATTCCGCCTGCACACCCAGCTTTTCACAGAGCGCTGCGAGAAAATCCACCCGCTTCTGCTGGGCGTCCAGCAGGGTGAGGGACAGCTCCGGCACCGCGAGCTTCAGCGGCAGACCGGGAAAGCCCGCGCCGGAGCCCACATCGATGACCCGCTTCCCGGCAAAGTCCGCCAGATGCAGAAGACTCAGGCTGTCGAGAAAATGGCGCTTCACGGTCTCCTCCGCGCCGGTGACCGCCGTCAGGTCCATGACGGCGTTCTGCTCGGCAAGGAAGTCTGCATAGATTTCAAATGCATCCAGCATTTCGGGCGTGAGCGCCGCGCCCCATTCCGCCGCGCCTGCGGCCAGCAGTTCCCGTGCGCTCATGCGGGAATGTGATAGAAGAGCTTCCAGTTTTCCACAAGCTCCACGTAGTCGAAATAGGCCGTGCCGCCCAGCTCCTTCTCATAGAGGAAACCGGCGCAGCCGCCGTTTCCGTAATAGGTATAGAAGATGACTGCATCCTCCGTCAGCTCGATGTTCAACACCGCGCCGCCGTTTTCATAATCCGAAACTGCGGGCGGGAGAAGCGCCGCAATTTCATCCGAAACGGGGATCTCCGCTTCGCCGCGCTCCAGCTGAAAGCTGCCGTCCGCCCGGCGGAGAAAGCTTTCCGGCGGTTCCTCCACCAGCAGGGCGGTCAAAGCCTGCACGGCGTCCGGCTTTGCCATGAACATTTCCCGGGCCTCCAGCATGGCATCCTCATACCATGTGGTGCTGCCCGCATCCATCACGTCGGCCGCCTCCAGATAGACCCACCGGCAGCCCAGCGCCAGCGCTGCGGCCAGCAGGCCGAAGAGGATGACCTTTGCGAGACTTTTCAATTACTTCTTCTGCGCCTTCAGCAGGTCGCGGATCTCGGTGAGGAGCTGCTGATCGGCGGTGAGTTCGGGCTCCTTGGCGGCCTCGGCGGCAGCTTCGGCAGCGGCCTTGGCAGCGGCTTCTTCCAGCTTCTTCTTTTCGGCGACGGCCTTGGCCTTGTTGAAGGCCTTGACGATCAGGAAGCAGATAAAGGCAACGATGACGAAATCAATGATGGTGTTCAGGAAGGTGCCGAAGCCCAGCACGCTGGCTTCTTCGACGACCTCGCCGGCCTCATCCAGAACAGCTTCCTTCAGCGTGATGTTCAGGGCCTCGGTCGCATCGCTGCCGCCGAAGATCCAGCCGATGAAGGGCATCAGCACGTTGTTCACCAGCGCCGTGGTGATCTTGCCGAAGGCGGTGGCAATGATCACGCCGATGGCCATATCCAGCACGTTGCCCTTGGAAATGAACTCCTTAAATTCCGCAAACATTTTCTTCATGATGATTCTCCTTTATCTTATATTTATTTGCGTACCGATTTACTTATTAGGGACAAGCAGTTTTTTGCCGCCCATATAAGGCCAGAGGACCTCGGGGATGGTCACGCTGCCGTCCGCCTGCAGATGGTTTTCCAGAAATGCGATGAGCATTCTCGGCGGGGCGACCACGGTATTGTTCAGCGTATGAGCCAGATAGAGCTTACCGTCCTTGCCGCGGACGCGGATCTTCAGGCGGCGGGCCTGCGCATCGCCCAGATTGGAGCAGGAGCAGACCTCGAAATACTTCTGCTGACGGGGGCTCCACGCCTCGATATCACAGGATTTCACCTTCAGATCAGCCAGATCGCCGGAGCAGCATTCCAGCTGGCGCACGGGGATCTCCATTGAGCGGAACAGCTCCACGCTGTAGCGCCACATCTTCTCATACCAATCCATGCTTTCCTCGGGACGGCAGACGACGATCATCTCCTGCTTCTCAAACTGATGGATGCGGTAAACGCCGCGTTCCTCGATGCCGTGGGCGCCCTTTTCCTTGCGGAAGCAGGGGCTGTAGCTGGTGAGCTTCTGGGGCAGAGTATCCTCGGGGATGATCTGGTCAATGAACTTGCCGATCATGCTGTGTTCGCTGGTGCCGATGAGATACAGGTCCTCGCCCTCGATTTTATACATCATCGCGTCCATATCCGTCTGGGACATGACGCCCTCCACCACGTTGCCGTGGATCATGAAGGGGGGAATGCAGAAGATGAAGCCCTTGTCGATCATGAAATCCCGGGCGTAGGCCAGCACGGCCTCATGCAGACGGGCGATATCGCCCATGAGGTAATAGAAGCCGTTACCGGAGACGCGGCCTGCCGCGTCCATATCCACGCCGTTAAAGCTCTCCATGATCTGGGTGTGGTAGGGCACCTCGAATTCCGGCACCTTCGGCCCACCGAAGCGCTGTACCTCCACATTGAAGCTGTCGTCCTTGCCGATAGGCACGCTGGGGTCGATGATATTGGGGATGGTGAGCATGATCTTACGCACCTTTTCCTCCAGCACCGGCTCCT
>JAZQQF010000163.1:0-5652 GCA_045628925.1 Oscillospiraceae bacterium | reverse complement strand
TGGCCATACACGGGCGGGGGCCCGGGGCGGCCATGCTCCGGCAGGGCTGCCTCCCCTGGGCGCTGGGGCTGGACGCTGCGGGCGCCTGCCTCCGCTGCACAGGCCCAATCCCGGGCTACGGGCAGGAGCTTCGGCGGGCGCTGGCAGGCCCCGCGGCGGGGATCATGCTCTGGTTCCTGCTGAGGCCGCTGCCGGGGGACTTTGCCGCCCGCTGCGGACGGATGAGCCTGCTGCTCAGCGCGGTGAATCTGCTCCCCGGCGCGGGGCTGGATGGGGAACGGGCGCTCCGCTGCCTCATTCTTCGCCGGTGGGAGCCTTCACGGGCGGAGCGGCTGCTGCGATCTGCGCAATGGACGGCGGCGGTCGGCTGCTTTGCCGGAGGCCTGCGATGGAACCCCCAGTTGTGCCTTTACGGATTCTGGCTTCTCCTGCGATCTGCCGGAATCGGAGATTGATTTTCGGCGGGGAATCGTGTATGATAATCGGTATTACGAAACAGAAACGGTGATGACATGAATCCTTTGCTGGAAACGATCCTCCCGAAGGTACAGAAGCCTGCCCGGTATACCGGCGGCGAGTTCGGGGAGATCCAGAAAGATAGATCGGAGGTCGAGGTGCGCTTTGCCCTCTGCTTCCCGGATACCTATGAGATCGGAATGTCCAATCTGGGCCTGCGCATCCTCTACGGCGTGCTGAACAGGCTGCCCGGCGTGTGGTGCGAGCGGGTGTTCGAGCCGTGGGCGGATATGGCCGCGGCCATGCGGGAAAACGGCATCCCGCTCTATGCGCTGGAGAGCGGCGACCCGGTGAAGGACTTTGACCTCATCGGCTTCTCCGTGGGCTACGAAATGTCCTTCACGGGCATTCTGGATATGCTCTCGCTGGCGGGAATCCCCCTGCGGGCGGCCGACCGGAAGGGCCTCAGCCCCATCGTGTTTGCGGGCGGCGCGTGTATGTATAACCCCGAGCCGCTGGCGGATTTTCTCGACCTTGCGGTCATCGGCGAGGGCGAGGAGCTGGACGCGGAGCTGACGGAGCTTTACCGCACCGCCAAGCGCGAAGGGTGGACGAAGGAAGCCTTCCTCAAAGCCGCCGCGCAGATCGAGGGCGTTTACGTGCCGTCGCTCTATGAGGTGAAGCAGCTGCCGGACGGGCGGGTGGAATCCATCACAGCCTGCGGCGGCGCGCCGGAGCGGGTGCGCAAGCGCATCATTCAGGATCTGGACAAGGCCGATTTCCCGGTGCATACCATCATTCCCAGCACCGAGATCGTACATGACCGCACCATGCTGGAGCTGTTCCGGGGCTGCATCCGGGGCTGCCGCTTCTGTCAGGCGGGGTACGTTTACCGCCCCGTCCGCGCCAAAAAAGCGGAAACGCTCATTCAGCAGGGCATTGAGAGCCTGCAGTGGTCGGGCTATGAGGAACTGAGCCTCACCAGCCTGAGCACCAGCGATTATAAGGAACTGGGCACGCTTTGCGACGGGCTGCTGGATTGGTGCGAGCCGCGGAGCGTGAGCCTTTCGCTGCCCTCCCTGCGGGCGGACAATTTCCCCCTCGACCTGATGCAGCGGGTGCAGAAGGTGCGCCGCAGCGGCCTGACCTTCGCGCCGGAGGCGGGTTCTCAGCGTCTGCGGGACGTCATCAACAAGAACGTGACGGAAGAAGACCTGATGAATGCCTGCCGCACCGCCTTTTCCGGCGGGTGGAGCGCCGTAAAGCTCTATTTCATGATCGGCCTGCCCACGGAAACGGACGAGGACGTGCTGGCCATCGCCGACCTTGCCTATAAAGTCCTGCAGGTTTGGAAGGAGAGCAGCACGAACCGGGCGCGGGGCGTGCGCATCACCGTGTCCACCGCCTGCTTCATCCCGAAGCCCATGACCCCCTTCCAGTGGTTCCCGCAGGACAGCCGGGAGGAGCTCATCCGCAAGCAGAAGCTGCTGAAGGACGCCATGCGCAACAAGGCCATCAGCTATTCGTGGCATGAGCCGGACGTGAGCTACGTGGAAGCTGCGCTGGCTGTGGGCGACCGGCGGCTGAGCCGGGTGCTGGAGCGGGTGTATGAGACCGCCGGCGGCCTGCAGGCATGGGAAGAATATTTCAAATACGACGCATGGCTGGAAGCCTTCGCGTATGCGGGCCTTGACCCGGATTTCTATGTGCGCCGTCAGCGCGGCGAGGACGAGTGCCTCCCGTGGGACGTGATCGATGACGGGGTGACGAAGGCGCATCTCCTGCGGGAGAAGCACCTGTCCGAGCAGGGTACCTGCAGCCCCGACTGCCGGAAGCAGTGCCTCGGCTGTGGGGCGAATCGGCTTCTGAAGGGAGGCGAGTGCGATGCCTGAGCTGCGCTTTCGTTTCGTGAAGGAGGGCCGCGCCGCCTACCTGAGCCATCTGGACGTGATGCGAACCTTCCAGCGGGCCTTTATCCGGGCCGGGATGCAGGTGAAGCACTCCGAGGGCTTCAACCCCCATCCGAAAATGAGCATCGCCATGCCGCTGCAGCTGGGCTGCGAGAGCCGGTGTGAAGCGCTGGACGTGAGTCTGCTGGAAAAGCCGGAAAACGCGGTGGAGCGTCTGAACCGGGCGCTGCCGGAGGGCATCCGCGTGCTTCGTCAGGACGTGCCGGTGATGCAGGTGAAGCATATCGCGTGGACGGAGTGGCGTCTGCGCTTCGCTTCGGAAACGGACGCGGCGGACGCCGCCGAAGCGCTGGGGAAGGACAGCCTCTCCGTGGAGAAGAAAACCAAGCGCGGCTTCGGGACGCTGGACATCGCGCCGCATATCACTCTGCTGGGCCGGGAAGGCCGGGAGCTTGCCATCCGCCTGAAGGCTGCGGAGCCGACGGTGAACTGCACCGACGTGCAGAAGGCCGTTTTTTCGGCGCTGCCGGAGCAGAAGCCCTTCAAGGCGCTGCGTACCGGTCTGAAAACCGCGGACCTGCAGGATTTCCAGTGAAAAACTTCGGTTTCTGCGCGGAAAAAGTGAGAAAAACGCTTGCAATTTCCGGGAACCTGTGCTAATATCTCTAAGTCTGCAAAGGCAGACCACAACGGGCGGTCCTATGCCGTGAAGAGCGGTACGAACGTCTGAATCTGATCAGGAGGAAATCTCTCATGGATTTGGTCAAAGCGCTTTCCGAGAAGTACATGAAGGCCGAAGTGCCCGAAGTGCATGTGGGCGACACCGTCCGCGTCTCCGTGAAGGTCAAAGAAGGTAACCGCGAGCGTATTCAGGTGTTTGAAGGCATCATCATTGCTCGCAGACACGGCGGCATCAACGAGACCATCACGGTCCGCCGCATCGCCTACAACGTAGGCTATGAAAAGGTGTTCCCGATCCATTCCCCCAACATCGTCTCCATCGAGACGGTTCGGCGCGGCAAGGTCCGCCGTGCGAAGCTGTACTATCTGCGCGACAGAGTCGGCAAGCAGGCGAAGGTCAAGGAAAAACTTTAAGCAGACAAAGGGGGTGCGTAGAGCGCCCCCTTTTGTTTTTTTTCGGGCGCAGCGGCGGGATAACAGACCGTCTGCCGCGCGGAACGCCGGAAATCAGACATGAGAGAGGAGAACACCATGGACGAAGAGACCATGAAGCGGGAAAGCGGAACGCCGGAGGAACAGCCGGAAACGGTGCGGCAGGCCGTCTATGACTGGCTGGAAAGTCTGGTCACCGCCATCGTCGGCTGCATCCTGATCTTCATTTTCCTGTTCCGCATCGTGAACGTGGACGGGACCAGCATGGTGCCCACCCTGCAGGACCGGGACAAGGTCATCATCACCAGTCTGCTGGGCACGGCGAAATACCGCAACGGGGATATCGTGGTGCTGACCAAGCAGAGCTTCGGGGACAAGAGCATCGTGAAGCGGGTCATCGCCACAGAGGGACAGACCATTGATATCGACTTTGAGCGGGGCATCGTCTATGTGGACGGGGCCGCGCTGGACGAACCGTATATCGCGGAGCTGACCGAACGGCGGCTGGACTTTTCCGGGCCGGTGACCGTGCCGGAGAACTGCGTGTTCTGCATGGGCGACAATCGCAATGCCAGCACCGACAGCCGCCGAAACACCATCGGCATGATCGACACACGCTGCATCCTCGGCAAGCTCATCCTGCGCATCTGGCCGATGAAAACGTGGGGAAGGGTGCGCTGAGATGCGGGAAGAAGCCATGAACGTGAACTGGTTCCCGGGGCACATGACGAAAGCCCTGCGGGCCATGGAGAACGATATCAAATTAGTGGACTGCGTCTGCGAGCTGACGGATGCGCGCATTCCCCGTTCCAGCCGGAACCCGGCGCTGGACGAGGTGCTGGGGCAGAAGCCCCGCCTCATCCTGCTGAACCGGGCCGATCAGGCCGACCCGAACGTGACGAAGAGGTGGATCGAGTTTTACCGGGCGCAGGGCGTCGCCGCCATCGAAACGGACTGCAAGTCCGGCCGCGGCGTGGATAAATTCGCCGGCGCCGTGCGGGAATTATTAAAGGAGAAGCTGGCGGCGCTGGAAGCGAAGGGACAGGGGACGAGACCGCTCCGCGCCATGGTGGTGGGCACCCCCAATGTGGGCAAGTCCAGCTTCATCAACCGCGTGGCGGGGCGGAAGGCCGCCGCCGCGTCCGACCGGCCGGGCGTCACCCGGGGCAAACAGTGGGTCACGGTCTCCAAGGGGCTGGAGCTGCTGGATACGCCCGGCGTCCTCTGGCCGAAATTCGTGGATAACCTCATCGGCGTGCATCTGTCCTTCACCGGCGCGGTGAAGGATCAGGTGGTGGATGTGGAGGGCCTTGCCTGCCATCTGCTGTCGGAGCTGGCGGCCATCGCGCCGAACGCCCTCGCCGAGCGGTATAAGCTCACGGAGTTCGAGGGCCTGCAGGGCTGGGAGCTGCTGGAAGTGGCGGCGAAAAAGCGCGGCTTCCTGATCTCCAGGGGCGAAGCGGATACGCTGCGGATGTCCAACGTCCTGCTGGATGAGTTCCGCGCCGGGAAGCTGGGGCGGCTCACGCTGGAGGCGCCGGAATGCTGATCGGGACGGAATCGGAGCTGGGCGTCGTCTGCGGCATCGACGAAGCCGGGCGCGGCCCGCTGGCAGGCCCCGTCTGCGCGGCGGCGGTCATCCTGCCGGAGGGGTGGATCCCCGAAGGGCTGAACGACTCCAAAAAGCTCAGCGAGAAGCAGCGGGAGCGGCTGTATGACGAGATCACCGCGAATGCTTTGAGCTGGAGCGTGGCGTGGGCCTCCCACGCGGAGATCGACGAAGTGAATATTTTGCAGGCCACCTTCCTCGCCATGCGCCGCGCGCTGGCGGGCTTGGAGCAGCAGCCGGATTTCGCGCTGGTGGATGGGAACCGGGATCCGAAGCTGGGCATCCCCACCCGCTGCGAGGTGAAGGGCGACGGGCGCTATGCCTGTATCGCCGCCGCCTCCGTGCTGGCCAAGGTGAGCAGGGACCGGCTGATGCTGGAGCTGGACGGGAAATACCCCGGATACGGGTTCCGGCAGCACAAGGGCTACCCCACGAAGGCGCATTATGCCGCCATCGCGGAGCTGGGGCCCTGCGAGATCCACCGACTGACCTTTCTGAAAAAGGTGCTGCCATGACGAAGGAAAAGCTGCTGGGCGCGTTCGGCGAGGCTGCCGCCGCGGAATA
>JAZQQF010000162.1:0-4245 GCA_045628925.1 Oscillospiraceae bacterium | reverse complement strand
TGGTGAAGGCGGTGGACGTGCCGGTGACGGTGAAGTTCCGCAAGGGCTGGGACAAGGGCAGCGTGAACGCGGTGGAACTGGCCCTGATCGCCGAGACCGCGGGGGCGCAGGCCGTCTGCGTCCACGGGCGCACCCGTGCGCAGCTCTATGGCGGCCGGGCCGACTGGGATATCATCCGGGACGTGAAGAAGGCCGTTTCCATTCCTGTGATGGCCAACGGCGACGTTTTCGAGCCGGAGGACGCGCCGCATATATTAAGGTATACCGGGGCGGATTTCGTGATGATCGGGCGCGGGGCCATGGGGAATCCGTGGCTTTTCAGCCGCGCACAGGCCGCGCTGGAGGGGCGGGAGGTGCCGCCCATGCCCGGCGTAAAGGTCCGGGCGGATATGGCGGAAAAGCAGTTCCGCCTTGCGATGGAGTTCAAGGGCGAGAAGATCGCCTGTCTGGAAGCGCGGAAGCATTTCTGCTGGTATCTGCGCGGCGTTCCCTACGCGGGCTACGCCAAGGAGAAGATCGCCGCCGTGGCGACGGAGCAGGACGTGGAGCGGGTGCTGAAGCTCATCCGCACGGAGCTTTGAGAGAAAGGGCGGTGAAGCCTTGACAAGGGAAGAAGAATCGCGGGCCATCCGCGCCGTGCTGGACGGGAACGCGGACGCTTTTGAGGATCTGGTGGCGGCCAGCGAGAAGCAGGTCTATCACATCGCTCTGAAAATGACCGGCAGCGAGGAGGACGCGTTTGACCTGAGTCAGGAGACCTTCCTCAAGGCTTACCGGAGCCTGCACAGCTTCCGGGGCGAGAGCAGCTTTCAGACGTGGGTCTGCCGTCTGGCTGCCAACCAGTGCATCGACTTTCTCCGGAAGCAGAAGCGCCGGGGAAAGCTCATCTCGCTGGATGAACCGGACGAGAGCGGGCGGCCTGCGGAGCTGCCGGACCTGCGCTATGAGCCGGAGAGCATTCTGGAGCAGCGGGAACGGATGCTCGAGGTGCGGGAAGGTCTGCAGAAGCTGCCGGAGGAACAGAAGCTTATCCTCGTCCTGCGGGATGTGGAGGGCCTCAGCTATCAGGAAATATCGGATACGCTGAAAATGGAGCTGGGAACGGTGAAATCCCGCATTGCGCGGGCACGCGCCCACCTTGCAAAGCTTTTGACGGAGAATGGGAACTTTTTCGAAAAGTCTGCGTCAAAGGGAAAGGAACGGAGGTGAGCGGCGTGCAGGATTGTTCCCGATATGATGAACTGCTCAGTGCCTATCTGGACGGCGAAGTGAGCGCGGAGGAGAAGCAGGAGATCGAAGCGCATCTGGATTCCTGCGCCGATTGCCGCAAGTACCTGAGCCTGCTGCGCACCATGCAGGAAAATCTGCAGCAGGATCTGCCCGCGCCGCCGGAGAAGCTGCGTCAGGGCGTGATGTATAAGATCGGACTGGAGCAGAAGCGGAAGGGCTTCATGTTCGGCGCTTTCGGAAAGTGGACGGTGCTCGCGGCGATGTGCTGCCTCGCCGTGCTGGGCGCGGTGAAGCTGGGCGGCAGCGGCATTCGGAAGAGCGCCGACACTGCAGCGCCCATGACCGCGGTCGCAGACATGGCGGAGACCTCCGTTACCGGCAGCGCGAACTCCTTCGCGGGCGGCGCGATGGCGAACGCGGCGGAGAAGCGCCGGGAAGAACCGGCTGCCGCGCCGAAGCCGCTCCCGGCAGAAGAAACGGAGAGCGAGGAGCTGTTCATGTATGCATCGGACAGCGCCGCCGCAGAGGAACCGGCACCGGCGGGAATCTACGACGCTTCCGCGCTTCCGGGCTATTCCGTGGGTATGGACGCGCTGGACAGTGCCGCCGCCTATTCGGCAGTGGGCATCCTGTATGAGCTGCCGGAGGGGTATCCGGCGAAGGGCTGGGAGGAGCAGCCCGCGCCCTTCGGACAGAAACGCTGGCTGCTGAGCCGGGAGAAGATGGATGCGCTGGCGGAAGCGGGCATATTCGATGAATTGTATTACGGCGACCTGCTGGCAGACAGCGGGCTGATCATTCAACTGACAGAAGGAGAGGATCAAACATGAGCGAAATGACAGAGGAGATCGCCCGGGCGAAGCTGTTTGAGGATGGGTATGACTGCGCACAGACCGTGTTCAGCCACTTTGCCGAGGATCTGGATCTGGACGAGGAAATGGCGCTGAAGATCGCGGCCGGGTTCGGCGGCGGGATGCATCAGGGCGATATGTGCGGCTGCATCACCGGCGGGTTGATGGTGCTGGGTCTGAAATTCGGCTTTTCCGAGCCGGGCGACACGGTGGGCAAGGATATCATGAACCGCAAGGCGCAGGAATATGAGCGGCGGATGCAGGAGGCCCTCGGCGGCCTGCGCTGCCGGGAGCTGCTGGGCGTGGACGTGGGAACGCCCGAGGGGAAGATAGAAGCGGGGAACGTGATTCCCGTCCGCTGCCCCGGCTTCGTGGCCAAAGCCTGTGAGATTCTGGAAGAACTGCTGGAAGATTGAAAAAACGCGGAAGCTGCTGGTCAGCTTCCGCGTTCTTGCTTATATCAGGCTTTCAGCCTTCGGCTTCCAGCTGCCTTTTATGTAATACACGATCATCACCGCCGAGCAGAGCGCCCACGAGGTGGGGTAGGCCCAAAACACCAGCCGTATATCCTGCACCAGCGGCATGAGGATCAGCAGCCCCACGATGCGGAAGGCGCAGATGGTCACCAGATAGATGAGCATGGGCTGGGTCACCTTGCCCGCGCCGCGCACCGTGCCGGAGAGAATCTCGCTGATGGCGAAGACGGGTTCAAAGGGCGCGAGCCGCCACATCTGCATCATCCCGTAGCGGATGACCTCCGCGTCGCTGGTGAACAGGAGCATGAGTCTGTCGGAAAAGAGAATGATGGAAGTGTTCACCGTCAGCACACAGATGCCCGCGCAGATGAACACGGTCCTGACGCCCTCGCGGATGCGGTCATAGTTCTGCGCGCCCATGTTCTGCGAGGTGAAGGTGGTGATGCTCAGCCCCAGCGCCTGAATGGGCATGAAGCCGAAGCCGTCGATGCGCCCGTAGGCCGCCACGCCCGCCATCGCCACGGAGCCGAAAGCGTTGATCTCCGCCTGAATCAGAATGTTGGAGAGGGAGAACATACAGCTCTGCAGGCCGGACGGGACTGCCAGCCGGATGATGCTGCCCGCCACGGCTTTGTCGAAGCGCAGTTCCTTGAAGCGCAGCCGCCAGCTTTCCGGCACGCGGCAGAGGCGCAGCACGATGAGGATGCAGGCGATGAGCTGGCTGAACACGGTGGCCACCGCCGCGCCAGCCGCGCCCATGTGGAACACCGCCACGCAGATGATGTCGCAGATGACGTTCAGCACACCGCTGATGACCAAATAGACGAGCGGGCGTCGGGAATCGCCGGAGGCCTGGATGATGCCCGCGCCCACGTTGTAGATAAGCATGAACAGACTGCCGCCGAAGAAGATGCGCATATACTCTGCGGCAAGGTCGATCACATCGTCCGGCGAGCCCATGAGCCGGAGCATCCAGCGGGTGAAGGCCACGCCGAACACCGTCAGAAACAGGCCTGCGCCGAAGGCGAGGATCAGCGCCGAGTGCATGACCTTTTTCAGGCGTTCGTGATCCTTTGCCCCGTAGGCCGTGGCGAAGATGACGCCGGTGCCCGTGGAGATGCCCAGAAAGAAACCTACGAACAGGTTGATGAGGGAACCGGTGGAGCCAACGGCGGCAAGCGCCTCGCTCCCGGCGAATTTGCCCACCACGGCGGTATCTACGGTATTGTAAAGCTGCTGGAACAGGTTGCTCAGCAGGATGGGGATCGCAAAGCGCACGATACCCTTCCAGACGGAACCCTGTGTCAGCTGCTGGCTGCCGCTTTTCAAATGAATCATCTCCTGACGGTCAAAATGGACACAAAGTATAGCACGGTTTGCCGGGAAAGAAAAGAGCGATTTGCAGACGGGAGGAAAATTTCTTCCTGTCGGGCTGCCAAAACGAGAAAGACGGCGAAAAGAAAAATAATCTCATTTTCTTTGAGATTTCGTATTGACAAACGGAGAAAACCGTGCTATTCTAACGGAGCTTTTGGCCCGGTAGTTCAGTCGGTTTAGAACGCCAGCCTGTCACGCTGGAGGTCGACGGTTCGAGCCCGTTCCGGGTCGCCAATGCTGCTGTAGCTCAGTCGGTAGAGCGCATCCTTGGTAAGGATGAGGTCCCCGGTCCGAATCCGGGCAGCAGCTCC
>JAZQQF010000161.1:0-4184 GCA_045628925.1 Oscillospiraceae bacterium | reverse complement strand
GGCGGGATACTGGCCGGTGCGGCGCTGCTTGCCCTTCACGGTCAGCGTGGTGACCTTGGCGACCTTCACGCCGAACGCTTCTTCAACGGCCTTCTTGATTTCGATCTTGCCCGCGTCCTTCGCGACCTGGAAGGCGTACTTCTTCAGATCGCCCTGCTCCATGGACTGCTCGGTGATGATGGGCTTAATGATGATGTCGTAAGCGGATTTCATCAGGCATATACCTCCTCGACGACCTTCAGCGCGGCCTCGTCGATGATGAACTTCTTGCAGTCCAGCACGTCATAGGCGCTGAGAATGACGGAGCAGACTTCCTTGCCGCTCTCATCGGTGCTCTTGTGGGCGATGGTGGTCTTGACGCCGGGGATGTTGCGGGCGCTCTTGATGATGTTCTCGCGAACCTCGGGGGTCACGATGAGAGCCTTGCCGTCCGCCTCGACCGCGTTCAGGAACTTGGCGAATTCCTTGGTCTTGATGGTGTTCATGCTCAGATCGTCGACCACGATGACGGCGCCCTCGGCGGCCTTGGCGCTCAGGGCGCTGATCAGGGCCAGACGGCGGACCTTGCGGTTCAGGGAGTAGCTGTAATCGCGGGGCTTCGGCGCGAACGCCACGCCGCCGTGCGTCCACACGGGGCTGCCCTTGTAGCCGGCGCGGGCACGGCCGGTGCCCTTCTGACGCCAGGGCTTCTTGGTGGAGTAGCTGACTTCGCCCTTGGTCAGAGCGCTCTGAGTGCCCTGACGCTGGTTGGCCAGATAGTTCTTAACGGAATCATGCAGAACGCTGCCATTGGGTTCGGCGCCGAAAACGGCTTCGGAGAGCTGAACCTCGCCGACCTGCTGGCCGGCCATGTTATACTTTTTCGCAACAGGCATTTCACTCTCTCCTTTCTTATGCGTTTCTGGCGGACCGCTTCTGCGGGTTGGTGCTGATACGGGAAGAAGCGGCGTGCTTGACCTTGTTCTTCTTCACGGTGCTCTTGATGGCCACGATGCCCTGGTTCGCGCCGGGGACCGCGCCCTTCACGGCGATCAGGTTCAGGTCGGCGTCCACCTGGACGATCTCCAGGTTCTGCACGGTGACCTGCTCGACGCCCATCTGACCGGCGCCGATCTTGCCCGGGAAGATCTTGCTGGGGCTGGAGTTCGCGCTCATGGCGCCGGCGTGGCGATGCACGGGGCCGGTGCCGTGGGTCTCTTTCAGGCGGTGGGCGTTCCAGCGCTTGATGACGCCGGCGTAGCCTTTACCGCGGCTGATACCGGTGATGTCCACCTTGTCGCCCTTGGCGAAGGTGTCGGCCTTGATGACGTCGCCCACGTTCATGTCCGCGGCAGTATCCAGACGGAACTCCTTCAGGACCTTCTTCGCTTCGACGCCGGCCTTCTTCAGGTGGCCGAGCTCAGGCTTGGTGAGCTTCTTCTCCGCCACGGTCTCGAAGCCGAGCTGGACGGCGCTGTAGCCTTCCTTCTCAACGGTCTTCTTCTGGGTGGCGGTGCAGGGGCCGGCCTCGATCACGGTTACGGGGATCGCGTGGCCGGTTTCATCGAAAATCTGGGTCATGCCCACTTTTTTTCCGATGATGGCTTTCTTCATGGGATATTTCCTCCTTCAGGTTATTGGTTGACGGGCATATAAAATGTAAATTTGCCTCGCCAACATGACCCGCCCGCGACACGCAAGCTCGCAGGCTTGGGTTATGCGCTGTAGTTTTGCCGGGGGATCAGAGCTTGATCTCGATCTCGACGCCCGCAGGCAGCTCCAGGCTCATCAGAGCTTCCACGGTCTTCTGGGAAGGATTGTGGATGTCGATCAGGCGCTTGTGGGTGCGGCGCTCGAACTGCTCACGGCTGTCCTTATATTTGTGGACGGCGCGCAGGATGGTGACGACCTCCTTGCGGGTGGGCAGGGGGATGGGGCCGGAGACCTTCGCGTCGGTACGCTTGGCGGTCTCAACGATCTTCTCGGCGCTCTGATCGATGAGCTGATGGTCATAAGCCTTCAGACGGATGCGGATCATTTTCTTTGCTGCTGCCATGGTTTGGTTACTCCCTTCGAACGTTCCTTTTCATTTTTGTCCCGTTCGGTGAAAATTTCCCGTACCCGCCGCCGTGCGTATCATTCCGTTCTCATAAAAACAGCCGGTTTCAAACCGGCTTTCGATCCATGAGCGCAGTGATATACGCGCTTCAACCCTGCATTGGGTCCGGATATTTCCAGCCGCCCGATCGTCGGACATGCTCCACGGAAGTTACCTCGGTGTTCCGAGCAATCTCCCGCTTCATCGCAGCCTCTGCAGCGCGCAGAGACACCCTGTTTCTTCACAAGGCTTGAATAGAATACCAAACGGCAGGAAAAATGTCAAGTATCTTCTTTGTATATTTCAGAGAACTTTTCCGTTTGTTTTTATGCAGTCTGACGAAAACCGATGTCATGCAGCAAGTCTGCACCGATTCCGGGTGAGGCTGGAACGCCGTCGTAGGGGCGATTCACGAATCGCCCGGCGCAGAATGCGGCAAAACCTCATCTGAGTCCGAAGAAGCGGCAGGCATTTTCCCACGTGAGCGCCTCCATCTCCTCCGCCGATACGCCCCGGATCTCCGCCAGCTTCGCGCAGGTATAGGGCAGGAGCGTAGAATCGTTCCGCTTCCCCCGGAAGGGCACGGGCGCCAGATAGGGGCAGTCCGTTTCCAGCATGATGCGGTCCTCCGGCAGGGCGGCGATGACCTCCGGCGCCTTCCGGGCATTCTTGAAGGTGACGCTGCCGCCGAAGGAGAACATCCATCCCAGCTTCACCAGTTCCTGTGCCATCTCCACGCTGCCGGAATAGCAGTGGAACACGCCCCGCACGGTGGGGAACTCCTTCACGGCCCGCAGGCTGTCGGCGTGGGCCTCCCGGTCATGGATGGCGGCAGGCAGGTCGAGATCCCGCGCCAGCTCCAGCTGGATGCGCAGGAGCTTCAGCTGCGTTTCCGGGTCGGCCGCGTCCTCATAATAATAGTCCAGCCCGATCTCCCCCACGGCCACGACCTTTTCTTCCCGCAGGAGCCGCTCCACGGTGAGCAGATCGTCCTGCGTATACGTTCCCGCCGATTCCGGGTGGATGCCTGCCGCGGCGAAAACGTGGTCGTACTTCCGGGCAAATTCCGCGCTGCGGATGGAGGAGGCCGCGTCGGAGCCGCAGTTCACGATGCGCCCCACGCCCTTCTCCGGCAGGGACGCCAGCAGGCTCTCCCGGTCGCCGTCAAAGCGCTCGTCGTCATAGTGGGCATGGGTATCGAAAAACATGGCCTCGGCCTCCCGCTTCTACATTATAATATATAGGGGCAGAACCGCGTCTGCCCCTGTCATTCCCACAGGATATGGTTCTCACTTTCGGAAGAACACCTTCTCCAGCCGCTTATACAGGAGGAAGGTCAGCACGGAGTCCATGATGCCCTTCAGCAGGTTGAACGGCACCACGGCATAGAGCACCAGCGTGGGGACGGAAACGATATGCTTATTGACCGCCGTGCCCATGCTCACGATAGCCTCCAGCTCCATGCGGAAGAGCTTGGCAAACTGGGGGATGAGATACAGCGCGTTGAAGAGACTGCCCACCACGGTCATGCACAGCGTACCCACGATCATGCCGATGATGCTGCTCTTCTTACTCTTCTTCGCGTGGTAGATGACCGCCGCAGGCAGGATGAAGCACGTTCCCACCACGAAGTTGGCGAAATCGCCCACAAACATGGTGCTGCTCCCCTTCAGCAGCAGCTTGATGACCACCTTCAGAAACTCCGTCAGCACGCCCGCGACGGGACCCAGATAGAACGAGCAGAGCAGAACCGGCAGCTCGCTCAGGTCGATCTTATAAAACCCGGGCGCGAAGAAGAGCGGAATTTCCAGCAGCATCAGCACCCCGCCGAAGGCGGAGAACATGGCGACCGTGGAAATATACTTCGCGCTCCACGCTTTTGCCTTGCGCTTCTCCTGCTTCATCAGCAGCCCTTCCAGCAGCCACGCCAGCAGAAACAGCACGGCGAACACGGCGACGCACACCGCAAGGAAGCCCACGCTTTCCTTCGCCGCAGAAATGAGATTTTTCATTCGGAACCCTCCTCTGAATCTCGGAGGCGACCGGCTTTCGACGAAAAAGGCGCCCGTGAAAGCATTCACGGGCGCACGGCAACACGAAAGTCAAT
>JAZQQF010000160.1:0-22902 GCA_045628925.1 Oscillospiraceae bacterium | reverse complement strand
GCCTTGGATTCCTGCACCACGCTGAGCACGGTGTTGATAACGACGACGAACAGGATGATGAACAGGTCCGCATAGCTCTCGTGCTCATGCTGCACCACGTTCTGATACACGGTGGTAATGGTGCTGATCAGCGCCGCGCCGATGAGCATGAAGATCATGGGGTCGCAGAGGGCCTTCAGGAACCGCTTGGCAAGGCTCTCCTTGGGCGGCTCGGCCAGCTTGTTCTTCCCGTTCTTCGCCAGACGTGCGGCGGCTTCCTCCGCCGAAAGTCCCTGCGGAACGGAAACGACTTCCCGAAGCACCTGCTCCGGGGTTTCCAGATAACGCTGCATAACGCTTCTCCTTTCCGAAAAGAGCGCTCTCAAAAAGAAAAAGACCTTTGCCCCGCGGCAAAAGTCTCACTGCTTGAGGCTGACAGCGGGTGACCCGCACCGGAATGACGCCATCAGCCGCGGCCGAAGCCGCGAGTTACTCCCTTTTTCGGGCGTATTATACCCGCTCCCAACGCAAAACGCAAGAAGAATTTTCCCGCAGACGGAGGTTTTTCGTCTGCCGGATTCCGTCATCGTTCATTCCGCCCAATCGCCGAAGCCCACGTTGTCCACGGCGGCGCTGCCGCGCTCCCGCTCGTCGAAAACGAGGGTCAGGCACGTGAGCTGCGTCACGTCCAGCGCAGGCTCCGCGGCGAGGAAATCCGCCACCGGGATGCGGCAGGTCTGCCCAAGGGTCTTGAATTCCTCATCGCCCACCAGATACTGCAGCTTGCCCAGCGCGATGGGCAGCGGCGGATAGACCGTGCAGTAATCCTTGAGGCGCAGGGCCGCGGAATGCCCCAGCCGGTCGCGCAGGCAGACCGCGCAGTCCAGATTCTCATACTCCCCATCCGCCACGGCCACTTCGTCCGTGTCGGCGATGTCGAACTGGATGCACTGGCCGCTGCCGTCATAGCCACGGAAGCGAAATTCGAGACTGGCGCTGCTGCCGCCGGTCCAGTTGACGTTCAGCACATACGTCCCCAGACCGTCGCCGTCATCCATGGAGGGGTTCGCGTAGTAAGCCACGGATTCATCCCAGCTGCTGGCCCCGGAAACGCTGACCTCCACTTCCCCGTCCTGCTCGCTGGTCAGGTCGGCGCTGTCCTCAAAGTCCGCCAGCAGGCGGAAACCGCTGTCCTCATAGTTCTGCACGTAGACCGTGTCCGGCAGATACGCCCGGTATTCCGCGCAATCGGACAGCAGGCTGCGGCAGCTGTCGTCGCCTTTGAGGGTCACGTCTAGAAAGACGCCCGCGAAGGTCAGCAGGATATCCTGCTGCTCCCCCGCCGTCAGCAGATTTTTCACGTTCAGCAGCAGCCCGGCCGGGCCGGTCATGTCGAAGCGGCCCCATTCCGTATTGAACTGGCCGTGGTTCGCCCCGGCGATATAGAGGGAGCTTTTCAGGCAGTCCGCCTCTCCGCTGAAGCTCACGTTCTCATACTGCCGCGCCCCCATGAACACGCTCACGTCCTGATCGTTCGCGCCCTGCAGGAGGAGATAATTCACGTCCGTCAGCTCCACGGAATGCCCGGCGGGGTGATACTGGTCCACCGTGGGCGCCACGGCGATGACGCTCCGGATGTTGAAATCCCAGTTGAAGCGGATGTTCCCGTTGCCGGGGTAGCGCTCCAGCGTGCAGAACAGCGCGGCGATGGCGGCGCTCTCCCCGCCCCGGGAATGGCCCAGCGCGGCGATCCGTTCCCCGTCGATGCGGCCGGAAAGCGGGTTGCCCTCGTCGTTGTTATATTCCAGCAGCTGCCGGACGTTTTCCAGCAGCAGGACGGCGCGGCCGTCGTTCTCGCCGGAGAGATTGCCGAGGATGCACCAGTTGCAGGCGTTCGCGTCGATGGAGGCCACCACGTAGCCCTTTGCCGCCAGCGCCTCGCCCAGATAGTCATAGCCCTCATAGGATTCCGCCGTCAGGCTGTGGTTGCCGTGGGCGATGACCAGCAGCGGGCAGTTTTCCGCGCTCTCGGGATACCAGACCTTGCCCCGCAGCGGCACATTCCAGATGTCATAGCCCTGATAGGCCTGCCGGTAGCGCCGCTGCAGACCCGTATACCCGCCCACGTAGGGGCCGAGATCCACGGTATCGCTCTCCAGCGCGCCCGCTTCCCCCGTTCCGTAATACAGCGTCGAAACGGTATACCGTCCCCGGGCGGGGCTGGGATCCTCGGATGAAAGAACCGTTTCCGCTTCGCCGAGGCGGAGATACGCATCCAGATAGGCGTCCTCAAAGCCGCCGGAGACCGTCAGCACCGCGATGCCCGCCGTGAGCAGCCCGGTGACGATCACCCCCGTCAGCAGCAGCGGGCTGCGGCGGTGATGGAGCAGGATAGCCCACAGGCAGCGCCCGAAGGTGCGCACGATCAGCACGATGACCAGCGCCGCCGCCATGGAGAGCCAGTATTTCACGTTGCCCCGGCAGCTCCGGTAGATCCATTCCCCCAGCGCCGCCGTGCAGGCCGCCGTGCAGAGGAAGAACGCAAAGCCCCGCCGGGTGAGCAGTTTCCAAACGAGGCAGCACAGCTGCAGCGCCAGCGCCGCCGCGCCCATGCAGAGGACGCCCGCCAGAATGCCGCCCCACGGGGACGGCAGGCCGCAGTCGCCGATGAGGATGCCGCCCGCAAGGCCCGCCGCCAGCAGCGCCAGCAGATATACGACCGTTTCCGTTCCGTCCAGCCGGGCGCGTCTCGCCCCAAGCCATTCCCGGAACCGTTTCCAAAAGTGTTTCATGCTTCTTCGCTCCCTGTCGAGATTCAGCCGCATCGTAGCACAGTTCCCTCGAAAAGTCACGCACGAAACGAAAATCGGACGGCGTTCCGGCATGACCGGTCCTCCGTCCGTGAGTTTCATTCGTTTTTTGCTTCCTTCGCCGGTGCGATCTGCACCAGCACCACCGCGCAGAGCATCAGCCCGCAGCCGAGGAGTTCCCGCCCGGAGAGGCGCTCTTTCAGGATCGCCCAGCCCGCCAGCACCGCGAATGCGGATTCGAGACTCATCAGCAGGCTCGCCACCGTGGGATGCAGGTTCTTCTGTCCCACGATCTGCAGCGTATACGCCACGCCGGAGCTGAGAACGCCCGCATACAGCAGCGGGAGCCAGCCCTGCCACAGCTGCCGGAAGTTCGGTTCCTCGAACAGGAACGCCGCGATCAGACTCAGTACGCCGCTCACCGCGAACTGGATGCAGCTCATCTTCACCCCGTCCGCGTCCGCGACGAAGCGGTCCACGATGAGGATCTGCAGCGCATAGAACAGCGCGCAGCTCAGTTCCAGAATATCGCCCTTCTGCACAGTGAAGCCGCCCGGCGTCATGCACAGGAAATACAGCCCGCAGAGGGCCAGCGCCACGGCGACCCACGTGAATAGCCCGGTCTTCTTCCGCAGGAACAGGCCCAGCACCGGCACCAATACAATATAAAAGGTAGTGATGAACCCGGCCTTGCCCACTTCCGTATAGGCCAGCCCGGCCTGCTGCATATTCGTCGCCGCAAAGATGGCAAGTCCGCAGAGGATGCCGCCCAGCCATGTGTGCCGGTCATTCACCGGCGTTTTGGGCTTGAAGATCAGCGACACGGGGATCAGCACCAGCGCGCCGATGATGCTGCGGGAACCATTGAAGGTGAGCGGCCCGGCATAGTCCAGTCCCTCCCGCTGGGCCACGAAGGCGCAGCCCCAGATGAACGCGGTCAGCACCAGCAGCAGGCTGCTGCCCAGTTTTTTATTCATTCTCCCTTTTTCAGCCTCTCCACTGCCGCGGCGATCTCCGGCCGGGCCTCCGCCATCATGTCCTCCCAGTCGCCCGCGTAGTCATAGGTCACGTCCTCGCCGGCATCCAGCCTGCGGAGATAACCCTCCAGCAGGGGGAAATCCCGCTCGTAGCAGTGGAAGGAATTGGCCCGGTGGGTATAAGTCCCCATTTCCACGCCCAGCGAATCGGCGATACGCTTCTGCAGCATGATGAGGGCGAAGGCGTTCATATAGGTGGCCTTGCAGGCGTCGTTACTGCGGAACAGCACCTTGAGATGCAGTTTCCCGTTTCGGATGAAGAACTGCAGATGCTGCAGGCAGGCGGGATTCTCATTCCCCTCGGCGGCGTCGTGCTTCCAGTCCCGCACGTCGATAACGGCGCGGCGGGATTCCGGATTGCGCCGGAGCTCCCGCTCGATGAACGGGAGCTGCTCCGCCATGCGGGAATGATAGGTATAGGCCCAGTTGCCCTTTTCGATCTCGAAATCCAGAATGCCGTCCAGCATCTCCTGCCGGTACTGCTCCAGCTCCCGATAGCCGCCGATAAAGAGCTTGGAGATGAGCGGCTCCGCAAGAGGCTCTTCCACGCAGAGGGTCATGCTCAGTTCCTTCTGCGTGGTATTGTAGTCCGGACAGGGGGTCACTTCTCCGTAGGTGTGGAGCAGACGGAGGGATTCATGGTAGGCCTCCGGAAGGCTCCGTCCCCGTGCCAGATACTCGTTCACAGGCTTGCCTCCAGCTTCTCCCGGATGGCCTTCAGGAAGCCCTCCGTATCCACCTTCACCACGTCGCCGTCCGTGCAGAGCGCGGCAAGATCCGCGGTCATGACGCCGCCCTCGATGGTATCCAGAACGGCCTTTTCCAGCTTGTCCGCAAAGGTGCTGAGGGCCTCGTTCCCATCCAGCTCGCCCCGCTTGCGCAGCGCGCCGGACCATGCGAAGATGGTCGCCACCGGGTTCGTGGAGGTCTTTTCGCCCTTGAGATAGCGGTAATAATGCCGCGTCACGGTGCCGTGGGCCGCCTCAAATTCATAGCTCCCGTCCGGCGAGACCAGCACGCTGGTCATCATGGCGAGGGAGCCGAAGGCGGTGGAGATCATGTCGCTCATCACGTCGCCGTCGTAATTCTTCGTCGCCCACACGAAGCCGCCCTCCGAGCGGATGACCCGCGCCACCGCGTCGTCGATGAGGGTATAGAAATAGGAAATGCCCTTCGCTTCGTAGGCCGCTTTGTACTCCGCGTCGTAAATGCGCTGGAAGATATCCCGGAAAGTGCCGTCATAGGTCTTGGAAATGGTATCCTTGGCGGAGAACCACAGATCCTCGCCCCGGTCGAGCGCATAGGCAAAGCAGGCGCGGGCGAAATTCTCGATGGAATCATCCCGGTTATGCATCCCCTGCAGGATGCCGGGGCCCTTGAAAGCGAAGACCGTCTGCGTTTCTTCGCCGCCCTCGCCGCGGAAAACCAGTTCGCCCACGCCCGGGCCGGGGACCTTCAGCTCCACGGCCTTGTAGATATCCCCGTAGGCATGGCGGGCGATGGTGATGGGCTTCACCCAGCCGCGCACGTAGGGCTTCACCCGGCTCGTCAGGATGGGGGTGCGGAACACCGTCCCGTCCAGCACGGCGCGGATGGTGGCATTGGGGCTTTTCCACTGGGAATGGAGGTGATATTCCTCCATACGCTGGGCATTGGGGGTGATGGTGGCGCACTTCACGCCCACGTGCAGGCGCCTGATGGCCTCCGCCGCCTCAGTAGTCACCGCGTCCGCAGTGGCGTCCCGATTGGGCAGGCCCAGATCGTAATACTCCGTGTTCAGCTCCACGAAGGGCAGGAGCAGCTCGTCCTTGATCTGCTTCCACAGGACGCGGGTCATCTCGTCCCCGTCCAGCTCTACGATGGGGTTCATGGGAATCTTCATGCCTGCACTCCCTTTCCGTTCTTATACCAGTTCATCAGGCAGCCCGCCAGCAGGATGTCCCGTTCCTCCGCGTTCAGCCCTTCCAGCTTCAGCGTCACGTCCGTGACGATCCCGCCGCTGAGCCGCTTGGCGGGGACTTCCTTTTTCAGCTCCAGCAGGGCCGTGCGCAGATTGGGAACATAGAGGAAGTCCCCCACCTGCCAGTTTTCCGCGCTGTCCTTCTCCATTGTGAAGGGCGCGATGCCCCAGTTGATGCAGTTAGAGCGATAGCGCTTGGTGGCAAATTCATAGCAGAAATTCGCGCAGCCGCCGAGGATGCGCTGGCAGGAGGCCGCCTGCTCTCTAGCGCTGCCGTCGCCGGGCTTCTTCGCAAAGATCGCCGAGCCGAAGCGGGTGTCCGCCATCGTGCTTTCGTCCGCGCCAAATGCCGCGGCCGCCGCTTTCAGCTTTTCGGGGATGTTCCCCGCCGCCCGCATTTCCTCCGCCTGCTTCGCCGCCTGCGAAAGACCCACGTAGTTGGGGTCGCGGCGGGAAAGCGCAAAGGACGCCAGCTTCACGGGGTTCGAGCGGTAGGACGAGGTCTCGCCGGAGGGGATCAGTTCGTCCGTGGTGGTCACCTCATCCTGCAGGACGCTGCACAGCTCCACCAGCAGATTCTCCCGGCAATCCGGGATCTCCGGCCACGGCACGATATTCGGCCCGAAGACCAGCTTCGCTTCCGGGTCGGCCTTGCCGTATCCGAAATAGACGCGCTTTTCATAGGGCGCTTTGTCAAATACTCTGGTCACCGGCGCGGGTTCTCTGTAATCCACGTCCGCCGCCGAGGTGAGGACGCCGCCGTTCGCCGCCGTGGCCGCGATGCTCCGCGCGTCCATCAGCACCACCGCCGCGCTCTGCCCGTCCGCCGGGCGGCTGCCCTCCCGGTTGGGGAAGTTGCGGGTGGTATGCCGGATGGAGAGGCCGCCGCAGACCGGCACCTCGCCCGCGCCGAAGCAGGGGCCGCAGAAGCAGGGCTTCAGCAGCGCGCCCGATGCCAGCAGCCGTTCCGCCACACCGTTTCGCGTCAGCTCCATCTGCACGGGGGTGCTGGGCGGATAGACCGACAGGCTGAAGCTGCCGCAGCCGATGCTGCCCGTTTCCAGAATGGCGGCAGCCTCCGCGATATTGTCATACATACCGCCGGCGCAGCCCGCGATGACGCCCTGATCGATGAACAGTTTCCCGTTCACCAGCTTGTCCGTCAGCTTCATCTCCACGCCCAGCTGCGCGAGGGCGCGTTTTTCCGCTTCCCGCAGATGGTCGCCGGGGTCGGCGATCAGCTCCCGCAGGGTCACCGCCTCGGAGGGATGGAACGGCAGGGCTGCCATTGGCTCCAGTTCCTCGAAGTTCAGCTCGATCATGCTGTCGTAATAAGCCCCGTCGCCCGGCTCCATGGCCTTGAAGGCCTCCGCTCTGCCGTGGCGGGCGAAGTATTCCTCCGTTTTGTCATCCGTCACCCAGATGGAACTGAGGGCCGCTGTTTCGGTGGTCATCACATCGATGCCGATGCGGAAATCCATGGGCAGATTCTTCACGCCCGGGCCCGCGAATTCCAGGATCTTGTTCTTGACGAAGCCTTCCTTGTAGGTCGCGCCGCAGAGGGCGATGGCCGCGTCATGCGGGCCGACGCCGTGCTTCGGCTTTCCGGTCACCCATACCAGCACGGTCTTCGGCCGGGCTGCGTCATAGGTGTCGCTGAGGAGCTGCTTCACCAGCTCCGGGCCGCCCTCGCCCACGCCCATGGTGCCCAGCGCGCCGTAACGGGTATGGCTGTCGGAGCCGAGGATCATCTTCCCGCAGCCCGCCATCATTTCCCGGGCATATTCATGGATGACCGCCTGATTCGGGGGCACGAAGACGCCGCCGAACTTTTTTGCCGCCGAAAGGCCGAAGGCGTGGTCGTCCGCATTGATGGTGCCGCCCACCGCGCAGAGGCTGTTGTGGCAGTTGGTCATCGCATAGGGCAGCGGAAACTCTCTGAGCCCGCTGGCCATCGCCGTCTGGATAATGCCCACGTAGGTGATATCGTGGGAAATGAGGCTGTCGAATTTCAAATGGAGCAGCCCGTCTCCCTTCTCCTGCTGATGCGCCTGCAGGATGGGCCAGCTCATGGTGCGTTTGCGGCCTTCCTCCGCCGCTGGCAGGTCTGCGCCCGAAAGGATCGGCTTCCCGCCGGTGAGCCAGACGCCCTGTGCCGTTTTCTTTAACATGGGATACACTCCCTTACTATCCGTATTTATTGTTTCCGAGCCGGAAACTATTCATTTATCATAACAGCTTCCGCCGAAAATGGCAAGCGATTTGGTCAATTTAAAGCCTTGAAATCGGAGAAATTTTCGTGTATAGTAGGTTCAGCTTCAATTGGGAGGTTAACCATGGACACGATTGAGAATCTGAGCGGTTTTTATGACCGCATCCGTGCGGAATATTCCATAGACCCCAGCCTGTATCGGGGCGATACCATCAAGCGCGGTCTGCGCAATGCCGACGGGAGCGGCGTCATGGTCGGCGTCACGAAGATCGGCAGCGTCATGGGCTATGTCATTCAGGACGGTGAGCGCGCCCCCATCCCCGGCCAGCTGTATTACCGCGGCTATGCCATCGAAGACATCGTGGAATCGCACCAGAAGTCCAACACCTTCGGTTATGAGGAAGTGGCCTATCTGCTGCTGGTGGGTTCGCTCCCCAATGAGATGGAGCTGCAGAAGTTCCGGGAGCTGCTGGCAAAGGCCCGTCCCCTGCCCAAGGACTTTTTTGAGGACATGATCCTGAAGGCCCCCTCGCCGGACGTGATGAACAAGCTCAGCCGCAGCGTGCTGGCCATGTATTCCTATGATTCCAACCCGGACGATACCAGCCTTGAAAACATCTTCCGTCAGTGCATCGAGCTGATCGCCCGCTTCCCCACCATCGTGGCGGATGCTTACCGGGTGAAGCGCCATTATTATGACGGGAAGTCGCTGAACATCCATAACCCCAAGGAGAATCTCTCCCTTGCGGAAAACTTCCTGCGCCTTGTCCGCTTCGACAAGAGCTATACCGACGAGGAAGCGAAGCTGCTGGACCTGATGCTCATCCTCCACGCCGAGCATGGCGGCGGCAACAACTCCGCCTTCGTCTGCCGTACCCTTGCCTCCTCCGGAACGGATACCTACAGCGCCATCGCCGGGGCCGTCGGCTCCCTCAAGGGCCCGCTCCACGGCGGTGCCAACAAGAAGGTCATGGAAATGTTCTCCGGCATCAAGGAGAACGTGGCCGATTATTCCAGCGACGCGCAGATCACCGCCTATCTGAACGAACTGCTGGACGGTGAAGCGGGCGACCGCAGCGGCAAGATCTACGGGCTGGGTCACGCGGTCTACACCATGTCCGACCCCCGCGCCGTCCTGCTGCGGAAATATGCCGCCGAGATGGCGGAAAAGAAGGGCCGCAGCGAGGAGTTCCACCTGCTTGAGAGTGTGGAGCGGCTGGGCGTTCCCCTCATCATGGAGCGCAAGAAGATGCAGGAACCCATGTGCGCAAACGTGGACCTGTATTCCGGCCTTGTCTACAGTATGCTGGGCATCCCCACCGAGCTGCTCACCCCGCTGTTCGCCTGCGCCCGGATCGCGGGCTGGTGCGCACACCGCATGGAGGAAGCGCTCACCTGCAACCGCCTCATCCGCCCGGGCTACAAAAACGCCGTCAAGCCCCGTCCCTACGTGGAGATGGATCAGCGCGGCTGAGAAAATCGACTGCTCCCCCGTTCCGAACCGGAACGGGGGAGTTTTTTTATCGGATCTCCCAGACGAACGCGGCGCTGTCGCTGAGTTCGATATCGGCGGGATCCACGCTCATATCCATGCTGCATTCCGCCCGCATCGCCTTTGCCTGAATGCTGCAGTTCGTATCGCTGAACACCTGCAGCTCGCCCCAGTTATAGTCGATGCTCAGAAGCTCGCCCAGCTGCACCCCGGAAGCGGCGGCGAGGATCTCTGCTTTCTTCCGTGCGTTCTCCGCCGCGCTGCGCAGCAGTTCTTCTTCCGCCGCTGCCCGGTCCTTCACCGTGAAGCGGATGTTCAGCTCCGGGTCGGCCACGCACTGCGCGATGGCGCTGAGCGCACGGGAAAGCCGCTCGCTGTCCGCATCAAATTCCAGCTTCATGGCGTGGGTGCAGGCATAGCCCAGGAAATAATTCCGATAAACGCCGTTTTTATCCGGTCTCCCTTCATGCTCTGCAAAGACATTGAAGTGCTCGGTCTTCAGCGCATCCGCCGTGAAGCCCGCCTCCGTCAGCGCGCTCCGCAGGGCTTCCAGCTGTTTTGAAGCCTTCTCCGCCGATTTTCCGTAATCCTTATCCAGACTTTTCAGCATCAGGGAAACGACGGTGCGGTCCGGCTTCAGGCTGACGTTTCCGGTTCCCCGGACGGTGATGGTTCTATTCATCTGTCCCCTCCTCAGAAGTCCAGCTTCGGGTCATAGCCCACGAACAGATCCCGCAGGAACACGTCCGCGTGGGTCACCCAAAGGTCGAAGTTATAGTCCCCGGTGCCGTTATTGATCTTCCAGCCCGCGTAACCGTGGGGATGGCCCGCAAAGGTATGGATCTCCACGTGAGCACCCTGCTCCCACGCCCACGGCAGGAACTGCTTCATGTTTTCAATGCACTGCTCGTCCTTCTGCCCCACGGCGAGGAAGGTGGGCGGATAGGCGAAATGCGGCCTCGACAGCTCGGTGTTCGCATGGCGGACGCCGTAGACCGCGAGGTAGGCGTTGGGCGCGCCGTAAAGCGCATCCAGCTCGTCCGGAATATAGTCCGGGAAATAGTCCTTCACCTGCTGCCCCTCGGAAAAGAACTCAATGACCGCGTCGCCGGTCACGCCGCCGTTGGAAAATCCGGCGAAGGCCAGCCGGTCCGGCTGCAGGCGGTACGCCCCGTTCGCCCGGATCATCTGGAAGGCGCGGGCCGCGTCCGCCGCCGTTTCCCGCCGGGTCCACGGGCACTGGTTCGGGCGGCACTGGAGGATGAAGCACTGGTAGCCCAGCGCATTAAATTCCAGCCCCACCTGATAGCATTCGTTGATGCTGCCCGCGCCGTGGGTGCCGCCCGCCACCAGCACGATGCCGCCGATTGGCTCCCGCTCTGCCGGAAGGAGCATTTCCAGATAGTAGGGCTTGAAATCCGGCTCATGGTCAAAGCTATGGCCGCTGTTGTCGGTATAATCGCTTTCCGCGGGGATATTGCCGTCCTTCCAGAGATAGACGCGCTCCGGCGCATCCGGCAGGAGCTGAATGGCGTCCCGCTTCGCGGCAAATTCCGCTTTCAGCGCTGCCCGCTCCGCTTCCGGCAGGTCCATGGAAAACCGCTGCTGAAACCGGAACAGCTCGATCAGCTCCGGCACCGGATAGCGCGTGGGATCCTCATATTTGGGGATCGCCAGATTGATCTCCGCGCCGTATTCCGCATTGAACGCAGCCTTTTCCTTCATCATCGCCCGAATGGCTTCCTCCATGATATCCGCCATGGTATTCCCTCCTTATTCTGCTTCGGGTGTTCCGCACCCGTTCATTTCATCCACAAAGGCCCGGCTTTTCACGGTCATCTCCACCCACGCGGGCCGGAATCCCGCGCGCATGGCATTCCGCACCGAGGGGATATTGGACCACGCCGCGCAGTAAAACGGGACCTTCCCCCGCTCCAGGATCTCCAGCGCAAGGCGGCTCGTCATCGCCGAGGCGACGCCCTTCCGCCGCGCCTCCGGCAGCACGTCCACGCCGATCTGCCACATGGTATCGCAATCCGCCGAGCAGGCCGCCAGCCCGATGAGCTTCCCGCCCTCGAAAGCGCCCACGCCCAGCACGTCCAGCTCCTTCCGCTTCTCGCAGAGCGCATTGGACCATTCGGGCAGATAGAGCGGCGCAAAGTCCGACGGCCCAAGCAGACGCAGCTCATAGGGGCATTTCCGTTCCCGCAGCTCCGAAAGCTCCGGCAGGAAATACTCCGCCATGAAGCAGACCCGCGCGTCATAGGGCGCGAACGCATCGTTCAGCACGTGCAGATTCGGCGTTTCAAAGAGATGCTCCGTCGGGAATCGGTTTACATAATCTTTCACCAGCTCCGTATATGCTTCGCCCGCGGAGGCGACCACATTGCCGCCGTAGGTCACGATGTTGCAGAGAAACGGCAGCGATAAGTATCTGCGGGCGTCCGGTCTCGCCCGGGAAACGACCACGACGTTCTCAGACCGATCAAAATCCGCCGGGTCGCAGTTCAGATCCGCTGCTGACTGGCGTTTCGCCGTTTGCCGGATGCGCTCCATCGTCCATTCCATCTTCCCATCCCTCCCGACTATACACAGTTATTATACAGGTTCCGTGCGGTGATTTCCAGCCGCTTTCTTTTTTTCGATCAAAAAGCATCGGAAATTCTTCCGATTTGGAAATATTGCTTGTTTTCTGTTTTCCTGCGGTTTATAATAACTCTGTATTTTTCTGCGGAGGCGGAAGTGCTGCCCGTGTATTCCGCCCGCAGAAATGAAGGCTGCCCGTCAGCCGTTCCGCTTCTGATTTCTCAGGAAAGCCTCCGGCGCTGCCGGAGATGAGAAAGGAGGCCGTGCATGACCTCATATTACATTCAGACGAACCTCATCTGTCTGATCCTGCTGCTCGGTCTGACCGCGATGCTTCGCCGCCGGAAGGGCACGCTCCCCGCAAGGCGGCTTGCATTCATCGTCATGGTCATCTTCGCCATGGTGACCTGCTTTTCCGATATCTTCGCATGGACCTGCAACGGGAAGGAGTTCCCCGGCGCGCGGCTGATCCTGGAAACGGCAAACATCCTGTATTTTCTTGCGATCGTGTGGACAGCGTTCGCATGGCTCAACTACGTGAATATCCGGATCCAGTCGCTGGAATCCAGCTCCAAAAAGCGGATGGTTCTGAGCTCCATCCCTGTCCTGCTGATGTCCGCTCTGATCCTGCTGAATCCCATCACGCATTATATGTTCACGCTGGATGAAAACAATGTCTACTCCCGGGGGCCGGGCGTCGTCCTGCACTGGGTCGTTTCATGGGGCTACCTGCTGGCCGCTACCGGGCTGACGCTGCTGCGCATCCGTCGGGCCAAAACGAAGCTGGAGCGGAAAAAGCTCTATCCCCTGCTCTGGTTCATCGTGCTCCCCTCCGTGTCCGCCGTGGCGCAGATGCTCTTTTACGGGATGACCGCGATGCAGTGCGGCATCACGCTCTCCACGGTCATGATCACCTTCGGTTCGCAGGAGGAGCAGATCTCCAGCGATACGCTGACCGGGCTGAACAATCGCAAGGCGCTGGAGAGCTTTCTCAGCAATCGGCTGATGCGTCAGCAGCAGCATTTTTCCGTTCTCATGTGCGATGTGGACCGGTTCAAGTCCATCAACGATACGTATGGTCACGCCAAGGGCGACATCGCGCTGAAGCGGGTCGCATCGGCATTGAAGATCGCCTGCGGCAAAACCGGGCAGCCGCTGTTCCTCTGCCGCTATGGCGGCGATGAATTTGTCATCTGCGGCACGGACATTGCGGATGAAGCGCTGGATGATTTTTCCGCGCTTCTGCAGACGGAGCTGGATGCGCTGAACCGGGATCACCCCAATGACATCCCGCTGAGCATCAGCCTCGGCAGAGCCGCCGGCGTCTGCGAGACGGAGGATGATGTGGAAAAGCTCCTGCATCTGGCCGACACGGATATGTATCAGCACAAGAAAAGTCACACACGGTAACGATCGGGGGATCTGTGAAGCGCTTCACAGATCCCCCGATTATCAAAACGGACGCGCCGGTTTCGGCGCGTCCGTTTTGTACTTTATTTCCGCATTCCCGGTTCGGCGCTGCGGCTCACGTTCCGCGTGGTCTTGTGATCCTTTTCCGGAGCGTGGCTGCGATGTCTCACAGCGTTTGCCCGGTCGCGGACGGCGGGCTTGTGTTCCAGACGCTTCACCCGCTTTGCCAGCAGGGCCGTATCGTCCAGACTCTTACTGGAAAGCACGGTCTTCTTCTCCGTCGCATAGATGCCGGTGATCTTGTCGATGCCTTCCTTCGTGAGCAGGTTCTTCTGCACTGCTTCCGCAGACTTGGGATTCTTGAAGTAACCGACGCTTCTGGAGGCCCCGTCCAGCATTCTGTTTTCCATGTTCTGATAATGGGGACTATCCAGCAGGATAACGTCCTTTTTATCCACGACGCCGTCGCTCAGGCCCTTGGAAAGGTAATTGTACTGAACGATGCCCCGGACCTGATCCTTCGCGGAAACGCTCTCCTGCCCCGGCTGGGCGCAGGCCGATTCCAGCGTGTCGTAGGATTCGCAGGCCTTCGCGTGCAGATTGCGGATATTCTCCCGCACCCGATCCGTGACCTGATCCGGGAATTTCTCTTCCAGCCGCTGGATCAGCACGTCCGGCGATTCCAGAGGAGCGTTCGACTTGGGCAGCGCGGCCCGCGCCTGCTGCAGATCATAGGCATTCTGCTTTTCCGCCAGTTCTACCTCCATCCGCGTCTGCTGCTCCGCCATTTCCTGCCGGATGCCGGTCCAGCCCGCGCCGGTGTTGCCCAGCGCCATAATGGCGTCCACCACATCCTGCGGCGGCTCATGGCCTTCCCGGATGCGATAGCGCTCGAAGTATTCATCCGGCGCGTTCATGTAAAACGCATCGAAGCGGACGTATTCGCCGGTACGCGGATTGAACTCGATGCGCTCACCCTCGCCCACGACCTTCGGCGCTTCCAGCCGTTCTTCCGGTTCTTTGGCCCGCACGGCGTCCAGCTGCACCTGTCCGCCGCTGCCGATGCTCAGATCCCAGCCCTTCTTGGGCTGCGTCTTCACCGGGTTTTCCTGCTTCGGCTGCTCTGCCGGTACGGCCTTCTCCTCTGCTGCGGGCTGCTTCTGTTCGGTAACAGGCTGCTTTTGCTCGGCAACGGGCTGTTTTACCTCCGCAGCCGGCTGCTGCCTCACGGCCTGCTGCTGACGGAGCTGTTCTTCCAGCGCGGCCATCCGCTCCATCATCATTCGGTTCTGCTCCTGCAGGGCTGCCAGCTGGGCCGCCAGCTGAGATTCCAGCGAAGTGGCAGCGGGCTTGGGCTGCTGCACCTCGGGCTGCGGCTGGGTCTTCTGCACTTCCTGCTGCGGTTGAGTCTGGGTCTTCTGAACCGTCTGCTGCTTCTGCGGCTGGGTCTGCTGCTTTTGCGGCGCAGGCTGCTGCGTCTGCTTTTCCCGCTGTTTTTTCTGCTCGACCGCCTTTTTGAGCTGTGCCTTTGTCTTGTCGGTCTGCTTCGGCTTAACGCCGTGCTTCTTATCCAGTTCCTCCCGCCGTTTCTTCCATTCCTCGCTCTCCGCATTCTTCAGGATGCGTTTCCGGTTCAGCATCCGCCCGTATTTGAAGGCGGCGGGATTCCGTCTGCCGAATCCGTCCATCAGGCCCTGCCATCTGGTCGGCGCTTTGATCCGGTCATTGGAGATCTGGTCGATCGACTGCCTGCTGATCCGCAGCAGGCCTTTTTCATCCAGGAACATCTCATGGGGATATTTTTCGCCCGGCTTGTAGATGTAGACCGCCTGCTTCCCGGTCCTCAGCCGGTTTCCGATCGCCGCGAATCGCTCGTCCCGGCTCATATTGCCGAGCTTGGAGGAAAAGAGCGGTTTCCCGTAGGCGTCCACGATAGAGCCGTCCGTCAGCAGCTCGTCAAGGCCCTTCGTGCCCTTTGCGCCCAGCTCCCGGCCATAGCCAAAATAGCCCTTCAGCTGCGCCACAAAAGTCTGACCGATGTGCTTATCCTTTTTGCGGCCGGAGTCCAGCCCGGAGTTCAGATAACCGCCGGACATGAGCGCGTCGTTCCGACGGCGCCTGCGGACGCGCTTCTCGTCCATCGCGTTCTTTTTCGCGGTCTTCCAGTCCTCATAGCGCTGCCATTCCAGATATTCCTTGCTGGGCGTTCCCCCGTTCCGCGCCTTGCGGCGGTTCCACGCCATGGCGATGAAGTTCGGTTTCCTGCTTCTCGGTCTGGGCATTTCCGTGGAAAGGTCGCGTGTCCGCGTCTCGACTCTGCCCGTTTCGAAATTATAGGTCACCTCGCGGGGGTAGACTTCGCCCTTTTTATAGATATAAAGCGGCTTGCCGCTCATGAGGATCTCGCTCAGATACTTGGAACGCTGCTCCTGCGACGCACCCTTCTTCGAGGGGATGCGCTTCCCATCCGGCCCGCAGATGGCGCCAAGGTCCATCAGCTCGCACAGATTTTCATTCTTCTGCGTATCCGAAATATTCCGGTTGATCTCGTCGCTGTAGCCCATCACGGAGCCCATCAGCTTTTCCAGATCGGCATACAATGCCTCTTTGAACTCCGAACCGTGCAGCACTCTGATATCGCTGTCCATACTCATTCATCTCCCAGAATCGCAGATTTCTTTGCTGCTCTGACAGGTATACCCTCAGGAAACGCAAATGGTTACGCTCGCTGCCATACCGGCTTCCCGCTGTACGCAGGCATACACCATCCGCATTTTAATTATTATATTACAGTCTTCTTTATTTGGCAAGCATTCTTTCCGAAAAACCGACGCAGGGAAAAAGGACCGGCACGAGGCCGGTCCTTTGCTGCATTATTCGATTTCCGCGGCGATCCGCCGCCCGGTGAGATACCCGAAGGTCAGGCAGGCGCCGTAATTCTGCCCGGGGATGCGGAAATTATAGCAGTTGGCATACAGATCGCCAACCATGGAGCCGACGCAGTACAGGCCCGGAATGGGTTCATCGTTCCCGTCGCAGATCTGCATTTTCGCATTCGTGCGCGGGCCGCCCAGCACGGAGAAAAACAGCCTGTCCGCAAGAGACGCCCCGTAAAACGGCCCGTCCCGCAGCTCCTGCAGATACTTCGGTGACTTGTGGAAATCCTCGTCCTTCCCGCTGCGGCACAGCTCGTTATAGCGCCGCACGGCCGCCATCGCCGCTTCCTCCGGCAGGCCCAGCGCCCGGATGACGCCCTCGATGCTGTCGGCCTTCACCATGCGGCCCTCCTGCACCTGCGCCTCCCAGCCCGCGATCACGGTCTCCGCCGGGGTATCCGCCCCGTCCCGCTGGCCGCCGTGGGCGCGCCAGCGCAGATCGTAAGCGTAGTTCGTGCCCCAGATGGCGAAGGCTTTCCCCTCCGGCTCCCGCAGGGTGGTCAGCGCGGTGTAGGCCCCGTTCATATCCTCATTGCAGTACCGCTCACCCCGGACATTCAGCCGCAGGCCGCGATGGGAGCCATAGGGCAGATGGGAACCCACGCGGCTGCCCTGAATGAGCGCCGCGCAGGGCCACGTCCGCTGCCATGCCGCCCCGGCCCAGAGGGCCATCTGATGCCCTTCGCCCCGGAACAGGCCGCGCACGGCAAAGCCCACGTCGTAATCGTTCCCCGGCGCGGTGAATTCTCCGGCGTACTGCGGACAGTAGGCTTCCATCATCTCCCGGTTCGCAGAAAAATCCCCCGTCGCCAGTACGACGGCCTTTTCCGCTATCAGGCGGAGATACCGCCCTTCCGCGTTCTGCGCCAGCACGGCGATGACGCGCCCGTTCTCCTTTTCCAGCTGCTTTGCCGCGGTCTCCCGCAGGATGCGTCCGCCAGCCCGGAGGAACGCGGCTTCCATCGCCTCCAGCGCCAGCGTGATGCCCACGCCCGCCCGCGTCACACCGCTGCCCACGAAGGCATGGGTGCCCGGCGGCTGATAGGTGGGGCTGTCGTGCTCGTCCTCGTTCGCGTCCTCCAGCACCACGTCGCAGCCGGAGGCGCGCAGCAGATCCGTGAGCCAGTCCATGGCCTCCTCGCTGCGGTTCAGCAGCAGATACCATTTCCGCTGGTCCACCTGGAAGGAATTGGCCTCCAGCTCCTGCAGCCAGAAGGTGTCCAGATCCTGCCGCGGGAGGCCATGCTCCGCCATGACCTTACTGTAGGCGGCAAAGACGCTGCCGCCCCGGCCCACCGGCTTTCTGCTGGCGGTCACCAGCAGCGTATCGACGCCCTTTTCCCTTGCGCTCAGGGCGCAGCTCAGGCCCGCCAGTCCTTCCCCCACCACGATTAGCTGCGCTGTCTGCGTCTCCGCGATCCGCGCTTCGGGGATGAGGTCCGGCGGCGTCAGAAATGACCAGTTACGCTCCGCCATCTGTCAGCTCCGATGATTCTGATACCAGTTTCTCGCGTAATCCCGGTAGAAGCTCTGAATGATGCCGTTCTTGCGCATGACCTCCGGGTCGCCGAAAGAGCCGCCGATATAGGCGGAGAAGACGAAGCCGCCGCCGGGCGCCAGCGTATCCACGTAATTTGCCAGTGCGTCCTTCAGTTCCTCGTCGGAGACCTCCGTGGAGCTGAGCCGTCCCTGCGTATCCCAGCCGCCGCAGAAGATGAGCTTGTTGCCGTAGGTCTTTTTCAGACCGGCCAGATCGTTGGAGGGCTGGGCCGGATTCCAGCCGCTGACGCCCATCTCGCTCATCCAGTCGGGGATGAAGGCCTCGCAGTGTCCGCAGTCGTGCTTATGGAGGTAGACCCCGCCGTCATGCACCGTGTCAGCGATGCGCTTGTAAAACGGCAGCACCAGTTCCCGGAAGGTGGGCAGCGAGATGAAAGGTGCGCGGGCCGTCGCCGTATCGTCCGGGATGCAGACGGCCTCCGGCTTGTAGTAATAAATGAAGTTCTTGATGACTTCGCAGTTGAAGTTCGTCAGGTAATCAAAGAGGGCGTAGACCTCCTCCGGCTCCTCCATCATGGCGCAGAGCCCTTCCTCGAAGCCCATGAAGTCGCACAGACGCTGGAAGGTTTTTCCGAAATAGAACATGATGCCGGTCTTTTCCCGGTCGATATTGGCAAGGTCCTTCTTCGCCAGCTGCTCCCAGTCGATGCCGCTCAGGTCCGGCGCCTTGATCACGTCGCGCCATTTGGTGATATCGTGCAGCACGTATTTGCCCGGCATGGGGATGGGCGCGCCGCCGAAGATATCCTCCTTGCCGATGTATTCCACGCCGAACTCGTCCTTATGATAGCCGGGGGCCTTCACGTCCACGAAGGCGGAGCATTTCACATCCCGGAAGTTCGCGTTCGGCAGCCATTCCGGTTCTTCGCCGCGATGGATGCGCAGCAGGTTCTCTTTTTCCGTCAGCATTTTCTCAGCCCTTTCCGCCGCTCAGGCCGCGATCCAGATAGTGCTGCTTCCATTTGCCTGCCGGGCAGTAGCTCAGGCACTTGCCGCAGTACCACGTTTCGGTGTGCTGCAGACCCATATCGGTCAACGGCATCTTCTTCCGCGCCTCCTCGATATCCTTCGAGGTGGGGTCGTTCGTTTCGCAGTAGTCCTCACGCCCGCCGTATTCCTTCCGCATTCCCTGCGTGGGCAGCTGGCAGCGGGGCATATTCACCTTCGCATAGGTATAGGTCTTGTCGCCCAGCGTGCAGGAATGGCAGTCCTCGCTGCCGTAGACGCCGATGGCCTTGGTGGGGCACACGTCCGTGCAGATATGGCACTTCGCCGGGTCGCAGAGCTTCGGCCCATCGTACATGGGGTCCGGCTCGATTTCCATGGTGGTGAGGATGACGCCGAAGCGGTTGCGGGGTCCGAACTCCGGGGTCAGCACGATGCTCAGCCAGCCGAACTCGCCCAGACCTGCCGCCACCGCGCAGTGCCGGATGCTGATCTGCGCGCCGTTGGTCTGCGGGCCGGTCGACAGCGGCGTGGCGACTTCCTTAAATTTTCGCTCGATGAATTTCGCCGTGGAATAGCAGGCGTAGGTCAGCTCGAAGTTTGGGAGCATACTGTAGCCATAGGTACCGTAAAGCCCTTTCAGGTCCTTCCGCCCATCCTCAAAGGTGCGGAAATTGGCCTGCACCACGCCGTCCAGCAGGCCGATGCCGATGACGATGACGCTCTTGCAGCCCGGCAGGATATCGGTGGGATGCCGCCCCGCGGGGGATTCCGCGAAGCGGTCGATGCTGGCAAAGCCGCACAGGTCCATGCCCACGCCCAGCACGTGTTCCCGAATCAGTTCTTTATTGGTCATTTGAATCCTTCCTCCCAGATTATTCAATTTATCTAAGCTGATTATAGTTCCATCCCTTTCGGAAGTCTATTCGATTTTCCGTTTTTTTCATAACACTTTGGTTATATGCTTCCGAAACAGAAAACCGTGCGCACTTCCTCCCCGGAAATGCGCACGGATGTTTATGCTTGAAATTCTTCGCAGCTGCCGGTCTCCAGAATATCCGCGATGCGGCGGCAGGCGTTCCCGTCGCCGAAGGGATTGCTGGCGCGGCTCATCTTCTCATATTCCGCAGGCTCATCCAGCAGCTTCGTAAACTCCCGATAGATGACCTCCTCATCGGTACCCACCAGCTTCAGCGTTCCCGCCGCCACGCCCTCGGGCCGCTCGGTGGTATCGCGCATGACCAGCACCGGCTTCCCGAACGTCGGGCATTCCTCCTGAATGCCGCCGGAATCCGTCAGGCACAGACAGCAGCGGGCCTCGAAATTGTGGGAATCGAAGACCTCCACCGGTTCGATGATATGGATGCGCTCACAGCCGCCCAGCTCCTCCTGCGCCGCCTGCCGGACGGCGGGATTCATATGGATGGGATAGACTGCCTTCACGTCGGGATGCTCCTCCAGCACCCGGCGGATGGCGCGGAACATCCGGTGCATAGGCTCGCCCAGATTCTCCCGCCGGTGCGCGGTGATATAGATGAGGCGGTCGCTCCCCACCCAGTCCAGCTCCGGGTGCCGGTAATCCGCCACCACGGTGTGCTGCATGGCGTCGATGGCGGTGTTGCCCGTGACCCAGATGCGCGCCGGATCCCGCCCCTCCGCCAGCAGATGCTCCTTTGCCAGCCGGGTGGGCGCGAAGTTGTATTGAGAGATGACGCTCACCGCCTGCCGGTTAAATTCCTCCGGGTAAGGCGAATAGAGGTTGTAGGTGCGAAGCCCGGCCTCCACGTGACCTACGGGAATCTGCAGATAGAAGCAGGCCAGCGCGGTGACGAAGGTGGTTGAGGTATCGCCGTGCACCAGCACCACGTCCGGCTTCTCCCGTTCCAGCACCTCCCGGATGCGGTTCAGGATGTTCGTCGTGATGTCGAACAGGGTCTGCTTTTCCTGCATGATGGACAGGTCATAGTCCGGCACTACGTGGAAGGTCTCCAGCACCGTGTCCAGCATCTGCCGGTGCTGCCCGGTCACACAGACCACGGTCTGAATGGAGGGCCGGGTCTTCAATTCATTGACCAGCGGGCACATTTTGACGGCCTCCGGCCTCGTCCCGAATACGAGCATGACTTTTTTCATATTCCGCATCCTCTCTCTTGGAATTGTGAATATATTATTTTAACACAGCTTTCCGCGCTTGTCCACAGGCGGCGCAGATTTCCTGCAGACGTAGTTCCCGCATCTCATGCTGTCCAGAATCGCACGATTCTCAAGCCATTCTGTTATTCGCAGCATTTTTCGTTTTTTATTCGGTTCCGCTTGCTTTTTCTATCGGATTTTGCTATGATACTTGTACATTTGCTGAAGCATATGCCGCTGATTCCATCATTTAAGAGGTCTATCACATGAAAAAGTTATCCGCTGCCCTTCTGGCAGATACCGTCAAAGCAAAACGCAGACAGCTGGGGCTGACGCAGGCGCAGCTCTCCGAAAGCACCGGCATCAACCGCTCCATGATCGGGCGGCTGGAAAGCGAAAGCTATAAGCCCTCCACCGACCAGCTGGAAAAGCTGGCGGAGGTCCTCGGCTTCGAGGTGACCGACCTGTATGTCGACCCTGCTTCCGCGCCCGAAGCGAAGCCCGCCCTCAGGCCCTACCGCATCGCCGTCGCCGGAACGGGCTACGTGGGGCTTTCCATCGCCACGCTGCTGGCCCAGCACAATCACGTGACCGCTGTGGACATCGTTCCGGAAAAGGTGGAGCTGATCAATGCCCGCCGCTCCCCCATTCAGGATGAATACATCGAGAAGTATCTTGCGGAAAAGGAGCTGGACCTGACCGCCACGCTGGACGGGGAGGCTGCCTATCGGGACGCGGATTTCGTCGTCATCGCCGCGCCCACGAACTACGACAGCAAGAAGAATTACTTCGACACCTCCGCCGTGGAAGCAGTGATCGAGCTGGTTCTGAAGGTCAACCCGCGGGCGTTCATGGTCATCAAATCCACGATCCCGGTGGGCTATACTGTCTCCGTCCGGGAAAAGTATCACTGCGAGAACATTCTGTTCAGCCCGGAGTTCCTGCGGGAGTCCAAAGCGCTTTACGACAATCTCTACCCCTCCCGCATCATCGTCTCCACGGACGGGTCCGAGCGGCTGAACGAGGCGGCGCACACCTTTGCCGCGCTGCTGCAGCAGGGTGCGCTGAAGGAAAACGTCGACACTCTGTTCATCGGCTTCACGGAAGCGGAAGCGGTGAAGCTCTTTGCCAACACCTATCTTGCTCTCCGCGTTTCCTATTTCAATGAGCTGGACACCTATGCGGAATCCAAAGGTCTGGACACGAAGGCCATCATCGACGGCGTCTGTCTCGACCCTCGCATCGGTACGCACTACAATAACCCCTCCTTCGGCTACGGCGGCTACTGTCTGCCGAAGGATACGAAGCAGCTCCTTGCCAACTTCGAGCAGGTGCCGCAGAACATGATGAGCGCCATCGTGGAGAGCAACCGTACCCGCAAGGACTTCATCGCCGACCGGGTACTGGAGATCGCGGGCGGCTACGCGGCAAACGACAGCTGGAATGCCAGCAAGGAGGGCGGCGTCACCGTGGGCGTTTATCGCCTGACCATGAAGGCCAATTCCGATAATTTCCGGCAGTCCTCCATTCAGGGCGTGATGAAGCGCATCAAAGCCAAGGGCGCGACCGTCATCATCTACGAGCCTTCCCTGCAGGATGGGGAGACCTTCTTCGGCTCCCGCGTGGTGAACGATCTGAAGCAGTTCAAGCAGCTTTCCGGCTGCATCATCGCCAACCGGTATGACAGCTGTCTGGATGACGTGCAGGAAAAGGTCTATACGCGGGACCTGTTCCGCCGCGATTGAGTGTTTTTTCCAGCACCCGCTTCACAAACAATCAGGTCCCATCGGAAACCGCGGTTTCCGATGGGGGCTTTCGGTTTCACATTATGGCTTCTACGTT
>JAZQQF010000159.1:0-3781 GCA_045628925.1 Oscillospiraceae bacterium | reverse complement strand
GCCTGCGCAGGCGCCGGTGAACATCAGCAGCATGAGAATGCCCTGCGCATAGCTGGGCCACAGGCAGAAGTCCGCCGTGCCGTAGCCGGTGCTGGACATGAGGGAGGCCATCTGGAAGAAGGAGTAGCGCAGATTGGGGATAAAGCCGCCGTAGGTATTGCCGAGGCTGATGGCGATGGTCACGCCCGCGAAGACGATGATGCCCAGATACCAGTGCAGCTCCTCGCTTTTCAGCGCGTCCTTCACCTTACCCAGCAGGATGAGGTAATAGAGGTTGAAGTTGATGCCGAAGAGGATCATGAACACGGTGATGACCACGTCGATGTATGTACTGTTATAGTAGCCGATGCTGGCGCCCCGGTTGGAGAAGCCGCCGGTGCCCGCCGTGCCGAAGGAGTGGATGACCGCATCGAAGAAATTCATGCCGCCGCAGAGCAGCAGGACGATCTCAATGGCGGTCAGGCCGAAATAGATGCCGTAAAGCCAGCGCGCCGTCTTCTTCATGGAGGGCACCAGCTTGCCCACCGTGGGGCCGGGCACCTCCGCCCGCATGACGTGCATACTGCGGCTGCCTGCCATGGGCATTACCGCGAGGATGAACACGATGACGCCCATGCCGCCCAGCAGGTGCGTGAGGCTCCGCCAGAAGAGGCCGCCCATGCTCAGCGCTTCCACGTCCGCGAGGTTCGTGGAGCCGGTGGTGGTGAAGCCGGACACGGTCTCAAAAAAGGCGTCCGTAAAGCTGGGGATATCGCCGGACAGCACGAAGGGCAGCGCGCCGAAGGCCGAGAGCAGTATCCACGCAAGCCCCACGCTGACGAAGCCCTCCGCCGCGTAGATCTTCGGCGTTTTGGGTCTGAACAGCAGAAGAACGCCGCCGCAGACGCCGGTGACGCCGATGGTGATGAGGAACGGCACCGGGTCTTCGTGATAGCACAGGCAGACGACCACGGGCAGCAGCAGCACGGCGGCAATGGTGAGCAGCACCTTGCCGAGAATATTCAGGATCATGCGGTAGTTCATAGGGAACCTCCTGTCGGACAGAGCGGAAGATCAAGTTATTATATACCCTGTGAAACTATTTGTAAATCCGGGAATTGACCAACAAAGAACCCGCTGCCCGAATTTTGTCGGGCAGCGGGGAAAAAGGCTGCGCTTACTTCGTCAGCAGGTCGAACACGGTATTAGCAATGCCGTCCGGGTCAAGCCCGTAATAGCGGTACACCTCGTCCGTGTCGCCCAGAACGGCGAACTCATCCGGCAGGCCGATGCGCTTGAAGCGGCCGCTGAACCCGGCCTCCATCAGGCATTCCGCCACGGCGGAGCCGAGACCGCCGTTGATGGAATGCTCCTCCACGGTGATGACCACGCCGGTCTCGTTCGCGGCCTTGAGGATGGCCTCCGTGTCGAGGGGCTTGATGGTGTGCATATCGATGAGCTGCACGCTGATGCCGTGCTGCTCCTGCAGCTTCTTCGCCGCCATCATGGACCAGTAGACGGGGCTGCCCGCGGAGATGATGGTCACGTCCTCACCGTCCAGCACCTGAATGGCCTTGCCGAAGGTGAACTCATAATCGTTGTCCGCGTAGACAGCGGGCATACCGGCCCGGTCGATGCGGATGACCATGGGGCCCTGATAAGTGAGGGACTGACGGATGGCCTTGCAGCACTGGGCCGCGTCGGCCGGTACGACCACGGTCAGATTGGGGATGGCGCGATACAGCGCAAGGTCGGCGATGCAGTTATGGGTCGGGCCGCCGCCGGCGGTCACGCCTGCGTGGGTGCCGATGAGGCGCACGTTCACGTCGTTATAGGCGATGTCGGTGTGGATCTGGTCGGCGCTGCGGAGGCTCAGGAACGGCCCCATGACCTGCGCATAGACCACCTCGCCCGCCAGCGCCATGCCGCAGGACGCGCCCACCTGATCCGGCTCCGCAATGCCGAAGTTGAAGCAGCGCTCGGGATACTTTGCAACGAGCTTGCCTGCAGAGGAGGAGGGGGCCACATTGTCGGAATAGGTGAAGGTGAAATCCAGCCCCTCGTCCGCCATGCGCAGCAGTTCCTCCGCATAGGCCTCTCGCGCGCTGGAAAGCATCTGGTCAAAATCAAAGGTGGATTTTACTGCCATTGTGCTTTCCTCCTTTCCCATTCGGATTCCACATAGGCGATGGCGTGCTGGTAATCCTCGTCACCGAGGCCGCCGCCGTGCCATTTCACGTTGCCTGCCATGAAGTCCACGCCGTGGCCCTTCTCCGTGTTGGAGATGAGGGCGATGGGCTTCTGCTTCGTGATGGGGTCGGCCTGCGGCACCGCGTCCAGCGCCTTGCAGACCTGCATCATATCGTTGCCGTCTTCGATGACGCGCACGTCCCAGCCGAAGGCCTCCAGCTTTTTGTCCAGCGGGTCGTTGTTCATTACCTGCGAGGTGGGGCCGGTCATCTGCAGCTTGTTCTTGTCCACGATCAGGGTCAGGTTGCCCAGCCCGTAATGGCCGCCTGCCATGATGGCTTCCCAGTTGGAGCCTTCGCCCAACTCGCCGTCGCCGGTCATGACGAAGACGCGCCACGGGGCCTTCTGCTTCCGACCCGCCAGCGCCATGCCCACCGCGATGGGAAGGCCGTGACCCAGGGAACCGGCGGAGACCTCCACCTGCGGGCAGTATTTCCGGTTCGTGTGCATCCCGAATTTGGACTTGTCGAGGCACTCAAAGTTGTCGATCATATACTGCATATCATAAGCGCCCAGGTCGGAGAAGATGGTATACAGCGTTTCGGAGCAGTGGCCCTTGCTCAGCACGAACCGGTCACGGTCCGGCTTATGGGGGTCAAGCACGTCGAAATTCAGATAGCGGTAATAGAGCGCGACGGCCATTTCCACCATGCTCATTTCACCGCCAAGATGGCCCATGCCGATGTTGTAGACCAGCGTCAGGATGCCCTTGCGGACACGGTAACAGGTCTCCTCCAGCTTCCGGACCTCCGGCTCGTCGATGGGGGGTACGGTTTTCACGGTTTTTCCCTCCTTATTATTCCATGTCCTTGTTGCAGCGGATGAGGATCTTGGGGTATTTGCCCGTCACCTGCGCGTCGAAGGCGGCCACCGCGTCATCCAGCTCAAAGACCTTGGTGGTCAGATCGTCCAGATCCAGATCGGGCAGCATCTGCGCCGCACGGGGGAAGGCATAGGGCGCCACGTACATACCGGTGATGGTCAGCTCATTGTAATAGCAGAACTTATACAGGTTCAGCGGCATCTCGAAATCATTGGGATACATGGCGGAGTAGATGAGCTTGCCGCCCTTGGCGGTCACGTAAGGCAGATCGTAGACCGCCTTCGTGCTGCCGGTGCAGTCGAACACCACGTCGAAGCCGCGCCCGTCGGTGATGCGCGCGCTTGCGTCCTTGAGGCTTTCCTCCATGGGGTTGATGACGTGCTTCGCGCCGTATTGCTTCGCAAGCTCGCGCCGCTCGGCGATGGGCTCACTCAGCGTCAGCTCCGTGGCGCCGGACCGGGCAAGGCACTGGGTGATGAGCAGGCCGATGGGGCCGCCGCCGGAGACCAGCACCCGCTGGCCGAATTTCAGCTCCGCCTTGTCCATGGCACGGACGGCGATGCTCACCGGCTCCAGCAGGCAGCCCTTTTTCAGACTGACGGAGTCGGGCAGCTTGTAGACCTGACTTTCGTGCCACACCAGCGTTTCGCTGAAGCCGGGGTGATTGGATTCGTCGGCGTGTTCGCAGAACTGCTGCTGCCCGTTCTGACAGTAGTAGCAGGTGCCGCA
>JAZQQF010000158.1:0-6672 GCA_045628925.1 Oscillospiraceae bacterium | reverse complement strand
GGCGGTCATGGAGGCCTGCGGACTTCCCGCCGTGGCGGACGATTCCGGTCTGATGGTGGACGCGCTGGGCGGCGGCCCGGGGGTCTACAGCGCCCGCTTCGGCGGCAGCCACGACCTGCCGGATTCCTACCGCAACGAATACCTGCTGAAAAAACTGGAAAATACGGAACAAAGAGGCGCGAAATACGTCTCTGTCATTGCGGTCGCCTATCCGGACGGACGGGTGATCACCGCCCGGGGCGAGTGTCACGGTGAGATCGCCAGGGAGTATAAGGGCAGCGGCGGCTTCGGCTATGACCCACTGTTCCGCCTGCCGGACGGGCGGCATATGGCCGAGCTGACCAGCGAAGAAAAGAACCGCATCTCCCATCGGGGCGAAGCCCTGCGGGAGCTGAAGCGGATACTGACGGAGAGAGAAATATGACTGGAAAACAGAGAGCATATCTGCGCAGCCTTGCAAACGCCCTGGACACCATCGTGCATATCGGCAAGGGCGGCATTTCGGAAAACGTGGTGAAGCAGACCGATGAAGCGCTCACGGCGCGGGAACTGGTGAAGGGGAGAGTGCTGGAAGCGTCCCTGCTTTCGGCGCGGGAAGCCTGCGAACAGCTGGCGGAGGCCACCGGCGCGGAGGGCATTCAGGTCATCGGCAGCCGCTTCGTGCTGTATCGCGCAAACCCGAAGGACCCGAAGATCACCCTGCCCAAGGGCTGAGACGGATGAAGCGCGGCTTTTTCGGCGGTACCTTCAACCCGCCGCATCTGGGGCATATCCGGGCTGCGGCCGCGGCTGCAAAGCAGCTGGGGCTGGACAGGCTGTATTGGATCCCGGCGGGGATCCCGCCCCACAAGGAGCTTCCGGCGGACAGTGCGGATAATACTCAGCGCTGGGAGATGACCCTGCTGGCGGCCTCTGAGATCCCCGGCGCGCAGGTACTGGATTGGGAGATGACCCGCCCCGGCAGGAGCTACACCGCCGACACGGTGGAGCGTTTTCTGGCAGAGGAGCCGGAAGGGGAGCTGTGGCTGCTCTGCGGCACGGATATGTTCGAGACCCTGCCGGATTGGGTGCGGGGCGACTGGCTGCTGAAAACCGTCTGCGTGGCGGTCTATCCCCGCAGAGACGGGGAAACGGAGCGCCTGCGGGCGCTGGCGGAAGCCTATGAGCGGGACTACGGTACGCACACAGCGGTCATCGATGTGGAGCCGCTGGAGGTTTCCTCCACCTATCTGCGGGAGGTCCTGCGTTCCGGCGGCGGAAGGGAGCTGCTCAGCGATAAGGTTTATGACTACGTGCTGCGGCATCGGCTCTATAGCGCAAGGCCGGACGGGGATACCCTGTGGCGACTGGCGGAGCCGTGGTACAAACCCAAGCGCGTGCCGCACGTGCTGGGCTGCCGGGAAACGGCGGTGAAGCTGGCTGAGCGCTGGGGCGAAGACGTGCGCGATGCGGAAACGGCAGCGATCCTGCACGATATCACGAAAAAGACGCCGGTCACAGAACAGTTGCAGTTCTGCGAAAAGTGTGGTATACTGATTCCCAATTTTTCGGAAGAATATGAAGCGACGCTGCACGCCTTTTCCGGCGCGGCTGCGGCGCAACTGGAATTCGGCGTATCGGACCGGGTGCGGGACGCGATCATGTGGCACACCACCGGCAAAGCGGATATGACGCTGCTGGAAAAGATCATCTGGCTGGCGGATTATATCGAGCCGAACCGGACGACGCCCGGCGTGGAGTACGTGCGGGAACTGGCGTTCCGGGATCTGGATGCGGCGCTGATACTGGCGATGGAACACAGCATCCGATATATGCAGGGGGCGGGCTATCACCTGCATCCTGCCACAGAGGAGGCCTTGGCCTTCCTGAAAAAGGAGACTGCAAAATGAAGCTGTTTGGCGGCTTCCGCGGCGCCTGGGATAAGGGCGCTGCAAAGAAGCGTATCAGGGAACCACAGGAAGAAATGGAGTCAAAGGTCACGCCGAGCGAAGACGGCGCGGCAGAGACCGTAAGGACGCCGGAGGAACAGGCGAAGATCGACGACATCATTGCCGCGTATCAGAAAAAGAAACGCACGCGCAGACTGATCGCGCTGGGCATTGCGGCCGTTCTGATCATCGGCGGCGTGATCGTCTGGAAAAGCACCGTTAAGGCGCCGGACGTGGTGCAGCCCACCGCGAAGCCTTCACCGTCCGCTTCCGTAACACCGAAGCCTTCCAAAAACCCGGGTCAGGATCCCAATGACCCGCAGGAAACGGAAGAACCGGAACCGACGGAGGAACCGGTGAAGGAACGGGAACGGCTGGAAAACGTGCATACCTTCCTGCTGGTCGGCCGTGAGCAGAGCTACGGCAATACCGATACGCTGATGGTGGGTATCTATAACGAGGATGAAAAGACCGTCAATGTGGTCAGCATTCCCCGTGATACCTGCGCTAACGTGGAATCCAATCCGTATTACAACGAAACGAAGAAGATCAATGCTGTCTATGCCCGGGCGGACATGGAGGGGCTGATAGAGGCAATGTCCGATATCGTCGGCTTCCCCATCGACTGCTATGTGAGCGTGGGCGTGAACGGGTTCGTCAATCTGGTGAACACCATCGGCGGCATCTACTTCAATGTGCCGCATTATATGAATTACGATGACCCCACACAGGATCTGCATATCCACTTCTCGCCCGGCGAACAGTATCTGAACGGATACGACGCCATCAAGGTCGTGCGCTGGCGGCAGAATAACGACGGCACGAACTACGGCGATATCGACCGCATCAATACGCAGCAGAACTTCCTGAAAGCGGTCATCAAGCAGTGCCTGAGCTGGTCGAATCTGAAGAACAATCTTTCCGACTACGTGGATATCTTCAATGAGTACGTGAAGACCGATCTGACTACCGGCAATATGCTTTGGTATGCGCAGGAGATCCTGAAGCTGGATATGGAGAATATCCATTTCTATACCATGCCCGCCGACTATTCGGTCAATATCCGCGGCTTCTCCTATGGGCTTGTCCACGTGGACGAATGGCTGGAGATGCTGCAGGAGCATTTCGTGGTGTATGATCAGCCCATCACGCTGGACGATCTGGATCTGATCTCTAAGGACGCGAACGGCAATCTCTATGCCACCAGCGGCGAGATCAAGGGCGGCATGGATTCCTTCCTGGATTCGCGGGATTATCTCAGGCGTCTGGAAGAGTGGAACAATTCCCGGGCAGGCTAACATGAATGAAGTATTCCGGCAGTGATCGGCCGGAACGCAAAACGAACGGGGGATAAACGTGGAAGAAAATGAAGTGCTGACTTCAAAGGAAGTCATGGAGCATATCGTCCGGGCGCTGGACAGCAAAAAGGCCCGGGATATCACCGTGCTGAAGGTGGAAAAGGTCTCGGTGCTGACGGAGTATTTCGTCATCTGCACCGCCGGCAGCGCCGCGCAGATCAAGAGCCTCAGCGATGAAGCGGGGAAGAAGCTGTCCGAACTGGGGGAGCCGCCCCGCCGCACCGAAGGCTACCGGTCCGGCGGCTGGGTCCTGATGGACTTCGGCTGCGTGGTCGTCCACCTGTTCCTGAAAGAGACCCGCCAGTTCTATGACCTGGAGCGCCTGTGGAGCGATGCGCCGCAGGTGGACATCTCCGGTCTGCTCACCGAATGATCCGCAATCGAAAGTACAGACGAAAGCTGGAAAGAATATGAAGTACGAATTTCATCAGATCGAAAAGAAATGGCAGAAAATCTGGGAGGAGAAGAAGATCTATTCCTGCGTGAACGGGGATACCAGCCGTCCCAAGTTTTATGGCCTGATCGAGTTCCCCTATCCCTCCGGGCAGGGCCTGCACGTGGGCCATCCCCGGCCCTTCACCGCGATGGACATCATCTGCCGCAAGCGCCGCATGGAGGGCTACAACGTCCTGTTTCCCATCGGGTTCGACGCATTCGGCCTCCCCACGGAAAACTACGCTATCAAGAACCATATCCATCCCCGCATCGTGACCCAGCAGAACATCGCCCGCTTTACCGACCAGCTGAAGATGGTGGGCTTCTCCTTCGACTGGGATCGCGTCGTGGATACCCCCGACCCCGCTTATTATAAGTGGACCCAGTGGATCTTCCTGCAGCTGTTCAAGCACGATCTGGCCTATAAGGCCACCATGCCCGTGAACTGGTGCACCTCCTGCAAGTGCGTCCTCGCCAACGAGGAAGTGGTGGACGGCGTCTGCGGGCGCTGCGGCAGCCCCGGGGTGCAGAAGGAAAAGAGCCAGTGGGTGCTGCGCATCACGAAATATGCCCAGCGCCTCATCGACGATCTGGATACCGTGGATTTCATCGAGCGCGTTAAGATCCAGCAGCGCAACTGGATCGGCCGCAGCACCGGCGCGGAGGTCTCCTTCGATACCACCGCCGGCGATAAGATGATCATCTTCACCACCCGGCCGGATACCATGTTCGGCGCGACCTACATGGTCATGAGCCCCGAGCACGCCCTCATCGAGAAGTGGGCGGATAAGCTGACGAATCTGGAGGCGGTGCGCGCCTATCAGGCGGAAGCAGCCCGCAAATCCGATTTCGAGCGTACCGAGATGAACAAGGACAAGACCGGCGTCATGCTGGAAGGCGTGAAGGCAATCAACCCCGCCAACGGCGAGGAGATCCCCATCTTCATCTCCGACTATGTGCTTTCTACCTACGGCACCGGCGCCATCATGGCCGTTCCCGGTCACGACGAGCGCGACTGGGCCTTTGCGCAGGCCTTCGGTATGCCCATCATCGAGGTGGTCAGCGGCGGCGATGTGACGAAGGAAGCCTTCACGGATAAGGACGAGAACGCCATCATGGTGAACTCCGGCTTCCTGAACGGGCTGAGCGTGAAAGAGGCCATCCCCACCATGATCCGCTGGCTCAGCGAGAAGGGCATCGGGGAGGAAAAGGTCAACTACAAGCTGCGCGACTGGGTCTTCTCCCGCCAGCGCTACTGGGGCGAGCCCATCCCCATGATCAAGTGCCCGGAATGCGGCTGGGTGCCCGTGCCGGAGGATCAGCTGCCCCTGCTCCTGCCCGACGTGGAGAACTATGAGCCCACCGACAACGGCGAAAGTCCCATCTCCAAGATGCGCGACTGGGTGGAATGCACCTGCCCCAAGTGCGGCGGCAAAGCCGAACGCGAGACGGATACCATGCCCCAGTGGGCCGGTTCCAGCTGGTACTTCCTCCGCTATATGGATCCGAAGAACGACAAGGCGCCCGTGGGCGAGGACGCGGTGAAATACTGGAATCAGGTAGACTGGTATAACGGCGGCATGGAGCATACCACGCTGCATCTGCTGTATTCCCGCTTCTGGCATAAGTTCCTGTATGATATCGGCGTGGTGCCCACCAGCGAGCCTTACGCGAAGCGCACCAGCCACGGTATGATCCTGGGCGAGGGCGGCGAGAAGATGTCCAAGTCCCGCGGCAACGTGGTGAACCCCAACGACATCGTGAACCAGTACGGCACCGATACCATGCGCCTGCACATCATGTTCATCGGCGACTTTGAGAAGGCCGTCAGCTGGTCCAGCGAGGCTGTGAAGGGTTCTAAGCGCTTCCTCGACCGCATCTGGAATCTGGAGCAGCGCGCCCAGCCCGGCGACAGCTACAGTAAGGAAAACGAAGCCTCCATCCACCGCACCATCAAGAAGGTGACCGAGGATATCGAGGCCATGAAGTTCAATACCGCCATCGCCGCCATGATGGCGCTGGTGAACGAGTTCTATGACAAGGGTCTGAACCGGGCGGACTTCCATCTGCTGCTCACCCTGATGAGCCCCTTCGCGCCCCATATCTGCGAGGAGCTGTGGGAGATGACCGGCGGCAAGGGCTTCTGCTGCCAGCAGCCGTGGCCTTCCTTCGATGAAGCGAAGATGGTGGACGCGGAGAAGACCATCGCCATTCAAGTGGGCGGCAAGCTGCGCAGCACCGTGGTCGTGCCTGCGGACAGTGCGGATGATTTCGTGGTGAACGCCGCGCTGAATGATCCCAAGATCGCCCGGATGATGGAGGGAATGGAACTGGTCAAGACGATCGTTGTAAAAAACAAGCTGGTCAACCTCATCCTGAAGCCGAAAAAGCTTGACAACGCGAATTGATTGGTTTATAATAACAAAGCTAATGGCCCATCGGAGGGAGGGATAAAAGTGTCGGAAGTCAGAGTCAAGGAAAACGAGTCGCTGGACAGCGCCCTCAAGAGATTCAAGAGAAGCTGCGCGAAGTCGGGTGTTCTTGCGGACCTGCGTAAGAAGGAGTACTACCAGAGCCCCAGCGTGAAGCGCCGCAAAAAGTCCGAGGCCGCTCGCAAGAATAAGAACAAGAGATATTACTAAGCGTATGAAAACCCGCTCATCGAAAGATGGGCGGGTTTTGATTCGCGCACGGCGGCAGGGCAGGAAAAGAAAACCGCAAAAATGCGGAAAATCCTGCGAAATAGGCTTGCATATTTTCCGAATACGGTATAAAATAAAATGTAAAAACCTGAAAAGCAATATATTACTTGAGAGGAGACTCTTTTTATGATTTCAGCAGGCGATTTCAGAAACGGCGTTACTTTTGAGATGGACGGTCAGGTCATGCAGGTGGTGGAATTCCAGCACGTGAAGCCCGGCAAGGGTTCCCCCTTTGTCCGCACCAAGATG
>JAZQQF010000157.1:0-43370 GCA_045628925.1 Oscillospiraceae bacterium | reverse complement strand
GGTTCCAACGAGGGCCACGAGGTCTATGAACGCAACGGCCGCGCCGCGTGGGACTTTCTGAAGAAGTCCCGCAGAATGCCGGACGGCAGCATCGTTGTCGAATAAGCAAAACACAGATCCCGCAAAGCCCGCCTTCCGAGCCGGAAGGCGGGCTTTTTCCGTTTTTGCGGATTGACTTTCCGGAAGGATTTGCTACAATACTTCCTGCTGCCCGACAGGCAGACGCTTGTTCCGGTTTTTCCCGGAAGACAGAAGGCCGATATGAGAAAAATTGCCGCCTATTTCAAGAAAGACCTCATGCTGGGCGTTTCCATCCTCGCCGCCCTCGTTTCCTTCTTCATCACCCCGCCCAGCCGGGCGCTGCTGAACGATATCGACTGGAAAACGCTGGCGACGCTGTTCATGCTCCTGCTGGTGCTGGAGGGCTTCAAGAGTGAAAACCTGTTCCTGCCGGTCATCAATCTTGCACGGACGATGAAGACCCAGCGGATGCTCAGCTTCTTTCTGGTCTTCGGCGTGTTTTTCAGCTCCATGTTCGTCACGAACGACGTGTCGCTCATCATCTTCGTCCCCCTCACCATCATCCTCTTCCGCGCCGGGGACAAGGAGCATTACATTCTGCCGGTCATCGTCATGGAGAACACCGCCGCCGTGCGCGGCAGTTTGCTGACGCCCTTCGGCAGCCCGCAGAACCTGTTTCTCTTTTCCCAGAGCGGCATTTCCGTGCCGGACTTTCTGCTGATGATGCTCCCGCTCTGGCTGGGCAGCATCGTGCTGCTGTCGATCTTCATCTGCTTTCTCTATCGGAAGGACAGCCGGGAGAACATCGTCATTGCCCGGAACGTATCCGGCGAATGGGAAAAGGAAGGCCGCTTCCGCCGCATCCTTTACCTCGCGCTGTTCCTTGTGGTCGTGACCTCCATCCTCACCCGCACGAAGCTCTGGCCCTATATCACGCTGGCGGTTGCCCTCGCCGTCCTGCTGTTCGACCGGCAGGCCTACCGGCGGGTGGACTTCGCGCTGATCCTTACCTTCCTCTGCTTCTTCATCTTCGCCTCCTCCATCGCCTCCAATGTGAAAATCGCGGGCTTCCTGAAGCGCTCCGTCTCCGGGCATGAATACCTGTGGAGCATCGGCATCAGCCAGATCATCTCCAACGTCCCGGCCTCCATCGTGCTGTGGCCCTTCACGGCGGAGCTGAAACCGCTCATTTACGGGCTGGATACGGCAGGGCTGGTCTCCGTCATCGGGTCGCTTGCCTCGGTCATCAATATGCGCATCTATACGAAGGAGTATCCCGGAAACGGGCTGAAATTCATGGCCAGCTTTGAAAAGATCAACCTCGTCTTCTTCGTCATCGTCTTCTTCCTGCAGTTCCTGCTGCTGTAACGACCAGCAAAGAGCGCCCGGCGGAATCACATTCCGCCGGGCGCGTTTCTGTTTCCTTATTCGTTTTCGCCGGTCTCTTCCGAAGCCTCGGGTGCTTCCTCTGTCGGAGTTTCCTCCGCAGGAGCTTCTTCCGCAGGCGTGGGAGTTTCCTCCGCGGGAGCTTCCGTTTCCGGCATCGTGACCTCGGTCTCCACGGTCACATCCACGAAGCGGTTCAGCTCCTCTTCGCTCATGGGCTGGGCCGCATCCGTCTCCGGCGCCGCTTCCGGCTTCACCGGCAGGCTGCGGTTCTTGCACACGTAGGCGAAGGTCTCGCGGTCCATGACCTCGTCCTCCAGCAGGTACTCCGCCGTCAGCTGCAGGATATCCATGTTGGCTTCCAGAATGCTGCGGCAGCGGGCATAGCCTTCCTCGACGATGCGCTTGATCTCCTCGTCGATCTCCGCCGCGACCTTTTCGGAATAGCTCTTGGTATGCCCGTAATCCCGGCCGAGGAAGACTTCGCCGGAATCGGTATCGTAGACCACAGGACCAAGCGCGTCGCTCATGCCGTATTTCATCACCATGGCCTTGGCGATATTGGTGGCCCGCTCCAGATCGTTGCTGGCGCCGGTGGAGATATCGTCCAGCACCAGCTTTTCCGCCACGCGGCCACCCAGCAGCGACACGATGTCATCCAGCATCTCGCTGCGGGAATTGAAGCTCTTATCCTCGGTGGGCAGATAGATGGTCATGCCGCCCGCGCTGCCGCGGGGGATGATGCTGATCTGATGCACCGGGTCGCAATGCTCCAGCGCCTCGGACACCACCGCGTGACCAGCCTCGTGGAAGGCGGTCAGCTTCCGTTCCTTTTCGGAAACGACGCGGCTCTTCTTTTCCGGACCGGCGATGACCTTGATCATCGCTTCCTCGATCTCCGTCATGGAGATGAAGCGCTTATTGCGCCGCGCCGCCAGCAGGGCGGATTCATTCAGCAGGTTTTCCAGATCGGCGCCGGTGAAGCCGATGGTGGTCTTGGCGATGGTGCTGAGCACCACGTCCTCCGCAAGGGGCTTGCCCTTTGCATGGACGCGCAGGATGGCCTCGCGGCCCTTGGCGTCCGGCAGGCCCACGTAGATCTGCCGGTCGAAACGGCCGGGACGCAGCAGCGCCTTATCCAGAATATCCTGCCGGTTGGTCGCCGCCATGACGATGACGCCCTCGTTGGTACCGAAGCCGTCCATCTCCACCAGCAGCTGGGTCAGGGTCTGTTCCCGTTCGTCATGACCGCCGCCGTGGCCCGCGCCTCTCTGACGGCCCACCGCGTCGATCTCGTCGATGAAGATGATGGCGGGGGCGACCTTCTTGGCCTGATCGAACAGGTCGCGCACACGGCTCGCGCCCACGCCCACGTACAGCTCCACAAAGTCGGAGCCGGAAATGGAGAGGAACTGCACACCCGCTTCGCCCGCGACCGCCTTGGCCAGCAGGGTCTTACCGGTGCCCGGAGGGCCGACCAGCAGCACACCCTTGGGGATGCGCGCGCCCAGCTCCACGTAGCGCTGCGGGTCCTTCATGAACTCCACGATCTCCTGCAGCTCGGCCTTTTCCTCGTCCTCACCGGCCACGTCCGCAAAGGTGACCTTTTTATCCGTGCTGCCCAAGCGGGTACGCGCTTTGCCGAAGCGCATGGCGCCCTTGTCGCCGCCCACGCCCTTGTTCATCATCACGAACCAGAGGACGCCGAACACGATCATGATGAGCAGATACGGCAGGAAGCTCAGCCACCACGGCATCGTCCATCCCACGTCGTAGTTATAATCCGTGATGATGCCGTCGTGCCACTGCTGGTCGATCAGCTCATGCATATCCTCGTAGAATACGCTGAAACTATAGAGCGTATGTGTCACCGTATAGCGGCCGCCCACAGGCTCCTTCAGCGACAGGTAAATGGTATCCCCGTCCACCGTGAAGGACTTCACCTGCTCGTGTTCAAACAGGCTGCGCACCTCGGTATAGCTCGTCGTCTCCGTCTCCTTGTTGGAGAGCATCAGGAAGATGACCGCAACCAGCACCACAAGGATCAGGACGTAAAAACCGATATCTCTCGTTTTCTTATTCTTTTTCAAACAGCGTTCCTCCTTTGGGAACCAGAATCGGCAGCGCCATGCTGCAGGAAGTTGACCGCAGGGATCTGCGTCACGCGTTTTTCACTTTCTGTGCAGGACGCACAGGTCGGGCAGCTCGCGGAACTGCTCGTCGTAATCCAGTCCGTAGCCCACCACGAAGGCATCCGGGATCTCGAAGCCGCAATAGTCCGGCACCAGCGGCGTCTCTCTCCGGGAAGGCTTATCCAATATCGTGCAGATCTTCACGCTTTCAGCCTGCCGGTTCGCCAGATATTGCTTCAGATAGGTCAGGGTATTGCCGCTGTCGATGATATCCTCCACGATGAGGACGTGCTTGCCCCGCAGGTCGATATCCAGGTCCTTCTTGATGGTGATGTTGCCGGAGCTGCGGGTACCCGACCCGTAGGACGAGACCATCATGAAATTTACCTGCATCCGGTTCAGATCCACGGCGCGGACCAGATCGGCCATGAACACAAAGCACCCCTTCAGTATACCCACAAAAACGGTGTCTTTGTCCGCATAATCGCGGGTGATCTGCGCACCCAGTTCTTTTACCTTTTCCGCCAGCTGTTCCTTGCTGAGCAGGACTTCAAACGTGTATTCGTCACGCATATCTCTATGTCCTTTCCCGGATGATGATGACCGCATCCGCCTCTGACGCCTCCGCCGCAGCACGGGCAGCCATGCCCACGCCCTGCGCCGCCAGTACGCCCGCCGCATCCGCGAAGACCGGCAGGCTGTCCCGCAGCTTCGCGGGCAGACGGTTTTCGATCATCCATTTTTTCAAGGTCTTTTCAGGTCTTCCGGGCAGACGGAGCTTATCCCCCGCCGCACGGGGCCTGACGGTTATATTACCACAGACCTGTTGTTTTTTGAAGAAGAAAGTCGTGAATTTGCCGTAAACTTTGTCGGCTTCCGCCGGATCGCCCAGCCAGATGCAGCGATCCAGCTCCGGCAGCTCCGTCCAGCGCCCGTATTCCAGCGTTTTTTCCGCAAAGGACGGGATCATTTCCGGCTTTCCCAGCCGGATCTCGTCATAGCGCCGCTCGGCCGTGAGCCCGCCGGGCAGCGGGATGGACGCCGAAGGGTTATCCCCTGCCGCCAGCTCCAGTACCTGCCGGACGTGTTTTTCCTCCGGGATCAGCTCCCATTCCGCCGCTGCGAGCCGCACGGCCCGGGAGGCCAGCGGCACCGGCGACGCCAGCAGCGCCGCGGCGGAGAGGCACGTGCCGTCCTCCGTTTGGATCAGCAGGTCCTGCGCCATGTCGTTCAGCGCCGTTTCATCCGCCCGCAAAAGCCCCACCGTCCGCCCCGCGGTACGGGCAAAACCCGGGTTCAGCTCCCGCAGCACGGGCAGGACGCTGTGCCTTAGGCGGTTCCGGGCCGCGTCGTCCAGCGCGTTGGTGCTGTCCTCCACATGGTCGAGGCCGTTCTGCCGGAGATAATCCAGCACTTCCTCCCGCGTGACGTTCAGCAGCGGGCGGATGTATCTTCCCCGCACGGGCGGAATACCGCAAAGCCCCCTGAGGCCGCTGCCCCGCACGAGGTGCAGCAGCAGCGTTTCGGCCTGATCGTCCGCCTGATGGGCGGTGGCGATGCGGGTGCGCCCGTTGCCCAGCCGGTCGAAGAAGGCATAGCGCAGCTCCCGCGCGGCAGCCTCGATGCTGAGACGCCGCTGCGAAGCATATGCCGCCGCGTCGCCCCGCTCAACGGTGAGCTTCACGCCGTTCTGAAGGCACCAATCGCGCACGAAATCTTCATCCCGCATGGATTCCTCGCCCCGCAGCAGGTGATTGAAGTGCGCGCATTCCACCTTCACGTCCCATTCCGGGGCCAGCGCCAGCAGTACGTGGGCAAGGCAGACGGAATCCGCCCCGCCGCTGAGCGCGCAGATGATTTTTTCCGCGCCGAACAGCATTTTTTCCCGCTTCACCGTCTCCCGAACCGCATCCAGAACTTCCAATCAGCCCTCCTCGCGGTATCGCTCCAGCGACGCATAGGTGGTGTATTCCGGCATCCACTGGAGGGGGATCGTCCCCGTATTGCCGTGGCGGTTTTTCATGACGATCAGCTCGGCGGTATTGTGCTCCTCACTTTCCCGGTTGAAGTAATCCTCCCGGTAAAGGCCAAGCACGATGTCCGCGTCCTGCTCCAGCGAACCGGATTCACGCAGGTCGCTGAGCTGGGGACGCTTGTCCGTGCGCTGGGTGCTGGCACGGCTCAGCTGGCTCATGACCAGCACGGGCACGTTCAGCTCCTTGGCCATGATCTTCAGCATTCGGCTGATCTCCGCCACCGCCTGGATACGGTTCTCGCTGCTGCCGCCGGTGGCCGAGGTCATCAGCTGCAGATAGTCGATGATGACCAGCCCCAGATCCGGGATGCGGCGGCACTGGGCGTTCATATCCGAAACGGTGACGATGGAATTATCGTCGATATACATTTTCGTGCGGCTGAGGGTCGCCGTCGCGGCGCTCAGCTTCTGCCAGTCCTCTTTCGAGAGCATCCCGGTCTGCAGCTTCTTGGAATCCACGTAGGCTTCGCCGGAGAGCAGACGGGTCGCCAGCTGCTGGCGGGACATTTCCAGCGAGAAGATGGCGATGGATTTGCTGGTTTTCTTGCCCACGTTCAGAGCCATGTTCAGCGCAAGGCTGGTCTTGCCCATGCCGGGACGGGAGGCCAGAATGATGAGGTCGGAGTTTTTCAGACCCATGATCGTCTCATCCAGCTCGCCCAAGCCGGTGGGCAGGCCGGGAATGCCGCCCTTGGTCTTGCTCAGTTCCGCCAGTTCCTTATATACGTCGCCCAGAATGGTAGAGATGGGTTCCAGACCGCCCAGCGTTTTTCCCTGCCGCAGGGCATAGATGCGGCGCTCCGCTGTTTCCAAAACGTCGGTGCTGGAGCCGGTACCCTCGTTCACCGCCGCCGTGATATCGGAAGCCATGGTGGCGATATTGCGCAGCAGCGCCTTGTCCCGCACGATATCCACGTAGCGCATGACGTTGGCCGCCGTGGGGGTCACGCTCATCAGCTCCACCAGATAGGACTGGGAAGTCTGCGCATTGAAGACGCCCTGCAGCTTCATCTCATCCAGCACGGTCACCGCGTCGATGGGCTTGGCGAAATTGAACATGGAGCAGATGACCTCATAGATGCTCCGGTTCATGTCCGTATAGAATTCGTCCGGTTTCAGCGCCGCGATCACCTGCGCCGCACAGCGGGAATCGATCAGGATCGAACCCAGAACCGCCTGCTCCGCTTCCAGACTATGGGGCATCTGGCGGCTGAACAGTTCATCCATTTTCGTGCTTCCCCCTTTCCCTCCGGTGTTTCCGCCGGGTACTTATTTCTCCTCGATGACCTGCACGTGGATCGTGCCGCTGATCTCATAGCCCAGCTTGCACTTCACCTCATAGCTTCCGAAGCTCTTGATATTGTCCTCCAGCACGATGCGGTTTTTCTCCACCGCGATGTCATACTGCTCCTTCAGCGCCTCGGCGATCTCCTTGCTGGTGACGCTGCCGAAGAGCTTCCCGTTGTCGCCGCCCTTGGCGCGGACCTTCACGATGCAGGAGCCCAGCTTTTCCGCATAGGCGCGGGCCTGCGCCTTTTCCTTCTCGATCTGCGCCGCCCTGGCGGCCTCTTTCAGCTTCATGGCGTTCATATTGTCCGCCGTCGCCTTCACGGCCAGATTGCGGGGCAGCAGGTAGTTGCGGGCATAGCCCTCGCTCACTTCCACCATTTCGCCCTTTTTGCCCTGACCCTTCACATCCGCATTCAGAATGACCTTCATTTGAGACCCTCCGTTCCGTCCTCATGTTGATTCAAATAGTCGTCAATAACCTGTTTCAGCTCTTCGCAGACCTGCTCCGCGCTCCGGTCGCGGATCTGCGCCCCGGCGGTCGACCGGTTTCCGCCGCCGCCCAGCTTTTCCAGAATGATCTGCACGCTCACTTCGCCGATGCTGCGCGCCGAGATATTCACCGTTTCCACTCCGTCGTAGATGACGAAGCTGGTCTCGATGCCGGCGATGTTCACCAGCTCGTCCGCCGCCTGCGCGGCAATGACCCGGTCCTGCGTTTCCATGCATTGTGCGACGGCGATGCCGGGCCGGTACACCGAAGCCTTCTGGATGATGGAATATTTCTTCACGGTCTTTTCCAGATCGTTCTGCAGGAGCTTCTTCACGTCCGTCGTATCCGCACCGCAGCGGCGGAGGAATGCCGCCGCCTCAAAGGTGCGGCTGCCGGTGCGCATGGTAAAATTCTTCGTATCCAGCACGATGCCCGCCATGACGGCCTCCGCTTCCGGCTTCAGGATATCCGAGGTCTCCACCAGATACTGCAGCAGCTCCGTCGCCAGTTCGCTGGCGGAGGAGGCATACGGTTCGTGGAAATTCAGCGCCGCATCCGCGATATAATCCGCCGCGCGGCGATGATGATCCACCACCGCGACCTTGTTGCAGCTCAGGAGCAGATCCTGCGATTCCACCTGATCGGGCCGGTTCGTATCCACGACGATGAGCAGCGTCCGCCCATCGGCATAGACCAGCCCCTCCTGCGCGGAGATGAACGTATCCGTATATTCCGGCAGCGTCTGCAGCCGGGCGATCACCTGCTTGGAGAGATTCGTGTCCTTATCGATGGCTACGTGGGCGGACTTCCCCAGCTTCCGGCAGATGCAGCACAGCGCCGCAGCCGCACCCACACTGTCCAGATCGGCGAACTTATGACCCATGATCAGCACGTTGGAAGCATCGCCGATGAGCTCGCCCAGCGCGGAGGCCATTACGCGGGATTTCACCTTGGTACGCCGCTCCACTGCGGTATTCTTGCCGCCGATAAACTCAAAATCGCGCGGTGTTTTGATGACCGCCTGATCGCCGCCGCGGGAAAGGGACATATCGATGCCCAGCATGGCAAACTGATAGCTCTCGTCCAGCGTCTGTGCGCCGCGGCCTACGCCGATGCTCAGCGTGGCGGCGATACCGGTGGGGCTTTGCAGCTCCCGCACGGAATCCAGCAGGCCGAACTTGCCCTCCACGTAGTCGGGCAGGAAGCGTTCTTCAAAAATAAAGATATACCGGTCGCGGTCATAGCGGCAGAGGTAGCCCTTCGTGGGGGCGCACCATTCGCTGATGCGGTTGTCGATCTGCGCGAGCAGAGTGGATTTCGCGGTCTCGTTCAGATTTTTGATCAGCTCGTCGTAGTTATCCAGCATGATGACGGCGGTCACCGGGCGGGAAAGCGCATATTCACCGCTCACGTGCTCATATTCCGTCACGTCCATGAAATAGCACATACCCCAGCAGCCGCCGGAAGCCGTGCTCCGGTCCAGCTTGAACACGTTTCCATAGACGCGGTAAGACCGGTCGCCCAGCTTCGCCAGTTCCGGTGCCTCCGCATGGCCTTCCGCCAGCCATTTCAGGCTGAAGCCCGGCAGGATGTCCTCCATACGGACTTCAAACAGATGCCCCCGGTCATCGGTAACGCGGAGGAACCCGTCGTTGCTCCACAGGACCAGCCCGTCTTCCAGGTTAAAGATCACCATGGGCAGCGGCATACTGAGAATGGCATTGGTCGCGCCATCCTCCAGCTGCTGCACGCTGGAGCCTGCGTATTCCAGCACTTCCCGCTTCATGCGGTTTTTATAGGTGCGGGTATACAGCAGCAGAATGCCTGCCAGCGCGGCTTCCACGATTCCCAGCTCCCAGTGCTGCAGAATGAACGCCAGCACGGCAAACAGCACCAGCACGGCGAAGAACAGACGCATGGAAGGCTGGAAAAAGCGAAGGAACCGGGACTTCTCCCGTTTTCTGTTATCTGATTTCTTTCCCATGTCACACCCTCCCATATTTGATTATTTTAACAAATTCCGCAAGATTTTACAAGTGATTTCTGCGGAATCGCAGTTTTCTTTCCTTCCTGCACCTTCCTGTATTTCTTTCCGCTTTTCGGTCACATTAAAAGCAGATCGCCCGCAGCTGCGGGCAGCAAGGAAGTGAATGCATGAAAGCGATCATTCTTGCCGGCGGCGAGGGCACACGCCTGCGCCCGCTCAGTCTGCGCAGACCGAAGCCCATGCTGCGTCTGTTCGACCGGCCGCTGCTGGAATATCTCGTCTGCCAGCTCCGGGATCATGGTTTCACCGAGCTGTGCATGACGCTTCGCTATCTTCCCCAAAGCATACAGGCTTATTTCGGCACCGGCGAGGAGTTCGGCGTCAGCATCGAATACCGCGTGGAAACGCTTCCCCGGGGCACGGCCGGAAGCGTACGGGACTGCGCGGATTTTCTGAACGGGGAAGATTTTCTCGTCATCAGCGGTGACGCTGCCTGCAGCCTCGATTTCCGTGCCTTTTACGAAAAGCACCGTCTCAGCGGCGCGGACGCCACGCTGCTCACGCATACCTGTTCCCGGCCGCTGGAATACGGCCTTGTGATCTCGGATGATTCCGGCTTCGTCCGCTCGTTTCTGGAAAAACCGGCCCCCGGAGATCTCTGCACGGATCAGGTCAACACGGGCATCTACGCCTTCTCCTGCCGCATTTTACAGGATATCCCGCCCACGGGCGTCTGCGACTTCGGAGCTGACGTGTTCCCGCAGCTGATACGGCAGCGTCGGCGGGTCCGGGTCTGGAACGCGGAGGGGTACTGGAACGACGTTGGTTCCTGCGGCGCTTATCTGCAGACCTGCCGGGACGTGCTGGACGGCAGGTTTCCGCTGCCCATCAAACCGGGTGTCAGTTACGATGCAGCGGCAGGGCCTGTCTGGATCTCCGGGCAGGCCCGTGTAGAACCGGGCGCGGAGCTGGGGCCTTATACGGTCATCGGCGCGGGCAGCCTGATCGAAGCCGGCAGCAGCATTCGCGGCAGCATCATCGACGGCGCTTTCGTCGGGCAGGGCGCGCAGATCACGGACAGCATCCTCGCGCCTGATTCCGCGGCCGAGGACGGGGTACGCATGGAGCGCGGCTGCGTCGCGGCGGATGGCGTCAGGCTTGGCCGCGGCAGCGTGCTTCTGCCGGAGGTGCGGATCTGGCCTGGCGCTGTGATCCCGGCGCAGACGGTCGTATTCGAGTCTATCATGGAAAGCGGCATCCGCCCGAAGCCGGAATTTGACGCAAACGGACTGCTGGTCGGCGGATACGGGCTTGAGCTGACGCCGACGATTCTGTTCCGCCTCGGTTCTGCCGATGTTGGCGGCGCACGGTTTTCCGCCTCCGCGTCCGGCGGTAAGGAAGCAAAGCTTCTCATGCAGTCGTTCCTTACCGGCTGCGCTTCCGCCGGACGGGCCGCTGTTCTGACGGATGCGGGAACTCCCGCGGAAGCCGCGTTTTCTGCCTCGGCGTTCGGCTTTGACCTGACGCTGTTCCTGCAGCAGCAGGGCCGACGGTTACGATTGTATTTCTTTGATCGTGACGGACTTCCGATATCCCGCGCGATCCAGCGCAGACTGGAGTCCGCCGGCCGGGGTGAATTCCTGCCAGTTTCCCATCATTGCGGCAGCGTCGAGGTGCTTTCCGGTGTTTCGCAGCTTCTGAGAAATGCGCTGAGCGCCGTCTGTGGAACCGGCCTTTCCGGTTCCTGCTCGCTGATCGGGAATCGAAAGCTCTCTGAGATCCTGTCCGATTCGGGGCTTTCCATCACGCCGCCTGAAGAGAAAACGCCGCAGTTTTTTCTTTCCGATGACGGTCTCTCTCTATCCGCGTTGGATGAACAGGGCCGCAGCTGGTCACATGAAAAACTGCTGCTTGCCTGCTGCCTTGCCGAACTGGATTCCGGCAGCAGGGAGATTTGTCTGTCCTCAAAAGCGCCTTATCTTGCGGAAACGATAGCGATCCCGTATGGTGCGGCTGTCTATCGCCTCGACCGGGACGCCTCCGAAGCGCGCCGTCTGCTGCCAGCGCAGCGCTGGGCGGTGGACGCCGCGTTCCTCTGCTGTCGCATCATCCGGCATCTTTTCGGCAGTAAAACTGTTGCCGGTCTCTCCGAATGGATGGACCGCATACCGCGTTTTTATCAGCACGAAGTCGTGTCTGCTGTTGATAACGACCTGCGTATCCTGCGGAAGCTGGCGATTGAGCGCAGCAGCACTGCAGCCGGCGGTGTGACGATACCCGTTGAACACGGTCAGTTACGCATCTCCCGCATTCGCCCGAATCGGCTGCGTATTCTTGCGGAAAGCGAGAGCGCAGAGTTCGCTGCCGAGCTCTGCGCGGAATATCGAAAGAAGCTGTCGGATCTGGATACGAACTGACAAAGAAAAGCCTGAACGCCGAAGCGTTCAGGCTTTTGTGTGTTTGCATTAGCCCTTGATGGAGCCGATCATGACGCCCTTAACGAAGTACTTCTGAACGAAGGGGTAGACGCAGAGGATCGGGAGGGTCGCGAAGATGATGGTGGAATACTGGAGCAGCTTCTTGTAGAGGCTGTAGCTGCCGGCTTCCTGACCAAGGTCAAACTCGCTGTTACCGGAGGATTCGACCAGGATCTCATTCAGGATGAGCTGCAGGGGATACAGCTTGCGGTTGGTCAGGTAGATCGCGGCGCTCAGGTATTCATTCCACTTACCCACGGCATAGAACAGCGCGATAACAGCGATGGTCGCCTTGGCAAGGGGGAAGGTGATCTTGAACAGGATGGTCATATGACCTGCGCCGTCCAGCTGGGCGGATTCCTCCAGGCTAGCCGGTATCGCCTGGAAGGCGGTTCGCACGATGATGATGTTGAACACGCTCACGAGGCCCATCAGAACGATGACCCAACGGGTATTGACGATGCCCAGATATTTGTTGACCATGTAGGTGGGGATCATGCCGCCGCCGAAGAACATCGTGAAGGCCATCAGCAGGGTGAGGTACTTCATCCAGAGGGTGCCGCGACGGGAGACGCAGTAGCCGCCGATGGAGCAGAGCACGACGCTCAGGATGGTACCGGAAACGACATAGAAGAAGGTGTTCGCATAGCCGCGGATCAGGGAGTTATTGTTCAGAACGAAGGTATAACCCTTGGCGGTCAGGCTATGGGTCTCATCGGACAGAGGCCAGAGGATGATGCCGCCCTGATACTGGGTCAGCAGCGTGGGGTCACTGATGGAAGCGAAGAACACGTGCAGCAGAGGCGCAAGGCACGCGAACGCCAGCAGGATCATGATGATAACGTTAACGACGCGGAATACGATGCGTCCCGGAGATTCTTTGATTTTCATAATACGTTCCCTCCCTAACTTAGAACAGACTCGTCTCGGAATACTTGCGGCTCAGGCTGTTCGCGGCAAAGAGCAGCATCAGGTTGACGAAAGAGTTGAACAGGCCGACGGAGGTGGAGTAGCCGAAGTCGCCTTCGATCAGGCCGCGGCGATACACGAAGCTGGAGATCGTATCGGCCACTTCGTAGGTAGCGGGGCGATACAGGAGGATGATCTTGTCCATCGCGGAGGAGAGCAGGGAGCCGATCTGGAGGATGAGCATGATGATGACGGTGGGAGCGATGCCGGGCAGGGTCACGTGCCAGGTCTGCTGCCAGCGGTTCGCGCCGTCGATACGGGCGGCTTCATACAGCTCCTGATCGACGCCGGACAGAGCGGCAAGATAGATGATGGAGCCGTAGCCGACGCCCTGCCATGTACTGGACAAAACGTAGACCGGCCGGAATGCAGCCTTGACGCTCATCATATCCTTGTTTTCCGCAAGGCCGAGGTTCACGAGGATCATGGTGATGGCGCCGTTGTAGGACATGAAGTCGACGATGATGCCGCAGATAACGACGGTGGAGACGAAGTACGGCATATAGCTGATCGTCTGAATGACCTTCTTGAAGGCCGCGCTCTCAAGCTCGTTCATCAGCAGGGCCAGAATGATGGGGGCCGGGAAGTTGATGATCAGGTTGAGGAGGCTGAGCACGATGGTATTGCGGAGCAGACGCCACAGATAGTAGCTCGTGAAGAAGTCCACAAAGTTCTTCAGGCCGATCCACTCGCTGAAGACGAAGCCGCCGCGGGCGGAATAGTCTTCAAAGGCCAGCACGATACCGACCATGGGCAGGTAGTTCCAGATAATGAAATAGATCAGAATCGGAAGCGCCAGCAGATACACGGACCAGTTATGTATCCAGTCCTTCTTAAGGGTGTGTTTGTTCATACCTACTTCTCCTTTACCGCTGAAATCAGGGGATGGAAACATTTATGCAGAATCACATAAAATGCCTCTATGATGGGATAATTATAGCACAATATTACGAAAAGACAAGCCATTCTTTCTAAATTCTATAGGAATTTTTGAGCATATTGCTAATTTTGACGGAAAAGCCCGGCAATTTTTCATCTATCTGCCTGTCTCGGCCCAGAAGCAGGGCTTTTACGGCGTTTTCCCGCATAGTATGAGAGCATCAAGCGATCGGGAGGCGGAGCTTTTGCACAGATTATCCCCCCTTATGCGGGAAACGGCGATCCTCACAGGCGCGAGTCTGCTTCTTCGGCTGCTGGGACTTCTGTTCCAATCCCGCATCTCCCGGTATCTGGGCGGCGAGGGCATGGGGCTTTTGTCCCTTGCCATGAACGCGGAGGCGCTGGCGGTCACGCTGGCCTCCTCCGGCGTCCGCTACAGCGTCACCCGGCTGGTATCCGAGGAAAACAGCCTCCGCAGACCAGAGGGCGTCCGCAGCGTCCTCCTGACGGCGGCGCTGCTGAGTCTTATCTGCAGTCTCACTGCTGCCGCGCTGCTGTTTGCGTTTTCCGGGAAGCTGGCCGCCTTCGCGGGGGATATGCGTATCGCGCCAAGTCTCCGATGCTTCGCCTTCGGTCTGCCCGCAATGGCGCTGAATGCCGTGCTGGGCGGCTGCTTCACCGCTATGATGAAGCCGTGGAAGGGCTGCATCGGCCAGTTCGCCGAGCAGATCTCCATGATCCTGTTCACTTCCCTGCTGCTCCCCCGCGTCACCGTTCACGATCCGACGCGTTCCTGCGCGGCGGTCGCCTGCTCCGGCGCCGCCTCCAATCTGCTCTCTCTGCTGGTCTCTTACATATTATACAGGTATCGGAATCCGCCTGTCCGCATCCAAAAAGGCAGCCTGCGGGCTATCCTCCCCCGCTTCCGCCGCCTGAGCCTGCCGCTTGCCTTCAGCGGCTATGCGCGGACGGCACTCAGCACCCTGCAGCACCTGCTGGTGCCCAAGGCGCTCCGCAGATGCGGCTATGGCGCGGCGCAGGCGCTCACGGTCTACGGAACGGTCACTGGCATGGTCTTTCCCGTGCTGGGCTTTGCCTCCGTCTTTTTCTCCGCGCTTTCGGAGCTGCTCATCCCCCGCCTCACCGGCGCGCAGCTGCAGGGCCGCCGGGCGGAGATGGAACGCAGCGCCGGGCGCATTCTCTCCGCCTGTATTCTGTTCAGCGCCGCCGCTTCTCTGACGCTCTGTCTGCTGGGGCCGCGGCTGGGGCAGCTGCTCTTCCGCAGCTCCGAAGCCGGGCTGTATATCCGCATCCTCGCGCCGCTGGTGATCGTCATGTATTCCGACAGCGTGGTGGACGGGATGCTCAAGGGGCTGGGTCTGCAGCTGAGCAGCATGGTCATCAATCTCACCGACGCGGCGCTGACGCTGGTCTGCGTTTCGTTCCTGCTCCCCCGCTTCGGAACTGCCGCCTACATCGGCATCCTCTATTTCAGCGAGTGCTTCAACTTCCTGCTGAGCTACCTCCGGCTGCGGAAAAGCCTCCGTTTCCGTCTGCTGGCATTCCGCGCATAATTCCGTTTCGCACTTGTAATCGGCGGCGATTTGGGGTAGAATTTTCCGGGTGATTATCATGAAAAAACTGATGGTGCTGGACGGAAACAGCATTCTGAACCGCGCCTTTTACGGCATCAAGCTGCTTACGACCGCGGACGGTCTCTGCACCAACGCCGTTTACGGATTTCTGACCATTCTGCGCAGACTTCTGAACGAGGATGCGCCCGACGCGCTCTGCGTCACCTTCGACCTGAAAGCGCCCACCTTCCGCCATAAGATGTACGACGGCTACAAGGCCACCCGCAAGGGGATGCCGGAGGAGCTGAGTATGCAGCTGCCGTGGCTCCGGCAGGTGCTGGACGCCATGAACATCCCCCGCTATGAGCTGGAGGGCTGGGAAGCGGACGACCTGCTGGGCACCATCTCCCGCCGCTGCGAGGAACTTGGGTGGGGCTGCCTGCTGGTCACCGGCGACCGGGACAGTCTGCAGCTCATCGGCGAGCATACCCACGTGAAGCTCATCACCACGAAGCCGGGCCGCAGCGATTCCACGGAATACGACGAAGCGCTGTTTTCGGAGCAGTACGGCTTCGCACCGATCCGGCTCATCGACCTGAAGTCCCTCATGGGCGACAGTTCGGATAACATCCCCGGCGTGAAGGGCGTGGGGGAAAAGACCGCCATGGATCTGCTGCACCGCTTCGGTTCGCTAGATGGGGTCTATGCCAATCTGGCTGACGCTTCGCTGAAGCCCGCGCTCCGGCAGAAGCTGACCGACGGGCAGGACATGGCCCGGCTGAGCTACATGCTCGCCACCATCCGTCGGGATGCGCCGCTGGAATTTGACCCGGCGGACACGCTGCGAAAAGCGCCGGACAACGATGCGCTCTATGCGCTGCTGACCCGGCTGGAATTTAAGAAACTCATCGAAGCCTTTGAGCTGACGCCGCCGGAGGCTTCCCCCGCCCCGATCCCGAAAGCCGAAGCGCCCGCCGTGCGCTGGCTGGAAGCCGGGCCGGCAGAGATCCTGACCTTCTGCCGGGCGCAGGAGACGGTGGCCTTTTCCTGCGACAGCGCGCTGAATGCGCTGGCCGTCACAGCGGGCGGCACGGGCTATACCCTGCTGCAGCCGGACGCCGACTTTCTGCGGGCGTTCTTCTCCGCCGATATCCGCAAGGCCGGAACGGAGCTGAAGGCCCTGACGCGCACCCTCCTCCGGGACGGGCTGCCCATAGACGGCTTTGTGTTCGACGCGGCGCTGGGCGCTTACCTGCTGGACCCCTCCGACGGGAGCTATGCCCTGCCCCGCATCGCAAAGAAGCTGCTGGGGTCGGAGCTGCGGGAGGCGATCTATAATGAGCCGGACGCGCTGAGCCCGCTGGGCGGCGCAGAGGAAGCGCTCGCCGTCCTCAGAGAACACGCGGAGGCCGTCGAAGCGCTCTATCGGCACGTCCTGCCGCTTTTGGAGGAACAGGGCGCGCTCAAGCTCTATCAGGAGATCGAGCTGCCCCTCTGCCCGGTGCTGGCCGAAATGGAGCTGCGGGGCTTTCAGGTAGATCGGAACGCCCTGATGCGCTTCGGCACCTCGCTGGGCAGCGCCATCGACGTGCTGCAGCAGGAGATCTACGCGCTGGCGGGCGAGGAATTCAACATCAATTCCACGAAAAAGCTGGGCGAGATCCTCTTTGAGCGGCTGGAGCTGCCGCCCTTCGGCAAGACCAAGACGGGCTATTCCACGAATATCGAGGTGCTGGAAAAGCTGCTGGGCAGGCACCCCATCATCGAGAAGATCATCGACTACCGCAAGCTCACCAAGCTGAAAAGCACCTATGCGGACGGGCTTCTCCGCTATATCGACCCGGATGAGCGCATCCGCACCACCTTTAATATGACCGTTACCGCCACCGGGCGGCTCAGCTCCGCAGACCCGAACCTGCAGAATATCCCGGTCCGCTCGGAGCTGGGCGGCGAAGTGCGGCGGATGTTCGTCGCCTCCCCCGGCTGTGTGCTGGTGGACGCGGACTACAGCCAGATCGAGCTGCGTATCCTGAGCCACCTTGCCGGGGACGAAGTCATGCAGCAGGCCTTCCGCGACGGGGCGGACATCCACCGCACCACCGCCTCGCAGGTCTTCGGCGTTCCGCCGGAGGAGGTCACGAGCCTGATGCGTTCCCGGGCAAAGGCCGTCAATTTCGGCATCGTCTACGGCATTTCCGACTATTCCCTCAGTCAGGATCTGCACATCACCCGTACCGAGGCGCGGGAGTATATGGACAGCTATCTCAGCCATTTCAGCGGCGTCCGGGATTACATGACCCGCGTCGTGGAGGACGCGAAGGCAAACGGCTATGCCGCCACCCTCTTCGGCCGCCGCCGCTATCTGCCGGAGCTGTCAGCCAAGAACCGCAATCTGCAGGCATTCGGGGAGCGCGTCGCCATGAATATGCCCGTGCAGGGCACGGCGGCGGACGTGATCAAGCTGGCGATGGTGCGCGTTCACCGCCGCCTCGCCGCCGAAGTGCCGGAGGCAAAGCTGCTCATGCAGGTGCATGACGAGCTGATCGCCGAATGCCCCGCCGAGCTGGCGGAGCAGGTCATACAAATTCTAGAAGAAGAAATGGAAGGGGCCGCCAGCTTCGCCGTGCCGCTCACGGCGGAGGCCCACACGGGAGAGACGTGGTATGACGCAAAGTAAACCTGTCATCCGACCTATGACGGAGGCTGACCTCCCCCGCATACTGGAGCTGGAACAGCGCTGCTTTCCCGACCCATGGACGGAGGGCGTGTTCCGTTCCTCCATGGCAGACGAGCTGGAGCTGTGGCTGGTCTGCGAGCAGGACGGGCTCGTCCTCGGCTATGCGGGGATGCAGTCGGTGCTGGACGAAGGGTATATCGATAACATCGCCGTGGACCCGGAGGCCCGTCGGCAGCATATCGCCACGGCGCTGCTGGAGGCCATGGAAGCGGAAGCGCAGCGGCGGGAGCTGGCGTTTCTCTCGCTGGAGGTCCGCGCCGGGAATGCCCCCGCCATCGCCCTCTATACCCGCTTCGGCTTTGAAACGCTGGGCCGCCGCCCGGGCTATTACCTGCGTCCCAAAGAGGATGCGCTCATCATGACGAAATATTATAGTAAGGTAGACGTACCATGATCATTCTATCCATCGAATCCTCCTGCGATGAGACCGCCGCCGCCATCACGGAAAACGGGCGGCGCGTCCTCTCCAGCGAGATCAATTCTCAGATCGACATCCACACGCTCTATGGCGGCGTCGTGCCGGAGCTGGCCTCCCGGAATCACATTCAGGCCGTGCAGCAGCTGAGCGAGCTGGCCGTGAAGGACGCGGGCATCACGAAGCGGGATATCGACGCGGTGGCCGTCACCTATGCGCCGGGCCTGATCGGCGCGGTGCTGGTGGGCGTGAGCTTTGCCAAATCCGCCGCGATGGCGCTCGGCGTTCCCATCATCCCGGTGCATCACATCCGTGGGCACATCGCGGCGAACTATCTGGCGTATCCGGAGCTGGAGCCGCCCTTTGCCTGCCTCGTCGCCTCCGGCGGCAGCAGCCTCATCGTGGACGTGCGCGGGTATACGGATTTTCACGTGCTGGGCACCACGCGGGACGATGCGGCCGGTGAATGCTTCGACAAGGCAGCCCGTGTGCTGGGTATCGGCTACCCCGGCGGCGCGCAGATCGACGCGCTGGCCAAAACCGGCGACCCGTATAAATACCAGCTGCCCCGTTCCAAGGTGGACGGCAGCCCCTACGATATGTCCTTCTCCGGTCTGAAAACCGCCGTGGTCAATCTGGCGCACAACGCGAAGCAGGTCGGCGAAACGCTGGATCTGCCCTCCCTCGCCGCTTCCCTCTGCCGCGCCGTCAGCGATACGCTGGTATCACGGGCCATCGACGCGGCGGTGGAGTTGGGCTATGGGAAGCTGGCTATCGCGGGCGGCGTGGCGGCCAATTCCGTCATTCGCGGCAGCCTGCAGGCGGAGGCGGAAAAGCGCGGCATCCGCACCTATCTGGCGCCGCTGGAATACTGCGGGGACAATGCGGCCATGATCGGCTGTCAGGGGTATTACGAGTACCTTGCCGGCGTGCGCGGCCGGACCTCGCTGAATGCCTACGCCACCATGTCCGCCGACAGCGCACTCTGCCACATCTGAGCAGTCTGATGCGCGGATGCCGTATGATTTGGCATTATGTCTACCGGTATTTCTCAGTTTTCTGCACGCTTCCTGCCATCAGCTTCGGACGGAAATGAGGAATTTCTTTGTAAATCCGGTTTTTCAACCTTGTGGATAACTTTGTGGACAATGTGCATAACTCCCTGTAATGCCTTCACAGAAGCGGATTATGGAAACCGATTTGGTTACCATAATCCGCTTTTTTCCGCAGTTATTTTCCACCGACAGGAAATTGCTGCAAATGCTTGCCAACCTTTTTGGGGCATTCGCAGGAACGTTGTCGAATACCGCCCGATTTGCCGCTGTTCTTTTTGTGGATATTACAATTTGTAATCTTTGTTGCATCGATTTTCCGCAACGGGCGCACGGAGCGTTCATGCCTTGCAGCCAGCACAGCTGGCAACCGCAAACTCCCGGCGAAACCCGAAAATTCTCCCGGCTTCCCCGTTGACAAATGCATCTTTTATGGTATAATACAACTCGTGCTTGGGCGAAATGGCCCGGCCGCAGTGCTGGATTAGCTCAGTCGGTAGAGCGCCTGATTCGTAATCATGAGGTCGCGAGTCCGAGTCTCGCATCCAGCTCCAAACAATTTGACCGCAAAACCATTGGTTTTGCGGTCAAATTTTATGTTTCCCGGTACTTTTCCGATGGGTTAGTCTTACCGGTTTCATGCCTCCGACCCACTTCTGACCCACACGGGGATAGACTTTAGCAGATGTGGACGGTGAGCTTATCCGTGCTGGCCGCAGGCGCAGTCGATCTTCTTCCGGGCAAAGAACCCGGTCTTCGCTTCCGCGTATTTCCCGCAGTGCGGGCATTCAATGACGAACTGGGACATATGGTATTTCTTCGTGTCTATCTGATGCGAGTATTTCGTGTGTGGGTTCTGTGCGGTTTATTTACCCATTATGTCTTCGAGGGGGTGTTTAGGAGCCAATAAGCGATACAGCAGCAACGCCGGGAATTGCAGCAACACCGCTGTCTGGATACGAAGCAAGTTTACATATGCCGTTGGCATCCGTGGTGCCGAGAACTTCACCGGTAACGGGATCAATGATCACCGCGTCGATGTATGGGGAGACCTCATAGTCGTAGGTTGTGAAGTTAAGCGTCCACTCTCTTACGGTAATGGTCAGGTCATTGGCGGTGAGGGCGACGACAGGCACCATGAAGGTGAGGTCGGCAACGATGATGATGTTGTCGCCGTCCTTCACGGGCGTCGTGATCGGCAGTGATGTTGGCGAAGTTCTCGCCGGTGGCGAGAGGCGCGTTGTTCAGAATGACATAGGGAGTGGTGGCAACGCCCCAACACTGGCTGATCATGTATATATTGTAGGTGGAGTCGATGCCGGCAACGAAACCGGATTCACCGCCGGAGTAGAACTGGCGATGGGCTTCCTTCAACACGCCTTCAAGGGTCATGCCGTCGGTCAGGGCGATGGGCTGAGCTTCCAGCTCGAGAACTCCGTTGGCGTTGATGGTCACGTAAGCAACTGTCTCGCCCTGAGTGGTATCTGTACCATGGTTGGGATTGGGGTTATCCGCGTTCACGCGCACGATGCATTCCGCAGTGACGCCGTCGGCGACTGCGCTGACGATCGTCTTGCCGCGGTCCACCGCAGTGACCTTGCCGTTTTCATCCACGGTGGCCACGTTCGGGTCTTCGGAGATCCAGGTGATCTTCGCATCGAACCCGGCGGGGGAGATCGTCGCGGCGATGGTATAGGTCTCGCCGACCGAGGACAGGGTGAAATCGCTCTTATTCAGCGTGATGGAGTTCACGACCGGTTCGGGCGTGGGTTCCGGCGTGGCGCTGGGGGTCGGGTCGGTCCCCTCCACGGTGGAGACGCCGCTGCCCGTATTCCCGGGCGTGGGCGAAGGCTTGCCGGTCTGTTCCGGATCTTTTCCCTTGAGCGACGTGCAGATCAGCACGATGACCGCCACGATCGCCACTGCAATGGTACCCAAGATCGCCGCAGTCAGCCGCAGCTTTTTGGGGTTCTTTTTCTCAGCCGCGGAAGAAGATCCCGCTTCGTGCTTATCCTGCTCCGTGAAGTCCGACAGCGGCGCTTCCGGCAGCTCTGTTTCCGAGAAGGCCGTCTCCGGCGGCAGAAAGTCCGACGTCGGCGCCTCCGGCAGTTCCGTTTCCGAGAACGCCGCTTCCGGCGGCAGAAAGTCCGACGTCGGCGCTTCCGGCAACGTGGTTTCCGTGTTTTCCCTTTCCGGCTCCCGTTCTGAATCCGGAGCATCGGTCATCTGTGCCGCACGCGCTTGCTCAAATGCGGCTTTTGCCTTTCTTTCCGCATCGTCGAGAAATGCTGCATAATCACGCTGCTTTTGGGCGATTACGGCTTCCTCTGCCTGCTTTACCCTTGCCACATCTAAGTCATAGTGTTTCCGAATGTCTGCGATCGCGCTCTTCAGACTTTGTTCCAATTCGCCAGAGGCATACTGCCATGCGTTGACCAGATTTTCCTCCGTGTTCAGATAAGTTTTTGCCTTCTCACGGTTCTCGATGCTGCTGTCCATGATGGAATCATAAGAAAAATCGAAACCTGCAAAGAACGACCGAACCTCGTCCTCCGTCATACAGCCATCGGTTGTGTATTTCTCGACTGCAGCAGCGAGGCGCGCTGTGTCCGCTTCCACCGCGGTTTTGCGCACGATCACTGCGGAAGCGTAGCGTTTCTGGATTTTCAAGGAATATTCAATCAGTTTCCGGCACCGCTCCCGCGTCAGCAGCAGCCCTAAATAGGCTTCTGCGTTTTCCGCGTCGGTCTTCAAGACCCTTTGAAACAGTCTTTTGCCTCTCTCCAGCGGCCTTCCTCCAGTGCCATATTACCGCGCTTCAGCAGCGCCCCGAGGTCAACAATGCCAGAGTCGGGCGGTACGACCGCCGCAGCCGTTTCACCGGAGCGGCTGCCGGTATCGTGCGTTTCCGTGTTCCTGCTGGCGAGGATGCCCTTCTGCACGTCCGCGATCTTTGCCGCGTCCTTCTGATACTGACGCTTCGTGATACCGTCGGAATGCTCCAGCGCGGCCAGATAGTCCACGTCCTCCAGAAAGCTGTCGAAGCTGGCGCGGCGGCAGGTGGGCAGGTATTCCAACGTGGTCGGGTCTTCCACGTATTCGATGCCGAAGCGGCACAGGGCGCAGCACCAGTGCGCCTCCGCATCATCGTCGTTTTCCGCCACGATGCGCTCGTAGATCGCCAGCGCCTTGTCAAATTCGCCGCTGCGCCGGAAGTGGTTGCCCCGGTTGAACTGGGCGGCGCGCTGGTCATCCTCCACCTTGGGCAGCGTCATCGTGCTGCCGCAGTATTCGCAGATGCCGAAGGTTTTGTCGGCGGACAGTTCAATATCCCCGCCGCTCATTTTACATTTGATGATGGCCATTTCGGTTCGCTCCTACATCTGTCTCTTTCTTTTCTCATTCGACCCGGTTCAGAATCTCCAGATGATTCAGGGAAAATTCCAGACAGGTGCTGATCAGTTCATTTCGGGAACGCCCGGTCTGCGCCGCTGCCGCATCCAAATCGCGCAGCAGCGTTTTCGGCAGCCGGACGGACACGACGGCGGATTCGCCGCCGTATTTCTTGGGTTTGATCGTAAGTTTCGGTTCATCCATAGTCGTTCTACGCCTCCGATCCTTAGTGTAGCGCGTCTGCAGGCTTGTTTCAACTACTTCCCTAAACTATATATGAATTTATTTCGCTGTATCATATATTGAAGAGATCCAGCGCCGTGTCACGCCCATCGCGCAGAAATACCGCCTCGCTGTTACCCGTTCAGTCCCCTGCCTGAGTGAAAGCACCGAAAAGCCCTCAAAATCAAAGGTTTTAGGCTTTGCGGGTCCTTCGCAATCATACGGTCGCGAGTCCGAGTCTCGCATCCGGTTCCAAACAAATTCCGTAAAGCCATTGGTTTTACGGGCAATTTGTATGGTCTTCTGTACTATTCCGGCAAGTTCGTTCTCCCCTGAAAACCGGCGTTTTCCGAAAAAGGTTGAGGAAGGTGCTGCGCATACCGGATCGAAAGGCCATCGTCAGGAACACGCCCCCCCTTTGCGCTCCCGATACACGTTCCACAAAGATACAGCAGCGCCCGGCAGGATTCCCCGCCGGGCGCTGCTGTTTTCAGCTTGCTGTTTCCGTATACGTCTCTTCTGTCGTTTTCTTTTGATAAAGATACACGTTCTTCGCCGTATCCTTGCTCAATTTGAACGCCCCGCCATCAAACCACACATAATAATAGGTTTTGTTAAATGTACCGGAGGACGTTGTCAGCCGATTAGAGCCGTAACTCCATGTGGAAGCATTCCAGTAGTAGTCGTTTTCCTTCGCCAGCGCGTTATTGCTTCTCGACAGATAATGCCCATCTTCATCTTTGATGTAGCTCAGATTGTGCGTCCAAACAGCGCTTTCATCTGCTGAGTCGATCAGCCATTTGTCTCCGTCTTTTCGGATGGTAACTTCCGTCACACCCAGACTCTTGGTCAGCGCGGAAGCTGTTCCTGCTGCATTGCTGCTGACGATCAGGTATTGACTGTTATCCGAGACAGAATTTGTAAGCTCATACCTCGTCAGCGTTCTGGTCCATCTGGCATACAGGGTAAAGTTATTCTTGTTGCATTCGATTTTTTGCTTTGTCTTCCCTGCCGCATCGATATACTGCGTGTTACCGCTGTACCATCCAGCAAAGACATACCCGTCGCTTCTCACCGGAATCGTTATGCCCTGCAATGTAACGCCCGAGTTGATTTGATTGTTCGAAGCATAAAACTGCTCAGGCACATTATCCGCGTCATTGGAAATCAGCTTGATGCCGCGCTTCCAGCTTGCATAGAGCGTCAGGTCATGATCAAGCGTCAGGGTACCGCCGACGATCTTGCCGCTGCTGTACACGTATTGGTTGCCGGTTCCGTTGACACCGTCATACCAGCCGGCAAACAGTCCGTTGCCTCCTGTCGGTTCTGTGTAATTATCGGGCAGTTCCGTAATCGTCAAGATACCCGTAAACTCCTGCGGATGCGCATCATTCGTACCGTTCATCAGCTTGAGCTTGTATCCTTTGATCCAGTACGCATACAGTTCCATACTGTCCGTGGGTTCCTTCACGATCGCGCCGTTTTCGTCCACATACAGATCGCCCGCGCCATTTTCCTGATCATACCAGCCGACCAGTGCATGGCTCGTATAATCGGGTTTACGATAGTCGCCGATACTGCTGTCAGTACTGTTCACAAGATACGATTCGGTCATACCACGATCGTTCAGCGTCAGCGTAAGCTTCCACTTGGCCTTCAATGTCGTATTACCGTTCAGTGTCCAATCGCTGACAGGCTTTCCGTTTGCGTCAAGTCTCTGTGTATTGCCTTCAAACCAGCCGACGAACTCAGCATTGGTCTTATCCGGAATACCGGAATAAGTCTCATATGCATTGATGCCGTCTGCCGTCGTGACCGTCGTGACCTGCGCGCAATGCCAGTATTCCTGCGTCCCATCCATCAGCTTCAGGTCATAGCAGTCCAGCCACCCGGCCTTCAGCGTCAGATTATCATCCAGATACAGGGCGCTGTTGGTAACGGGTTTGCCTTCCGCATCCAGCACCCGCTCATTGCCATCGAACCAGCCTGTGAGCACCTTGCCCGTTCTCACGGGTACCTTGTAGCCGGTCAGGCCAGTCTTCGGGATCATCTGCATCTTCGTGAAGATCTGAGGAGACAGTTCTTCGCTTTCCAGCGTCAGCGTGAACGTCTGCCACTGGTAGACGATCGTCCGGTTAGACCGCACGTTTTCAACTGCGCTGATCCGCATACCGTTCTCGTACCAGCCATCTTCGACATACAGGCCGGAACGCTCCGGTGCATCAGGCAGCGCACAGGATGCGCCATAATCCACCGTGACCCGCAGATACCGCTCGCCGTCGTCCATTCTGCCGTCCTTCGTGGCATCGAATGTGACCGTAAAGACCTGTACCCACTTGGCCCTGAGTGTCATATGATCCTGCACGTTGTTCACGCTGCTGACAGGATCGCCGCCTTCGTCGAGCCAGCCGTCGAAGCGATAACCCTTGCGAAGCATATTGTCCTCGTTGGGCAGATCGGTGTAATCCTGACCGATCTCGACTTCCACGACCTGCGTCTTTGCGCCGTCGACCGTACCGCCGTTCGCGTCCAGCGTGATGCGGAAGATCTTTGTCCACTTCGCATACAGCGTGTCATTGTCTTTCAGCTCCGTCCCGGTCGTATACGGCTGCGTGCAGGCCGCATCCTGATACCAGCCGGCAAAGATATACTCTTCGCGGGTCGGAACGGGAAGCGTACTCGTGCCATCCTTCAGGACCAGGATCTTTCTGATTCTGGGGCTGGCTCCTTCATAGTTCATATCCAGTTTGATCTGGCAGACGTCGGGACTGTACACCGGATACAGCTCGGTGTCGGCTTCCACCAGCAGACCGTCCAGTACAGGAACACCGGACACGGTCGCCGGCTCGTGATCGGTCCATCCGATGAAACCATCCCGGATGTTCGGCTGGACGGAAAGATCCGCTGCGCCGCCCGGTACGACATAACCGATCTGATTTTCCGCCGTATCGTCCCATTTTTCAACGTACGTCACTTTGACGAGCTGCTGCCAGACCGCATAGAGCCGGTAGTCGGAGGCGCCGATCTGGAAGGCCTGACCTTCCACGCCCGCCGCAAACATCGGCTGCATCGCATTCTTTTCCGGGTTCCAGCCCAGGAACACCTGTCCTTCCAGCGGTGTGAACTCGGAGGACAGTTTCTCCACGACGGTGACCATATCGCCTTCCGCATAGCCGGTACCGGACTGGTCAAACGCGGCTTCCGCATCCCGACCGTCGATTTTCTGACCGTCGTTTGAATAATACCAGACCTTATAGCCCGGACTCCAGATGGCGTACAGTGTCATATTGCTTTCATTTGCCGCGAACGCACTGCCGCCCTCCGTGAACAGCGGCTCCTTGTCGGAAGCATCCCAGCTCCATCCAAGGAACTTATAGCCGCTGCGCATCGGGGTCTTTCCGTTTGGATCGCGGAAGCGGGGCGTCACTGTATCGCCGATGGAATAGCGCGTGCTGTCCGACGTCCAGGTACTCCAGTTTTCCACGGTGTCGCTGCCGCAGTTCTTATTGTAGTTCAGGCTGACGGCTCTCGCCCAGATGGCATACAGCTCAACGCTGGTGCCGTCTTTGGTCATGACGCTGTGCGCCTTGCCGTCGTTGGGATAATCTACGTTGGCGGGATTCGCATTCGGATCCTCATCCCAGCCCACGAACCGGTATCCCGGGCGGGACGGCGTCGGTTCAAAGATGATATTGACCGCTTCGTCGTCTTCGTGATAGCTCCGCTCCGTCGGGATATTTCTTACTTCTTCGCCGTCCGCGTTCGCCAGATAGTCCACGCCCCAGCCGCCTGTAAAGGCAGCCTCCAGCGTCAGATCGCTGTTCGGCATACGGAACACCGTCGCACCGCTCTCCGTCACGCCGGGGATGGGCTGCGGCAGATTCTTACCGTTCTGATCCTGAAGGGTAACTCCCTTCCAGCTCCAGCCGTCGAATCTGGTGTAGTCCTTGCTCGGGACCACGTCCGTCATGGTGACCAGTGCGCCGCCCGCATAATAGCGGTCTTCGGGAAGGCCTTCCGCCGCAGCGCCCTTGGGATCGTAGTGCAGCGTGTAGCCGGACCCGAGAACAAGTCTGCTGAACGCGCCATCTTTCGTTCCCGGTTTGATAGCCCACGTCCCGCCGACCGTAAAGTAATCCGCGTCCTTCCACTGTGTATTTTCATCCACAGACACCGCCGTTTTTGTCTGAGTCGTACTCTTAGCGCCGTAAGTGATCGTTTCATAACGCAGTATTTCTTTGTTCTCTTTCAACCCGTCAGAGAATTCCAAAATGATCTGTTTTCCCTTTGCTGCCTCCGAATAATTCAGTTTTCCATACAATCCAGTATTGGAGCTGACCAGATAAGGAGCGTGAGAAGGGTTCGTAGCGCTGTTGTCAAAGTAAATATCATTTGCTTTTCCATGATTATTGGCCGTATTGCCAAAGATATTTACTCCGTTGATGGTGCAGCTGCCGTTGTATTTGTACAGGAAAATGCCGCCGCCATTGCCCGTGCCGCCCGTGCCGGCTTCGTTGTTATAGACGTTGCCGTCATGGATCACCAGCTCAGTATAGCCGTTATCATTACTGCCCATCTGGATACCGGCGCCGCCGTCCATATAAATACCGCCGCCGTCGCCTGCAGCCTTATTGTCATGGATGCTGCCATTATAGAACTCAAGGCTGCTTCGCTCGCCGCTCTTATAGCAGTCGATAAAAATGCCGCCGCCCTTATTGCTCTTGTCATGCTTGTCGTAGTCTTTCTGATTTGCACCACCGTTTCCATCGGCAACATTGCCGGAGATTTCGCTGTTCATGATACTCAGCGTACCCTGCCACTGGAAAATACCGCCGCCGAAGGATGCTTTGTTATTGGAGATCTCGATTTCGTAAATACGCAGATGGATGTCCGCACCGCCGTTACCGCCGCCGTTGTCCGCGTCGGTTCGAATACCGCCGCCCTTGACTTTGGCTTCGTTACCGGAAATCACACCGCTGTACAGCAGCAGCTTATCCTCTCCCATATTTGCGCAGTTGATGCCGCCGCCGTCTCCGCCGCCGCCATTCGTTTCACTGCCGTCTCCCAATGCCTTGCAGTTGAGGATCTGAGGGGTTCCGGTCACGATTGCATATGTTCCGTTATAGTAATCTTCCGGAGATACATCTTCTGCTTTGACATAGAACCCATCTCTCAGAACGTAATACGTTTTTGTGTTGGAATAAGGATACTCTGTACCGTCGTTCTGTCCGTTCGTCAGCACGATCTGGCTGCCCATCTGCATAAAAGCGTTCTGGAACAGGAACACACCGCCGCCGCCGCCACCGCCGCCGCTTCCGTCGCCGTTGCCGCCGTTGGTGACGCAATCCATGATCGTTCCGCCATACATATAGAATTTCGCGTTTGCTCGAACATCCACGCCTGCGCCGTTATAGCTTGTTGACGTCCCGTTGGACAGCGTGCCTCTGTACAGTGTAACGCCGTCGTACATATTCAGTGTGTTCGTGCCGGAACTCAGTTCAACAATGCGTCCCTGCTTCATTGCATCGAAGGTAAGCGTCCCGTGCATGGCTTCATTGCTGCTGTTCTGGCCCAGCGTAAGGGTTTTTCCGTTGCTGACCGTCAGGAAGCTATTGCCGCTGCCGTTGGTACCCACGGTTTTTCCCCATTGTGCCGTATGGTCGCCCACCGAGATGATGCAAAGGTTCGTTTTGACCTCGTAGGACTCTGTAATGGTCTTACCACCGGAGTCCTTCCCGGTTTTCTCCACCGTATCCCCGTAAAACTCCAGATTCTGCGGGCTCGTTTTGGTTCCGACCGCGCTGTTCGCCGCGCCCAGCGTGTTGTACCACGTTTTATTCTCCACCCAGTACACGTTATCCTTCACGTATACTGCTTTGAGTGTGATCGTATCTCCGATGACCGTGGAATATCCGCTGTAGAACACAGCCTCGTCGCCGGGATAATAGCGGTTGTGCTCCGCATCCTCCCACCAGCCGAACGCCTGCTTGCTGGAATTTTCGCCCGGCGTTTCGTCCCGCAGGATGACGGTCTTGCCGAAAGTGATCGTCTGCGTGGCATAATTCGGATTATTATCGGTCTCGTATTTGATCGTGATCGGACGCTCCGTCCACACTGCCACCAGAACAGCCTTGCCGTCCTTTGCGGGCAGACGGCTGACGGTATCCCCTGCCTGATAGGCCACAGTCTCGGGGTCAGATTCCAGCGCCCAGCCCACGAACTTCTTCGTTCCGGTATCCGCAGGTCTGCTCAGCACATAGGGATCATCCAGCTTCAGCTCTGCTTTGGCTTCCGTTTCGCCGCCGTCCTCCAGCTGATAGCAGAGCGTATAGCCCCACTGGGCGTACAGCGTCAGGTCATTGCTCATCGGGACGGTGCTTCCGATCGCATATTTCTGCCCTTTTCCGTCCGCAGAAGTCGTCCAGCCCTGGAACAGATACCCGCTGTTGTTGGCAGGCGCTTTGATCTCCGCCGTGCCGCTCCCGTCCTTGTTGAAGGATTCCGGCGCGGGAACACGCACGCCGTCCACGCCATTGCTCAGGTACGTCAGGAGATAATGCTCGTCAGGCGGATTCTTCCCCCAGACGGCACTCAAGCGGACCTCGCTGTAGCCGATTTTGATCGTATCGCCGAAGGAATACGTTTTGCTGCCATCCGTCCATCCGATCAGATACGGGTTGTCTTTATTGGCGGTATTCCGAAGGCCGCCCACGTTGCCCATCACGACCGCTTCGCCGCCATAGAGTTCGCCCAGATACAGGCCGTCATCCACCGGCACCGTCCCTTCCGTGGCTTCCGGTGCGGAATAGGTCACAGTATACAGGTTCAGCTCGTCTTTCGTAAGCGCCTCATCCTCAAGGACTTCGATCAGTTTTCCTTCGAGCTTGTAGCCATCCGCATAGACCTCGTAGGTTCCGGTGATGATATCGTCGCAGTAGGACACATAGGTAAGCTTATAATCGCCGTAGTCCTTCACATTGGTCAGCGTGAAGCTGAAGTCACCCTCTGCGGTCGAGTTTTTCAGCTCGATGGTCAGCGGATGCTTCGTCCACGCTTCATTATCCTTCTTTACGGTCAGTTCCAGATCGCGGACGTAGCCCCAAAGCACCTTCAGAGTCACGTTTCCGTATACGTCCGTCAAGTCCGTACCGGGTTTGAGAACACCATCCTGATACTGCTCCCATACCGCTTCGTCCGCTTCCACCACCACATAGCCCACGGCGACCTGATCCTCGCTCGGGTTTTTGCGCTCCGGCACCTCCGGCAGCGTATAACCCGACAGGACGGAATAGGTATCGGTGTTCTTCGTCAGTTCCACGTCGCTGAGCAGTTTGATGGTATATTCCGTCGCTTTCCACTCCGCAAAAACCGTGACCGCTTTGCTTTCGCAATTGGCTTTGATCTGGAACACATCATCATCCAGCGACAGATTCTTATTGGCATGGTCATTTCCGTCTGAGCCCATAACATGCCACTTCACGAACTCATAGCCCGGTTCCCGGGATCTGGGTTCCGCAAGAATGGTTTCTCTGCCGAAGATATGCATTGTCGGCGCGTCCTCCGGCAGGATCCCGCTGAAGGTCCTTCCTCTGCCGGAAGAAACATAGTCCTTATAAATGATCGTCAGCTGATCATAGGCAATATTTGCCGTCAGATCCAGATGGAAGTTCAGGACCGGGAAGGTATGGGTGATCGTCTCTGCGCCTTCCAGATAGGGGTAGCCGTCAGAACTCCGATACCAGCCGCCGAACTCCGTATGCCCGTTTTCACTTGCTTCCATCACGGCGCGGATCCCGATGTTTTCGGTACCGGCGAGGAACGTCCTGCTCCCCGACGCCTGATCAAACGCGACCGCACCTGCAGGCACGTCAATGCTGACCGACGCGATGCCGGCCCCTGCCTTCACATTCAGAGAATAGAAGTATACCGACTCATGCCCGGCCTCGCCTTTGGTCTTTTCCACGATTTTCCCGGTCTTGCGATAAATCCCATTCGCATCCCGCACATAAATATCATACACTGCCTGATTGTTATGGTATTCATCGTCCCGAACAGAGAAGATATAGGTCCCCTTCTCCGCCCGTTCGTTGGTGATCGGAGCTTTGAAGCCCGGATCGGCGGAATAGGCCGCACCATTGCCCGCGGCCTTCGCAAGCAGGCGCACTTCCCGGTCTGCCCAGCCGATGCCGTCCTGATAAACATAAACGGTGATCGTGCTTTCCGCTTCCTCGCAGACCGCAGACACAGAGATGTCACCGGTGATACCGCTCTCATCGACCCCATAACGATGTCCGTAGATCGTGACCACGCCGGTCGTACGATCATAGGAATACTGTTCGCTCGTGGCCAGTTTGCCGCCCATGCGGACGAAAATGGACTGCGGCAGCTTATAGTCGCCCTTTTCACCGCTCCACGGCCGAATGGTGAAGGTAATATCTTCCGCGTTGAAATGGGTATAATCATCGGTCGGCTCAAACGCCGTCCCGTCTTCATTGACTGCATCCGCACCGCGGAGCTGCAGCTCCAGACTGTACTCTGCCGGGTCGCACTCCGCCTCGATGACCACATATTTCCCGGGCACCTTGCCGGCGTTCAGCGTGATGACGCCCTCTGAGGAATAACTGAATTCCTCATCCCGCAGGCTCAGCGGCTGGATGCCCATGTTCTTTCCTTTTTCGCTGTATACATACAGCTTCAGCTGGTTCTCCCGCGGCAGCTGATAATACGCATCCGGCATGATCGTGATATAGCCGGGCTTGTCGATCGTACAATGCCGGTTGCCGTCCGCGCTGCCGTTCACCACGGTATCTTCCGCCAGTTCGGTCGCATATCGGACTTCGACTTTGTATTCGGCGTCTACGTCCTCATAATCCTTTACGATATCGTCCGGTGCATCAACGCAATTCAGGATCGGATTCTCATTCGCATCGAGTTTGTAGTAGTAGTCATCCTCATCCACAAAGCGCTTTTCGCCGTTGTCGATCGTCTGATAGGCATCAAAATAGATATTATACACGTCCGGCACGCCGCTGATACGGACCGTGATATTATCCTTGACCGTATCTTTCAGGATCGTCAGTGTCCCTACGTCGGTCTCCACGCCGTCGATGCTTTCTGTTGACAGCGTCCATATGTAATCCGTATCCTCGCTGAGTACCAGGCCGCTCCGTTTCACCACAATGGCGGATCCGCCGTCAGGCAGCGTATATCCGTCAGAAGCGATAAACTGTGCGGAAATGCCGCCTTCGGGTTTCACTTCCGAATAGCGGTAGTACATGTCCGTTCCGTTCGTATGATACGGCTCCGAATCACCGCCCAAAAGCTCCAGGCCGATCGGAATGTACCACACGGTCAGCTTGCTCTTGACCGTCACGTCCAGCGGCCACTTATAGCCCTCGCCGGCCTTGACCGTCAGCGTACTCTCCGTGGAAGCTACGATCTCTTCTATGTCGCCCGACTTCATGGTGTATGCCCAGAGGGTAAACTTATCCTCCGGTGTTTCCGAAAGCGCAACGCTGCTGCCGGACAGATAGATCGCAGCCTTTGTCACCTTTACGCTCGGGTCAGCCGCAGCGTCCACCTTGGATGCATCCAACGTCCACCAGGCGCTGCCCGTCTGATCCGCCGCCTCAAAATGCTCATCATGCCGGGTAATGATCGTGTAGAATTCAACCGTACGTTTTTCGTCCGCAGCCTTGTTTTCCACAAAAACGAGCTGCTCCGCGCCGGTGTCCCGATAGGTCCCGCCGTCGGTGAGGATCTGCACGGAATAGGTCCCTGCCGGGATCTCCTCGGTGTTGCGATAGACACCGCTGGAATAAGACAGCGGTATACTGTTCGTATCGCTCTTCAGGATCAGGGTCCGATCTGCCCAATCCGCCTCATCGAGCTCCACGGTGATCTCCACCAGATGCAGGATACGCCGCCAGACCGCATAGAACGTCACGTCCTCTGCGGGCATATTGAACTTTCTGCCGGCTGTGTACAGCTCAGCCGTATCCGCAGGATGCGGTTCGTTCTTCGACCATCCGGCAAATTCGATCGTCTCCGAACCGTCGTAATACATATTGGTACCGGAAACGGTGACCTCTTCATCCTCGAAATAGAGTACAGTCACCGGCGGGTCGCGCTTGATGGTGATGGGCTCGATCCAGACTCCGGTCGTCGGCACCTTATACTGTGCGTTCTTATCGTAGATCACCTGATACACGGGCTTCCACACCGCATACAGGGTCACATCCCCCGTGAGCCTGGGGATGACGGCCCCGGGCAGATATTCCACTTTCCCCGCGTTTGCGTTCGCCTGATTGGAATTCCAGCCGGCAAACAGCATATTCACGGGAACGGCGCTCTGCGTGACATAGCGGAACTGCGAGTCCTTGACCGTCGGCGACGCGATCACGTCGACCGGCTTCTCCTTCGGATATGCAGTCTTGCCCGGCAGGCTCGCGGCAGTGGTCACCGTGATACCCGCAGGCAGATTGGCATCATAGGTCAGAGTCGGCGCTTTCTCCCATTTGGCGTAAAGGTCAATGCTCCGGTCATTGGGCATCTGGAACGGCGTTGCACCGATCTGGTAATCCGTCCCGTTACCATCGGCTCTGGTATTCCAGCACACGAACAGATAGGTATCCCCGTTCCGTTTATAGCTGTAAACCAGATTATTGGGTTTGACTTTGCCGGAAATGGTCACCCACTGATCCGGAAAATACCGCTCGCTGAACGGCAGTTCCGCAATGGCTTCAGAGGGCGCCGCGCCGCTTTCCAGATTCGCCAGGTAGTTGACCCGCTGCTGTCCCGTCCAGATCGCAGAGATGGTCACGATCCCGTTCTCATCCGCCAGCGCCGCCAGCTGATCCAGCGTGAGTTCCATCATATGCTCTGACGCAGTGCCCGGGCAGGTGATGGCGGTGCCATCGATCTCTCCCGCAGACCATCCGAGGAAGCGATGTTCTCCTCCCTTGGAATCCGTATAAGTCAGCTTGTCTTCCGCATCGCCAAGGAACTCCGGGCAGTCGATCGGGCCGGACTCTTCGGGCGAATAGTCCTCCCGATCATTTGCCTCGGCCTTCTCCTGATAGTATCCGACGGTCTTTCCGGTGTCGACCGCTTCCGTTTCCGCAGCCTTCTGATAGAAGAGCGGCGTCGTTTCGGCAGCGTCGGTGCTCTTCACAAAGACAAAGCGGATCGTATACTTCGCCGCAGGCTCCGGCCAGTTGCCGTAGTGGTCAAGACCTGCGATGCGCAGCGCGGGATAGGCAAGCGTTCCCGCCGCGTCGGCCATGTATTCATAGTCGCCTGTATGCTGATACGGATGGCTGAATGTGCGGACCCGGGAATCGCCGGCTTTGTTGGTTCCTTCGTCCGCCGTATACAGGTCATACTCCCACTTGCCGCTGGCGGATTTTTTCTGTACTTCTTCCACCAGCTTGCTGATGCTGGTCTGCTTTTCTCCTGCACCGCCGTCCACAGCCTCGAAATTCGTGGCTGCGTAGTAATAGCAGTCGGCAGCGGTACCGTCGGGCGCAAAGCCGTATTGATCGCCGGTGCTGCCCGCGGTCAGCACACTGCCCACCAGCGCATAGGAGTTCGCGATGCTGCCGCTGTTGGATGCGGCAAAGCCCGCAGCAGTGCCGGAAGCCGCATTCGCCTGCAGCACCTCCGTCACGGCATAGCTGTAGCCCACCGTGCTGCCTGCGCCGATGCTGCCCGCAAGGCCGCCCGCGTTCTGTCCGATAATGGTCTTGGTGTCCGCATAGGAGCCGGTGATGCCTGCGCCGCTGAAGGAGCCCACAAGACCGCCCGCGTTTCCGGTGCCGCTGACCTGATACAGGGTCGCAAAGGAATGTTCGATCACGGCGCCGTTGGAGGCAGTGCCCACCAGACCACCGGCATTGCCGCTGGTCGCGGTCACGGAGTAATGGCTGAGGTTCGCCGTATCCGTCACATAAGCGCGGCAGTCGCTGATGCTGCCGCCGGTGAGTTCGCCCACCAGCACGCCCACATTGCCGCTGCCGGAAACCACCGGGTCCAGCAGCCGCAGATGGGCAAAGTCCGCGCCGGAGGACGCGAAGATGCCCGCGTTCCCCGTTCCTTCGATCTTCAGATCGGAGATCGTGTGCTGCACGCCGTTCACGCCGGAGAAACTGGTGATGTTCGCGTTGGAAATGGGCTTCAGTTTCCGGTCCGTATAAACGGCCTGCGTCTTGTTCCAATCGATATCGCCGCTCTGAACGACGGACTGGATATGGCTGTCGGCCAGCTGCAGGTTCTGCAGATGGCGGCCGCTGGAGATACTCGCCGCCGCGCTGCCCGAACCGGTCAGGTCGCCGTCTGCCCGGGCAAAGAGGTTATTGGCTACGTTCGTATATTCCGCGGAGGGCGTGACCGGTTTTCCGTCCGGCAGCGCGCCCACGTAATACAGCTGGAGGGTCACCGCGATATTCTCACCGGCGATGAAGCCCGGGAAGAGGGTCTGGAAACCCTCGTCCAGACTGTCCAGCGTGAGATCGGCGGAATAAACGCCGCCCGTCAGTTTGGGGTCGAAATACTCGTTTTTCGCATCCAGCGAAGCCGTGAAGGTCTCGCCGCTGCTCTGTCCGACGATCGTCATGCTGAGCTTGAAGGAGCCGAGGGAAAGATCGTCTTTATAATCGGAGAGCGAATCGCAGCTCAGCTGAACGCTCAGCTTTTCGCCATTGGTCAGAGGCGCGTCCAGCATCAGCGCCACCGGCTTCGTGTTCGCGCTCTCGGGAATATCCACGTTGCTGTCATTATAAATGCTCTCGAAGTCCAGCGTCACGCCCTGATAGGTCACGCGCAGGATAAAGCGGAGCGAGGGGTCGATATCGATGACGCACTCGCTGGCCTTTTCAATGACGTTGAACAGGCCGCTTTCCTCCAGCAGGATGCGCACCGCCTTCGCCCCGTTGGTATCCGGGCTGACGCCGGTATAGACCGCGCTGTAGCAGGGTATCTGCTTCCCGTCCTGCAGATAGTCCGCGCCGTTCTTCTGCATGAGTCCCAGCAGAACATCCGCGTCCTTTGCGCCAAGGCCGCATCCGCGCACGGTCTCCCCGTTTGCGGAGATGGAATCCGCCTCAAACAGCGGCAGGAACTTCTCGGTGTAATCGCCGTTCGGGTCATTGGCGCTCAGATAGGTCAGCTTATTCTGGGCAGCGGAATACAGCAGGCGGACGGTCTCCTCCTGCCGGGTCGCTCGCATATTATCCAGATAGCGTGTGATGCCGGGCACCGCGATCACGGCGATGATCGCCGCGATCACCAGCACCAGAATGACCTCCACCAGTGTGAAGCCCTTACTTCTGCGCTTTCTGTTTTTACTTGACGGATTTATCTTCATTCACTTGCCTCGCCTTCAGCCATTTACCAGCTTAACGGAAAAATCCTGCTGATAAGCCGTTCCATACCGCTTCCCATCCAGCTGCAGTGCCAGATAGAGCGTTCCGTCGGTGATGCTGCTGTTGCGGCAGGTCAGCTCGGCTTCCATCGCCTCATAGCTATCCTCCGGCAGCAGCGGATATTCTTTCAGATTGTACTTCACGATCAGATGCCCTGCATCATCGCAGGTCAGCTCGGCATACTGGCGATTTCCATACTCGGGATAGGTCTCGCTGGTGAACCGGATGCTGGTCCTGCCTTCCTCTTCCCCGATCTCGCGGATCTTCGCAAACCGCAGCGTTTCATCCACGCGGTTGATGAGCGTATCCGTCAGGATCTCGGTCTGCGACTGCTCCTTCTCCCGGAAGGAGAGATTCGTCGTCATCAGCGTCACCGTTCCGAAGAGGGTGATGAGCATCATCAGCAGTACGCAGGCCACGATGGTCTCCACCAGCGTGAACCCGCTCTTATTATTATAATGTATCAAACGCAGTTTCTTTTTGTTTCCGTTCATCGTTTTGCCCCCGGGATCGCTCCCTCTCAGCTCAGCCAAAATACAGCATACCGTCTTCGTTGACCTGCGCGTCATACACAAGCGGATAGTTAAATTCCATCGGATCGCCGGAAATGGTCATCGTCACCTTTTTGCCGCCTGCCGCGGAAAAATCGCTGTGATACTTCCGGTCCGCATCGGCTGCCAGGCGGTTCATTTTCAGACCAACGCTCACCAGTACGCTCAGTGTAGCCAGCGCCAGCACGATGAGGACGAACGCGACCATCAGCTCCACCATGGTCTCTCCGCGTCTGTCTTTCAGTTTTTTCTTCATTTGATCTCCCCCGTTCGCAGCGTGTAGACGGTCTGGTTCACCTTCTGGGGCGTCTCCGCCGAAAGGCCCGTCTGATCCTCCAGATAGGCCGGGGATACGTTGATCTCAATGGTCACGCTCCGCTTTCCGCAGGTCAGCGCCAGCTCGGTCCGCCGGGTCTTGCCCCGGGCGCCGCCCTCATGGTCCAGCCGGAATTTTTCCAGCTCCGCCGTGATGGGATCCGGCGCATCGGCGCCGTATCCGTCGCTTTCCAGCGAAATGCTGAAGCTCACTTTCCCTGTCGTGCTGCCATGGGCATTCTCCAGCAGGTCGCGCACCCAATTCTTGCCGGATACGCTCACACTCTGCGCAGGCGGTTCTGCCCAGATGATCGCCCCGCTCGTTTCGTCGACCACGCCGGTATAGGTCTCCGTCACGGTGATCGTCGCGCCGTCCAGTTCATCGGAAAGCACCCGCGCCGTGGAGATCAGCGCATAATAATCCTGCCTGCTCGCTTTTCTGCCGAAGAGCTTGGAGTAATTGGCATATCCCGCCGTATAGACAACGGTCCCCAATACCATCACGACCACGAAGGCCACGATGGCAAAGATCATTGCAAGACCGCTCCGGGAGCTCAGTTTCTTTTTCAACCGCCCATACCTCTGCGTTTGAAACGCGAATCAAGTGCATCCCGCCGGATACCGACAGTTTGCACTACTACACCTAATTATACAGATATACAATAGCAGATTCCGCCGCGGATTACAAGATGCAGATATCGATCCAGCTCCGGCTTCGCAACAAGATATGGAAAATCAGAGGGACCGCGGCGGGTGCCGCAGTCCCTCTGAAGTACGTCCGGTTTTTCGTTCAGGCTTTTGCCTGCGCCTTCCGAATGACCATCCGCAGGACGATGAACTCCGCGATCAGGCAGAGGATCCACGCCAGCGGATAGCAGAGATACAGCTCGAACATGGTGTGGTGCGACGGGAACACGAACAGCACCCATGCCAGCCGGAAACAGCTGATGCCCACCACACTGATCACCGCCGGAGCGGTGGAGCTGCCGTAGGACCGGAGTGCCGCGCTCAGCACGTCCAGCACGCCATAGATGAAGCAGGTGGCGGTGACGATGCTCAGCCGCCCCACCGCGTATTCCACCGCCTCCGGCGCTTCGGGCAGGAACAGCCCCGCCAGCGCCCGGCGGAAGGCGAACACGATCAGTCCCACCGCGAGACCCAGCCCGGCAGCCAGCCCCGCGCATTCGCCGATGGCTTTCCGGGAACGGTCATAGAGCTTCGCGCCCACGTTCTGCCCGGAGAAGACCATGCAGGCCTGCGTCAGCGAATCCATGGAGATGAACACGAAGCCGTCCACCGTCATGGCCACGCTGTTGCCGGAAACGGCAAGGGAGCCGAGGGAGTTCACCGCCGTCTGCAGCGCAATATCGGAAATGGTGAAGAGGATGCCCTGCACCGCCGCCGGGACGCCGATCTTCAGCATGGCGGCGATCTTATCCCCGTGGAGGCGGAGCTTCGAGAGCTTCAATGCGAAGCGGTCCGTTCTGCGGCACATATAGATGACGATCAGCACCGCGGACAGATACTGGGTGACCAGCGTCGCCAGTGCGACGCCCACCACGCCCAGATGCAGCGCCAGCACGGCGAACAGGTTCAGCAGCACGTTGGCCGCGCCGGAGATGGCGAGGAACAGCACGGGCTTTCCGGTGTCACCAGCAGCGCGCATGGCAGCCGCGCCGAACTGGTAGACCATCTGCGCGGGCACGTCGCAGAGGACGATCATCAGATACGTGACCGACGGGCCGAGGATGTCCTCCGGCGTTCCCAGCGCCCGAAGGGCCGGTCTTGCAACGATGAGGCCCACGACGGCGAAGCTCACGCCGCAGATAAGGGAAAACAGCATGGCGGAATGGATGCCCCGGCTGATCTCCGCATCGTCGTCCCGTCCGATATCCTGCGCGATGACCACGCTGGCGCCGGAGCTGAGGCCGCCGCTGACCCAGATGATCAGCTCCATGATGACCGCGCTGGCGCCCACGGCGGCCAGCGCCATATCGCCCACGCATCGGCCCACCACGGCTGTGTCCGCCGTGCTGAACGCCACCTGCAGCAGCTTCGTCAGCATGAGCGGTATGATAAACAGAATGATCTTTTTCAGCATCGGGCCATGGGTCATGTCGATGGCCGCGTTTTTTCGGTTCATGTGGTTACCTCCGCAGGGGGCGGCCCCTATTTCCCGGGAAACGCCCCCTGTCTTTTTCTCTTTACGGGGTGCAGAGCGCTTTCCCCAGCTCAAAGGCCTTACGGCAATCCTCCGGGAAGACCTCCTCCCGCTGGCGTTTCCGATCCGCCACGTCGAACATATTCACGTCATACTTGTCGTAATCCGTGAACTGCCAGGTGTTGCAGACATAGAGGGTATGCGCTTCCCCGTCGCCCACCATCCCGGCCAGCTGCTTCGCCGCGCCGTCGAACTTTTCCCGGTAGCCCACCATGCCCAGCGCCTGCTCCGGGCAGTTCATGGTCATGAGCAGAGCCGTTTTCTTTTCCTTCGGCAGTGTGCGTGGGCGGACGCCGTTCTCCGGCACCTTGTAATTCAGCACCGGGAACATGATGCGCTCCATGAGCGACAGGGTGATGGCGCTGAGATTTCCGAAATAGATGGGTGAACCGATGACCAGCACGTCCGCCGCCATGATCTTTTCCAGCACGGGCTTCAGGTCGTCGTTCCATGCGCAGACGCCGTTCGTTTTGCTGCCCTTCACCTTGCAGGCAAAGCAGCTCATGCAGCCCTTGAAGTTTTTGTCGCGAAGCTGCACCAGCTCGGTTTCCGCGCCGGCGGCCTCCGCGCCCTGACGCGCAGCCTCCAGCACCTGATAAGTATTCCATTCCTTCCGGGGACTTCCGTTGATAAAAATCGCTTTCATCCGTTTCCGTCCTTTCCTCTGCGGCCTGAGCCGCGTTAATTCCAAATCGCCGGTTTCTTTCGTTCCGTTTCCGGCAGAAATTCATAACGCCCGATGCGGCGATAGGCAGGCCCGTAGGGCTCCGAGGCCCGGGTCTCCCGCAGGAGCTTCAGGTCCAGCTCCGCGAGATACACGCCCTCTGCCTCCGGCGCTTCCAGCACGCACATATCCCGTCCGCCCCACGGGACCCCGTCCTGCCACGGCACCCCGTCGAACAGAGTGGAATGGCCGTTGCAGTCCGGCTTGCCGATGGGGTAATTTGCCGTTGCGATGGCGGTCAGGTTCTCAAAAGCCCGGCCCCGCAGCTGGCACAGGCGGTTGATCTCCATGGGACAGGCATTGGGCGTGAGGATCAGCTCCGCGCCGGAAGCCGCCAGCAGCCGCGCGCTTTCCGGAAATTCACGGTCATAGCAGATCATCGCCCCCACGTTCACCGGTCCCAGCGCGGTATCCAGCTCGCACACCGGGAACTCCGTCCCCGGCGTCAGGAACCGCTCCACGTCAAAGTCGCAGGTATGCACCTTGGTATAGTTCAGCGCTTCCCGCCCGAAGCGGTCATAGAGGCGGAAGGAATTGCGCGGCAGCGGCGAATACGCTTCCAGATACGTGACGCCGATCGCCAGTTCCAGCTCCGCTGCCAGCGCGCCGAACGCCGTCACAAATGCCCCGCCTGCCGGGATGGCGGCGGCGCGGTAATCCTCCGCGCTTTTCATCTCCCCATAGCCGCAGCTCCACATTTCCGGAAACAGGGCGATATCCGCACCCATGTCCTTTGCGCTGCGGCAGGCTTCGATCCCCTTTTTCAGATTGCCTTCTTCGCTGCCCGTGGGCAGGAGCTGGCAGAGCGCGATGCGCAGCGGCCGTTCCATCTCCCGGCTCATTCCAGTACGTATTCGGAGATCATGCGGCCGATCTCTCCGATGTCCACCGCGCCGCGGAACTCAAATTTCGCCGTGAAGCCGTTGGAAAAATGCAGATACAGCTCCGAATCCGGCACAAGCTCCGCGAAGCCCGGCGTCTGAATGCTGAAAAACTGGACCTTGGAATAGGGCAGCGAGCCATAGGACTTTCGCTTCCCCGTCAGTCCCTGCACGTCCACGGAGATAATGCGCTTATTCGTGAAGATGAGCTGGTCCCGGATGGTCTTGAACGCACAGGATATGTATTCCCCGTTCACCAGCAGACCGTTTACCTCGCTGCGCACGTCGCCCACGTCGATGGGCTTCAGATTCCATACGGTATTGCCGTTAAAACTGATCATGGCGGTTCTCCTCTCACAGGCCCAGTTCTCTGACCCACGTTTTCAGCTCCGCCTGCGTGAAGCGGTTCAGCAGCTTCCCTTCCAGAATGCGGCTGTTGGGCGCGCTGGGCTGAATGGAGGCGTTCACCTTGTCCATGCCGTTGCCGCCGGAGGTGGCGAAGGGGATGATGGTCTTCCCGCTCAGATCATAGCTTTCCAGAAACGTATTCACGATGGTGGGCGCGATCAGGCACCAGATGGGAAAGCCGAGGAAGATCGTGTCATAGTCCGCGATGTTCTCGCAGGTTTCCAGCACCGCGGGGCGGCAGTTGGGCGTGAACATCTCCACCACGCTGCGGGACTTCATATTACGCCAGTTCAGGTCCTCCGCCGTGTAGGGCGTGATGGGTCTGATCTCAAACAGATCCGCGCCCGCCGCTTCGGCCAGTGCCTTTGCAGGGACGGTGGTGTTCCCCTCCGCGGAAAACCATGCGACCAAAATCCTGCTCATTTTGTTACCTCCCGAAAATCTGTTTTCTTTCAGTATAGCAAGTCGGCGTGAAAAAGTATACCGATTCCGAAAGTTTTCGTGCGTTTCTCGCAGCCGGGTGCTATAATAGAGAAAACACACGATAAGGAGCCTTGTCATGACAGACTGCAATCAGGCGCTTCTTGCCTTTCTCGCCGAATCCCCCAGCGTGTTCCATGCCTGCCAAGCCATGCGCAGGCGGCTGGACGAAGCCGGGTTCACCTATCTGAAGGAGGGGCAGCGCTGGAGTCTACGCCCCGGCATGAACTGCTACACCGTACGCAACGATTCCAGCCTCATCGCTTTCCGCGTCCCGGCCGAAATGCGGGACTACCATTTCCAGCTCTCCGCCGCCCACGGGGACTCCCCCGTCTACAAGGTCAAGGCCGAGCCGGAACTCAGCGGCGCGGGCGGATACGTGAAGCTGAACGTGGAGGCCTACGGCGGAATGCTGGACTATACGTGGCTGGATAAGCCGCTCACCGTCGCCGGTCGGGTACTGGTGCGGACGGAACGCGGCGTCATCTCCCGGCTGGTATACCCCGACCGGGACCTGCTGCTCATCCCCAGTGTGGCCATCCACATGAACCGGGAAGCAAACAACGGGCTGAAGCTGAACCGGCAGGTGGACCTCTGTCCGCTCTTCTCCGCCGGGAAGCTGAAGCCCGGCGACTTTGACAGGGTCATTGCCGCGGAGCTGGGCGTGGAGCCTGCGGATATTCTCGGAAAGGACCTGTTCCTCGTCAACCGGCAGCCGGGCCGCGTCTGGGGCGCCGAAAATGAATTTCTCTCCGCACCCAAGCTGGACGATCTGCAGGCCGCCTTCGCCGCGCTCACCGGATTTCTGGAAGCGAATGGGAGCGGCGCGGTCAGCGTCTTCTGCTGCTTTGATAACGAGGAGGTCGGCTCCAACACGAAGCAGGGCGCCATGTCCACCTTCCTCAGCGACACGCTGCGCCGCCTGACCGGCGCGCTGGGCTATGACGCGGAGGACCTTCACGCGGCGCTGGCGAAGTCCTTCCTTGTGAGCTTCGATAACGCCCACGCTCTCCACCCCAATCACCCGGAGCTGACGGACGCGGCGAACTTCTGCCTGCTGAACAAAGGCGTCGTCATCAAGGAGAACGCCGCGCAGAAATACACGACCGACGCGTTTTCCCGTGCCGTCTTCCGGGAGATCTGCAAAAAGGCGGACGTGCCTGTTCAGCTTTTCGCCAACCGCAGCGACAGTGCGGGCGGATCGACGCTCGGCAATCTCTCCAACACGCAGGTCAGTCTCCACGCGCTGGACATCGGCCTGCCCCAGCTTGCCATGCATTCCGCGTATGAGACTGCGGGCAGCATGGACA
>JAZQQF010000156.1:0-17418 GCA_045628925.1 Oscillospiraceae bacterium | reverse complement strand
CCGAACAGTTTTGTGATGATGCTCATATTGCTTCTCCATCTGTCGTAAGGTATTCTGTGTCACGTAGTATGGGTAACATAACTAAGATATCATATCATGGATTTATGAAGAAATAAAGTCAGGAAAAGAAGAAATCCGCATTCCGATGCGTGATTTCCGCTTGAAAGTTGCGTCTGCGGCTTTGACTTTATCTTGCCCGCGGCAGACCTTTGTGATATACTGCATCATGATTGTTTCCGGGCAACCGGGATACAGACCGGAGGTAATATGCGAAATCGAATCTTGACGGTGCTGATCATTCTGATGCTGGGCTTCATCTGGGTCCATTCCTGCATGGGCCGCGAATCCTCCGCAGAGGAAAGCGCGAAGGTCACGGAGATCGTGGAACCGGTTTTGGAGATCGTGGTCGGCGAAGGAAACGTGACGGACCATCTTGTGCGCAAGCTGGCGCACTTCTCCGAATTTGCCCTGCTGGGCTTTGAACTGGCGCTTCGGCTGGCCGGAAAGCGGAAAGGCTGGCTCCATGCCTGCGCCGCCGGGTTTTTCGTCGGCTTTCTGGATGAGACGATCCAGATCTTTGCCTTCCGCGGGGATGCGATCGTCGACGTATGGCTGGATTTCAGCGGCGTCGTATTCGGTGCGCTGGCCGCGCTGCTGGCACAGTGGCTGTTTCGGAAGCTGCAAAAGAAAAATGAGCCCTGCGGCGAAAATTTCCGCCGCAGAAATTGACAACCTTCCTAATTTGTGTTAAATATGAAGGATAATTTCACGCAGGAGGCATATTATGAGCAAAGGAACGTTTTATATCACGACCCCCATCTACTACCCGTCCAGCAATCTGCACGTCGGGCATACCTACTGCACCGTCGCCACCGATGCGATGGCGCGCTATAAGCGTATGCGGGGCTACGACGTGATGTTCCTGACGGGTACGGACGAGCACGGCCTGAAGATCGAAGAAAAGGCCAAAGCTGCCGGCGTCACGCCGCAGGAGTTCGTGGACAAGATCGTCGCGGGTGTCAAGGACCTGTGGAAGCTGATGAATATCTCCTATGACCGTTTCATCCGCACGACGGACGATTACCACGTGTCCTCCATCCAGCGGATCTTCAAAATGATGTATGACAAGGGCGATATCTATAAGGGCTCCTATCGCGGCCTTTACTGCACGCCCTGCGAGAGCTTCTGGACCGAGAGTCAGCTGGTGGACGGCAAATGCCCCGACTGCGGCCGTGAAGTGAAATACGCCGAAGAGGAAGCCTATTTCTTCCGGGCCAGCAAATACGCGGGCCGCGTGAAGGAGCTGCTCAAGAGCGGCGAATTTCTGGAGCCTGCCAGCCGCGTCAATGAGATGATCAACAACTTCCTCGACTGTGAGGGCGGTCTGCAGGATCTGTGCGTCAGCCGTACCACCTTCAAGTGGGGCATTCCGGTGGACTTTGACCCGGGCCATGTGGTCTATGTGTGGCTGGATGCGCTGTTCAACTACATGACCGCGCTGGGCTATCAGAACGATAAATACGACGACGTGGAGAAATTCTGGCCTGCGGACGTGCATTTCGTGGGCAAGGAGATCGTCCGCTTCCATTCCATCTACTGGCCTGCGTTTCTGATGAGCCTTGACCTGCCCCTGCCCAAAAAGGTCTACGGGCACGGCTGGCTCCTGCTGGACGGCGGCAAGATGTCTAAGAGCGTGGGCAACGTGGTGGATCCCGTCACGCTTGCCGAGCGCTACGGCGTGGATGCGCTGCGCTACTTCCTGCTGCGGGAGTTCCCCTTCGGGAGCGATGGCAACTTCTCCAATGAAGCGCTCATTTCCCGCATCAACTCCGACCTTGCCAACGATCTGGGCAACCTCGCCTCCCGTACCGCCGCCATGACGGAGAAGTATTTCGGCGGCGTCATCCCCGAGGCCCGGGAAGCCGGTCCCGAGGACGCGGAGCTGCTGGCCATGGCGAAGGCGCTCCCCGGCGTCTATGTGGAGCAGATGGAGAAATATGCCTTCCAGCAGGCGCTGCAGGAGATCTTCAAGGTCATCGCCCGCGCCAACAAGTATATCGATGAGACGGCCCCGTGGGCGCTGGCCAAGGATCCGGAAAAGACCGCGCGTCTGGGCGGCGTGCTTTACAATCTGCTGGAGACCGTGCGCATCTGCGCCGCGCTGCTGACCCCCTTTATCCCCGATTCCGCCGAGAAGTTCCGCGTGATGCTGGGTGCCGCTCCCGAGGAGTTCACCTGGGATTCCGCACTGGTCTTCGGCGTGCTGAAGGCCGGAACGAAGGTCACCAAGGGTGAAAACGTCTTCCCGCGCATCGACGCGAAGAAGGAGCTTGCAGAGCTGGAAGCCATCGACGCTGCGCGGAAGGCTGCCGCCGCTGCCAGCGCTCCCAAGGAAGAATCCAAGAAGGAAGAAAAGCCTGACATCGAGGGTGTCATCTCCATCGACGATTTCAAGAAGGTGGACGTGCGCGTGGCGAAGGTGCTGGAAGCCGAGCCGGTGAAGAAGTCCGATAAGCTGCTCTGCCTGCAGCTGGAGGTCGGTGATGAAAAGCGTCAGGTCGTTTCCGGCATCCATGCGTGGTATGAGCCTGCGGACCTGATCGGCAAGAAGGTGCTGATGGTCTATAACCTCGCCCCCGCGAAGCTGCGCGGCGTGGAGAGTAACGGCATGGTGCTGGCCGCCACGGTGGGTGACGAAGCGAAGGTCATCTTCGTGGACGACGCGATCCCCTCCGGCAGCAAGCTGTCGTAAATCATAGTATGTCACCCGCCTGCGGAGATTTCCGCAGGCGGTTTCTGATGATATCGGACGCCCGCCCCGAATTACCGGAGCGGGCGTTAATCTGTCAGATAAACCGTTTGATGACGATGGTCGTCCTGCCCTTTCGGCTGAGACCGCCCACCTCGCTGAGCTCGATCTTCCCCAAGCCCCGCAGGCTGATGCGCGTCCCGGCCTCGACAGCCTTGTCCGGCTTCAGGCATTCCAGCCCGTTCACGCTGACCTTGCCGGTGCGAATGGCGGACGCGGCCTTTTCCCGCGCCAGCGAGAACCCGGAACCCACCACCGCGTCCAAACGCAGGGACGCGACCGTGTCCCGGATGATGCGGAACTCGGCCGGCTTCGCCTCCGCTTCGGGGATGATCTCCAGCCGCAGCGCCGTGCGCCCGGCGGAGGTGAGATTCTGCAGGATGTAGGACGATACTTCCTTCGTCACGATGATGTCGCAGGTATCGTCCCGCGGGATGATATCGCCCACGGTGTCCCGCTCCACGCCGAGGCCCATGAGCGCGCCGAGGAAATCCCGGTGGCTCAGCGGTTCCTCCGCCCGGAAGGACGCGCGGAATACGGTGACGGGTGAGTCCTCCCCGTGCGTCACCGCTTCTTCATCCTGCCAGTCGGCGGGCAGGATCGCCATGACCCGCTCCGCCTCCGGGTAGCCGCCCCAGAAGACCGGCGTCACGCCCAGCTCCCGCCATACGGGTTCGCAGCAGAGCCGGTCGCGCTCACTCAGGAAGCGGCCGACCTGCATCAGCCCCGTGCGCTGCCACGCTTCATATTTATCCAGCAGCCGGGCCAGCAGCGCGTCATCCTCGCTGCTGCGGGCATATTTCTGCAGGAGTTCCCTGCGGTATTCCCGCTGCAGCATCAGAGCTTCGTAATGCGGTAGTCCTTCCCGAACTGGAGCTTCAACACCCGGTCGGAGTCCAGCAGGTCGAATACCGGCATATGTGTCACGAAAATATAGCGGCAGCCCGCGTCCGGCAGGGCTTCCAGAATCTCCTTCATCGCCGCCGCGCCCTCGGCATAGGACGTGGTCTGGAAGGTCTCGTTAAACAGGATGAGCGACCAGGGCGTGACGCGGTTGAGGATCGCCGCGACCTCCTTCACTTCGCCCTCGAAGCGGCCTGCCGCGTCCGTGGCCTCGAAATCCTTTTCCGCCGAGGAGAACTGGCAGAACAGCATATCCCGGATGCTCACCTCCGCGCTCTCCGCACAGACGGGCAGCCCGGACTGGGCAAAGAGGATGGCCGCGCCGATACTGCGGATGGTACAGGTCTTGCCGGTGGAGTTCGCGCCGCGGATCAGCGTCCCGTCGCATTCCTCGAGGGTCACATCGTTCCGGGTGATGCTGTCGATGGGCATTCCCTCCAGCAGCAGATGCAGGTCGTAAAGTCCCTTCGTGCGGAAGCAATCCGCCTCCGGCGGCAGGATCTTCGGCAGGCACATGGGCGCGCCCTCCTGCACCAGCCTGCGCACGTAGCTGACGCCGGTATCGTAAAAGCCCAGCTCGCCGCTGATGCCCCGGAAAAACTCATAGATATTTCCTGCAATACCGCTCAGCACGGTATACAGCTCGTACAGCGCCTCGTTCAGGATGCTGCGGGCCGTTTCCAGATGGAATTCGCCCATATCAACTTCCGGCGTGGTATCCTCTGCCGGGGCAGTCCGGGTGATCTTTGCGGCGAGGCGCTTCATCTTTCCGCCGAGGCTGTTGTCCTCCAGTTCCAGCGCTTCCTGCACGCTGGCGGAGATGATGCGCAGGGTGTCGTCCGTTTCCGTGCGGACCTTGAAACGATATGCCGAAACGGTCTCCCGCTCGAAGATCGCCGCGATGGAGCCGATCTCATCCAGTGACTGGTTCTCCATCATCTCATGGCAGTATTCCCGAATGCCCTTCAGCCCGTCCGAGGTCACCTCATAGCGGCCGACGGTATCATAAACGCTGCGGAAATAGCTGACGGTGCGCTTTGCAAAGGAGGCCGTGAGCTTCAGACCTTCATAGGTGGCGTCCAGAATGCCGCCGGAGGTCTGCGGTACGCCATAGGTGTAGATGCCCGCCTGCATCTCGCGCCAATCAGACTGCAGGGTATCGTAGTTCTTGAAAATATCCTGCAGTTCCTCCAGCAGCTTGGGATTCGCTACGAAATCCATCAGGACGGCCTGCCGGTATTCGATCTCCTCGGCGGTCTTCAAGGGGGATTTCAGCACCTCCAGCGTGTAGTTCCCCGTTTCGCCGGATTTGCACAGCTCCAGCACCGCCTTGTCGATGCTCAGGTCATAGATGGTCTCCTCCATGGCCTCCTTGAAGGGGTTCACGGAAAATTCCCGCGTTTCCACGTAGTTCCGGTACAGCAGGCTGAATTTCATGCTTCGTTCCCCTCCTTCCGCTTCTGGAATCTTCTGCGCAGGGTCTCCCCATCCAGCCCGTAGCGCCGGATGATATCGGAAGCATAGGAACCCGCCGCTTCCTTCCTGCGCGCGATGCGGTAGGTCCGGCGGTTCTGATCGTCCGAATCCACGATAACGCTCAGAAACGGGACGCCCGCCGCCTCCAGCCCGTGCTGGTGGGTGATATACAGGGTAAAGGAGCCGGAGTCTTTCAGTTTCTCCGTGAGCGCCAGCGTACTGGTGACAGCCAGCTCCTCGTTGGTGGTGGAATAGGTTTCGTTCAGCAGGATAAGGCTGTCGCCCCCGTGGGAAGCGAGGATCTCATCCGTACGCCGCAGCTCGTCGGCATAGCGCCCGTCAGCTTCAAAGCGCTCGTCCTGCGGGAAGTGGGTGAAGACGTTCCCAAAGGGCCAGATCGCCGCCGTGTCCGCGCACACCGGGCAGCCGGACAGGAACAGCAGCACGCAGATGGCCAGTGCGCGGAGATAGGTGGTCTTGCCGCCGCCGTTGGCGCCGGTGAGGAAGAAGAACGGTTCTTCTTCGCTGAACAGCGCGTCATTGGGCACGATGTCCACGCTGCCCTTCAAGAGCAGCGAAATATCCCGCAGGCCGCGCACGTCGAGCTTTTTCTCCTCCGCGATCTCCGGCCAGCAGAGCGGCAGCCCCGCAGCGCGGATGCGGTCCATGAGCTTCAGCGCTTCCAGGTAAAAATTCAGCTCAAACCGGTAGCTGAGGATGGTCTCGTCGAACTTCGTCCCATACTGCTCATAGAACGCCTTGAAGGCCAGAAACGCCTCCGGGTACAGACGCGCCAGCGCATTGACCATTCGTGCGTCCAGCCGGATGGAGGTATCCCGCTTCTTGCGGGTCTCCGGCAGGCCGAGGTCCTGCGCACAGCGGTTCAGCCGGTCCACGTAGCTTTCGCCGAACTCCCGGCGCATCCACAGATTATCGCCCGCGGTGCGGAAGGTCTCGCGCCGGGCTTCCTCCGCCTGCTTCCGCAGATCCCGCGCCTGCTGGGAGATCGCCTGCCATTCAGCCTCCTGCGAAAAAGCGCGGAATCCGTTCCCGAAGCGCTGCAGCAGGACGCCGCCCGCATTGGGAATGGAGGCTGCCAGCTCATAGAAATCCGCCGCGGCGGCCATCAGCCCCACGTAAACATAGTGCCGTTCGTTCTCGCACTTCACGTCCTCCAGCGCGCTGCGCAGCCGCTGGATATCCGCGGAAACGGAAGCCAGCTCCGTCAGTTTCTGCCGGGTCTCTCCATCGGAAGAAAGAAAGCGCAGCAGCTCCTGCCGCACGGGAATATCCGAAGCGCGGCAGAGCACGCGCATGGCGCCAACCGCCTCCTCCGAAAACAGCTGGGTCAGCTTCACGTCGGTGAACACGTGGGCGGCGACCCGCTTGCCGGAGGCGCGTTCCGTAAATAACAGGCTGGGATAGCTCATAAGCCGTGATCCCCTTTTTTCATCGTCAGTATCCGTATCTTAGCAGATTGGAGCGGAAAAGTAAATCCTTTCCGTAAATGTGCAGTATTATCGCCCTGCCCGCCGCGATTTTGGTCGAAATGCTGTATCCTGCGTCGGATTTTGTTGACAACCTGCACGGATTGTGGTACTATCCAATGCGGTAACTTTAAGACGGCGCTGAGTAGCCGACAAGTTTCGCAGAACTCGGATCGGTGCGCGTGTGCGCGGATGCGGAGACTTTGCCGGAGACCGGCAAAGTTATTTTTTTGTCTGGAGGAGAAAAGTATGGATCTGATCTACGGCATCAAAGACAAACCCAAGTTCGGGCAGGTCGTCCTCTTCGCACTGCAGCAGCTGCTGGCGATCATGGCGGCCACCATCGCGGTTCCCGCTGCGGTAAACGCACAGACCGGCGCTGAGCTCCCCGCTTCCGCCGCGCTGTTCGGCGCCGGCTGCGGCAGCATCGTGTACCTGCTCTGCACCAAGGGCAGAAGCCCCGTGTTCCTCGGTTCTTCCTTTGCCTACATTCCGCCGATGGTTGCTGCCATCGCCGGCGCCGTTTCCATGGCCGCCGGTTACTGGGGCCTCATCATCGGTGCACTGATCGCCGGTCTTGTTTACGTCGTCATCGCCATCGTCGTGAAGTTCTGCGGCGTCAAGTGGATCGATAAGCTGATGCCCCCCGTCATCATCGGGCCCACGGTCGCTACCATCGGTCTGAGCCTCGCGGGCAGCGCCGTCAGCAGCATCTCCAGCTCCAGCGCCGAGGGCGGCAGCGTCTACGTCTGCCTGATCTGCGGCCTTGTCACGCTGGCTGTCACCATGCTCTGCTCCGTTTACGGCAAGAAGATCGGCAAGCTCATCCCCTTCATCATCGGCATCCTCGCAGGCTACCTGCTGGCGGTCATCTTCTACTTCATCGGCAAGGCTACCGATAATGCCGCATGGATCGTCATCAATTTCAGCGCGTTCAAGGGCTGCGGCGCGTTCGCGCTCCCCGATTTCACCTTCATTCTCGGTAAGGGCGGCCTGAAGCAGATCAACGGCGGTTATCTCGTGACCCTGTTCGCTGCTTATGTTCCCGTGGCGTTCGTGGTCTTTGCCGAGCATCTGGCGGACCATAAGAACCTGTCCAGCATCGTGGGCGTGAACCTGCTGGAAGATCCGGGCCTGACCCGCACCCTTCTGGGCGACGGTATCGGTTCCTTCGTGGGCGCTTTCTTCGGCGGCGCGGGCAACACCACTTATGGCGAATCCATCGCCTGCGTGGCCGTCACCAAGAACGCCTCCACCGTCAGCATCTGGGGCGCGGCTGTCGCCTGCCTCATCTTCGCCTTCGTTGGTCCGCTGGTCGCTTTCCTTGAGACCATTCCCGGCTGCGTCATGGGCGGCGTCTGCTTCGCGCTGTATGGCTTCATCTCCGTCTCCGGTCTGAAAATGCTGCAGAACGTGGATTTCAACGACAACCGGAATCTGTTCGTTGCCTCCCTCATTCTGATCGCCGGCGTCGGCAACATGGCCATCAGCTTCGGCAGTGTGACAATCCGCACCACCGCCTGCGCCCTCGTCCTTGGCATCCTTGCCAACGTGATGCTCAAGGGCAAGAAAAAAGACTGATCGCTATCCTGATTCCTATGAGAACTCCCCCGTCCGGTCGGACGGGGGAGTTTTTGTATTGTTTACTTACCGTAGCGGTCTGCGAAGAACAGATAGCAGGAGGAGGCCCAGCTGGACCAGAACAGCTGCTTTTCGCCGAAGGCGACGAGGCCGCGCTCGCCCCTGCCGTCCAGCGCATTGTGGATATGGAACATTCCGTTGTCCCGCAGGGTGCGGGCATAGCGGAGGCCCATCTCTTTCGCGTCGTCATACTTGCCCGCCGCCTCCAGCGCAAGGCAGGTGATGAGCTGCGCGGGAACGATGACGCTGCCGGCGGTGAAGCCGTGGTTGAAATAGGGGCTGTCGAGGCTCTCGGAGGCGAAGCCGAAGGGCGTTTCAAAGTTCTTCATCAGGAAGTCGGCGGTCTTGTCGATGATGTCCTGAGGCAGACGCTTGCCGAGGATGAGCGCCGCGAACATGGGCAGGCTCACGGAATCGCCTACCGCGCCGGTGCGGGAATTGACCACGACCCAGCGTTCCCCGTTCCAGAACTTCTCGATGATCTTCGCCGTCAGCTCGTCGGCGCGCTTCGTCCATGCAGCGCACTCCGCTTCGGGCTTGCCCAGCTTTTTGCCCAGCTTCGCCAGCGCATCCATCATGCGCACGGTGTAGGCGTTCATATCCGGGGAAGCCAGCGGGAAGCCCACGTAGAAGTAGGCCGCATCCTCCCAGCCAGTCTCGATGGCGCCCTGATTCTCCCACACGCCGTCCTTGTCCAGATCGCGGAAGTTGAAGAAGAAATCCGTCCACTTCCCCATCCGCTCATAGACAAATTCCAGCTCGTCGGTGGAAATTTCGCTCAGGTCGTTGTTTTCCAGCAGCCAGTCCAGCGCGACGCCCTGGAACGGTGGCTTCATGCTGGCGCCCATGCCGGACTTGTGGGAGATGGCGTCCGCGATGCGGCCGTTCACGTCCTGATGGTCGAAGCAGGACTGCAGGATATCCCAAGCGAGGCGGGTGTTCTTGCTGAGGAAGATGGCCTGCATGGCCTGCTGCCAGCCGAAGGCGCTCTCGAAGATGATGCGCATCATCTTCACCATGGTGTGCTGATAGGTGGTGATCCCGTCCGGGTCAACCATCAGGCTCCACGTGGTCCACAGAGCCTGCTTCCGCATGGGCTCGAACTCCGCGGGCAGCTGGGGATAGAGGGAATTGCAGAAGTCCTCAAACTCCTGCTCGACGGCCTTGACCGCGTCCTGATACCGGGGGTAGGAATCCAGCGGGCGTGCGCCGGGGTCCACGTCGATCTCCTCGATGGCAAATTCCCAGACGCCGCTGGCGTCCGGCTCCACGAGGAACCCGCCGCCGGGCATGGCCTTCACCGTGCCGACGATCGGGATGAGCAGGCCGTTATCATCGGAGAAGCCGAATTTCCACGTTCCGTTGGGCAGGTCCAGCGGTGCGCCGCCGAAGAAGGTCTGCGGCGGGGCGATGCGCAGGCTCAGCCCGTCCTCGCAGCGGCCCATGGCCAGCGCCTTTTCACCGAGGCAGAAGCGGGCGCTGCCCAGATCGGATTCCAGAATGACTTCGCTGGGGGTGGTGGAGATGACGGTGGGGAGCTTGTGACCCTTGCTCATCAGCTCCAGCGCCACCTGACGGCAGGAGTTCTGCGAGTTCAGGTTGCTCATGCCGCTGCCGCCGCCCTTGCAGGTGGCGAGATACAGGGCGTTTTTGCCGAACTGGACTTCTCCCTCGTTCTTGTTGGCGAAGGCGAGATAGCTGCCGCGCCGGGAGAAGGGCGTGCTGAGCAGGTCAACAAAGCAGGTGCTTTCTTTCATGCTGTCCATCCTTTCCATTTTTTGTTCTGATGCCTCTATCTTAGCAGGTTCCCTCAGGTTTGTAAACGGTGAAAGTGCTTGTAGCGGGGCGCATTTTGTGATAAACTGACGAATATGGAGGCGATGGCGGGATGCAGTATTGCATGGAGCGGAATTTCCCGGATTTTGTGGTCTTCGACTTGGAGACCACCGGCTTCGGGGCGAGCGCGGGCGTTACGGAGATCGGCGCGGTGAAGGTGGAGCACGGCGAATTTGTGGACGTGTTCTCCTCGTTCGTGGACCCGGGCAGGCCCATTCCCTATCAGATCCAGGTCCTCACCGGCATCACCGATGAGATGGTCGCCGGTGCGCCCGACTTTGCGGAGCTGCTGCCGCAGTTCCTCGCTTTCGCAGGCGATCTGCCGCTGGTGGCGCACAATGCCCGCTTCGACTGCGCCTTCGTGGAGCGGACGGCGCTGGCGCTGGGCCTCAGCATCCTGAACCCGGTGGTGGATACGCTGAAGCTGGCACGCCGGGTCTGGCCCAAGCTCCCCAGCTATAAGCTCACCTACCTCACAGCCTACCACGATATCCTGCAGGAGGACGCGCACCGGGCATGGTGCGATGCGCAGGCCACGGCGAAGCTCTATCTCCTGATGCATGACCGATAAACGAAAGTGCCTTCCCCGATGATTGAGGAAGGCACTTGATCATTTGTGAAACAGACCGATGATCGCGTTCTTTGCGTTTTCGGCCAGCTCCTTCGCGGGCAGCTTTCCGGAAAGGTCCAGATACAGGACGGCAAGCCCCAGCAGGATGAGGACTACGATGAGGACCAGCAGAAAGCCCGCGCCCGCACGGGATTTCTTTTTCGCCGCCTTCCCGCTGCTTTTCTTCGCGGGCTTCGCGGATCTCGGCGCGGGCTTCGCGGAGGCTGTCGATCTCGCCGGAGTTGCCGGTTTCGGTTCCGGCTTCGCAGCGGACGGTTTCTTTGCCGGGGCAGCCGGTTTCGATCCCGTACCGGCGACAGGGCGCACCGCCTGCGCGGGTTTCGCTTTCGCGCCTGCCTTCTTCGACTTTTCCAGCAGGGCCAGCGGATCCTTCTGAGAAAGCACCCGGTCGTAAAAATCCTGCAGCTCGGACAGATCCTCCGACTTGCTCAGCTGCTCCGTATCCGGGCTGTGGGCGATCTGATTCCGCACCCACCGCAGGTGCTTCAGGCGCTTGAAATCATCATTCCAATCCGGCACCGACGCTTTGCCCCGAACTTCCGCCTGCTCCATCTGCGTGATATATTCCGAAACGCCGCTCTGGCAGGAAAACAGGTCGTTGCAGACAGCTTCCAGCCGCTTGAACGCCTCCAAAAACTTCATATCCGCTGATTTCATCGAACTTCACCTCGAATTTAAAATAGCACTTTTACCGATTCCCGGTAAAAGTGCTATCGTATGGCGGAGATGGAGGGATTCGAACCCCCGGACGGTGTTGCCCGTCAACTGATTTCGAGTCAGCCTCGTTACGACCACTTCGATACATCTCCATGCTGCGGCGCGCTTTAAAGCGGGTCACCTACGCATTATATCCGAACCAGCGAAAAAGTCAAGCCTCAGGCAGTTGATTTTTGCCGTTCCTTCGGTTATGCTGTGTTCGATCCCCGAAAGTAACACAAGGGCAGGCGAAAAACGATGACGATCTATCGCATTCAGGAAATCCTCACGGAGACCAAACTATCCGAGCTGTCGGGCTGGAACGGGAAATACGCCGCCGTCCTCTCGCCGGAGGAATGGGAGCAGAACAGCGCCCGATTTGAGATGGGCATCGAGCTGGACGTGAACTGGGAAACGGACACCACCAAGGTGGAGGTGAACTACGATTCCCTCACCGGCAGCATCTCCGTGCCCGACCGGGAGAATATCTCCGGCGCGCGGCGGGAGTTTGCCTTTGCCATGGATGAGCGGGGCGTGGTCTTCATCGACCGGACGGGCTTCGTCTCCGTCACGCTGGATTCTATCCGCCGCACGAAGAAATGGCGCTACCCTTCTCTGGAACGCTTCCTCTATGACTTTCTGGAGGCCATCCTCGGGCCGGACCTTGCCATGCTCCATCGCTATGAGGCCCGACTGGAAAAGCTGGAGAATCAGGTGCTGACCGGCGAGATGACGGGCGTCATCGAAGCGGTGAACGATATCCGCGGCGACCTGATCGACCTGAAGACCCATTATGAACAGCTGGCCGATTTTGCGCAGGAGCTGGAGGAAAACGAGAACTGCTTCTTCAGCGAAGAAAATCTGCGCTATTTCCACCTCATCGGCGCGCGTATCGACCGATTCAGCACCTATGTGCAGAGTATGCGGGACTACTGTATGCAGATCCGCGACCTGTATCAGACGCAGATCGACGTGAAGCAGAACAAGATCATGACCGTTCTGACCGTTATCAGCACCATCTTTTTCCCGCTGACGGTGGTCACCGGCTGGTACGGGATGAACTTCCGCTATATGCCGGAGCTGGACTGGCGCTGGTCCTACCCCATCCTCGCCGCCGTCTGCGTCAGCGGGATCGTGACCGGCATCGTGCTGCTGAAGAAAAAGAAATGGCTGTGAGACAATCACAACTTCCACAAAAACTGCGGAGCCCCTTTCGGGACTCCGCAGTTTTTGTGTTTACTTACTTAGTTCCAGCTGTCGAGGATGGTGCACAGCTCGCCGTAAACGTAATCTGCCATGATCTCATAGCCTTCGGGCGTAAAGTGAACGCCGTCCGCGCTCCACTCCGGCTTGTTCTCGGTGAGAGAGTAAACATCGATGGTCGGAATGCCCAGTTCTGCGGCGATCTCCTTTTCGTAACCGATGACCGTTTCCAGATTCACATCCGCCACGTCCTCGGTGTTGGTATCGAAGAAGTGGGGCGGCAGCATGATGATGATGCGGGGCTGGCAGGGCAGGTTCGCATAGGTATCCAGCAGCGCACGATAAGTCTGCGGGAAGGTGTTCAGATCCTGAGAGAACATGGTATCGTTGGTGCCCAGCATGAACAGAACGATATCCGCCTCGGTCTTCAGGCTGGCGCGGTACTCGTCGGTGCCGGTATAGGCAAGGAAACCGTTATCCACGGTCGCACCGGAATGACCGTAACGCTCGGTCGCCAGCAGATAGGCGCCGTCCTTCTTGGTCAGCAGCGCGGGATAGGACTGCTCTTCGGGATCCGTGGTGCCCATGCCGTAGGTCAGGCTGTCACCCACGCAGGCGATGACGTAGTCCGCTTCACCGGCGACAGGCTGCTTGGTCTCCACGATCAGCCCGGCGTCCAGCTTCACCTCAGCGGCTTCGCGTTCCGCGTTCTTGTCGATGCAGGTCGCGGAATAAGTGCCGGCGCAGACGATGCCATCGGCCTTCACGGTAGCCTTGCCGTCCGCATCGGTCTTGCCGATCTCGTTGCCGTTTCCGTCATACAGGACGCAATCGGCCATCGGCACGTTCTTGTAGGAGAACGTCATGATATCCAGCGTCCAGTTGATGACCGTCAGCTCGGCGTTGTCGCCGTCGATGTTCACAGCGATGGAGGCCACAGGCGCGGGGTTGAAGAAATTGGTGTTGACGATGACGACCACGTTATCGCCGTTCATGACCACGGAAGTATCCGCGAACAGGTTCGTGATGTTTTCGCCGGTGGAGAGCGGCGCGCTGTTGAGGATGATATAAGGATTGGTGGCAATGCCCCAGATGGTGCTGATCATGTAAACGCCGTACATGGCGTCAACACCGGCAGCGAAGCCCGCTTCACCCGCGGGGCAGAACTGCTTGTGGGCTTCCTTGATAACGTCTTCCACAGTGGGCTCGTCGCCGAAAACGGTGATGGGCTGCGCCGTGACCTGAAGCTGACCGTCGACCGCGACGGAGAAGTACACGGTGGTGCCTTCGCCGACAGGCTCGTTCTTGATGAAGCCGCACTTCACAGCGGCGCTCTCGCTGACAGCGCCCTCGGCCACGAGCTTGTCGATCAGGCGCTGGTCGCTGCCCTTGAGAAGCATATCCAGCGCGGTATAGCTGACGGCGACGCAATCGTCACGGTAGAAGGCGCCGGAGGCGTATTCGCCGCTACCGATCAGGCCCAGCTCCGCAGCCTTGGCAACGGATTCATTATAAGTAAAATCGCCGTTGGCATCGGAATAGCCCAGCGCGCGGAGAACGAAGGTGATGAACATTTTCGCATTCGCTTCGCCGGCGTAATCAAACTCCGTGTCGGACACACCCTTGGTGATACCGTTGGTGTAGGCCCAGGCCACGTAGCTTTCCATCCATTTGCCTTCCACGTCCTTCAGAGGCGTTTCGGCGGTGCATTCCTTTGCTTCCGCTTCTTTGCCCAAAAGGCGGATCAGCATCACAAGCGCTTCCGCGCGGTTGGGCGCTCTGTCCAGTTCAAAGCCCGCATTCGTTCCGAGGAACAGGCCCATTTCCTTGAGCGCACTTGCTTCATCCTCATGCTTCGGCGTATAACCGGCCGCAGCGACCGTGCTGAAAAGCATCAGCGCGGCGAGAATGATTGCCAGGATCCTGCTGCTGTGTTTCATGTTTGCTCCTTCCCCCGCCTATGTGCGGGAAATCAGTTTATCCGGTTCGTACACCTGACCCTGAATGCAGAAACGCTTTAACGATTGTTCGCAAATCTGCGTGCAGAATCTGCCGCACAAACCGAATTAAATTGAATTATAACACAGGATTCCATTCTCGTCAATCCCCTGACGCAGGCCGTTCACCCCTCGTTCACCACCTGCAGCGTCCGGCCGTATACGTCCGTGACCGTCAGGATCTCCTGATAGCTGTGCGCCTTCATGTCCAGCCGGACGTCCTGCGGATAGCGGAAATAGACGTTTACCATTCGCCCGGAAGCGCCGCCGTGTACGCCGTTGATATCCGCGGTCTGTGCCGGGACCGCCTCGCTCGTACTGCCGTCTATGAAGATGATCTCCTGCGGAACGCCGTGGATCTGTTCATAGACGGCGATTTTTTCTCCGTCCTCATACAGCGCCATTTCCAGCGAGGCGATCTCCGCCAGCGGCAGCGTCTCATCGTAGTACGGCTCCGGGTCGTAATACACCTCGCAGTACCGGTCGATAAACGCGCCGTCCCTCACGTTGAAGCTCAGCGGCCAGATGATGTTCCAGAAGCCGAAGGAGAGCCGGTGCAGCTCGTCATAATTCTCCAGCTGCTTCGTTTCCGTCACGTCGCCGCTGATGAAATCCGCCTGCAGAGTGATATCATCCGTCAGCGGGCAGCTGATGAGGGCCGTAAAGCGCCGGTCCGCCTGCCGGACGCCTTCCACTTCCACAACAGCGTCGCCGGAATCTGCCCGGAACACGACCCGCATCCCCTCCGTATAGGTCTTCGGGAGGACGCTCACGGTGAACGTGACCGAATCGGTCTCATAGTCCATCGATTCGATTTTCGTCTCGGCGGAGATCGTCAGGTCGGAGTAGCTTTCCAGCACGTACTGCACCTGCGCGGCGATCCCCTGTATATCCCGCTGGGTCGTGTTCTGCAGCGTATTCAGTGAATATTGCAGGTTGTCATAGTTCCGCTGCAGTTTCTGAAACTCCATGAACCCGGCCAGCAGCGCGATGACCATCACCGCCGCCAGCAGATAGGGCCATTTCCGTGCCTTCGGTTTTTCCAACGCCAGTCTCTGCCACTGTGCCGTGTAAGCGTCGAGCATCTCGCGTGTGAGCTGGGGCTGCGGTGTCGGTTCCGGTTCCTGATCCGGCTTCGGTGCTTCCTCCTCGCAGATCAGCCAGCCGATCCGCACGCCGAACACCTGCGACAGATCCAGCAGCTTGTCCAGCTCCGGGATCGCCGAATCGGATTCCCATTTGCTGATGGCCTGCCGGGAAACGCCCATCCGTTCGCCCAGCGCCTCCTGCGAGAGGCCCAACTGCTTCCTGCATTGTGATATGCGTTCGCCAAGTGTCATATTGCTTCTTCCTTCTGTCAGATTGAACCCGCGTCAGGGGTATGATTCTCTTTGAACGATAGCAGATTTCCGCCGATTTTACCACCAACCGTGGCTTTCATTTTGTCAACCGGCGGTTACGGTGCGGGATTTCCGCCCATTTTCCGCAAAAATCAAAACCACCGGTGAAACCGGTGGTTTGATCTGGCCCTAGAAGGGCCTGTTACTGGCAGCGTCTCAAGACGCATGAATAAATCTGCCAATCGCATTTCTTTTTCAGGCCGCCGCTAAAGCGGCCTGTTTTTATGCCTTTGTATTCTGTTTACCCGTGAACGGGTCTATGTATTCTTTCAGCCTGATCTGGTCTTCTGTGATGTCATCCTGCAGTTGGTTTTGAATGTACTCTGCGATTTTCTTCTCGTTTTTCCCTACCGTGTCCACATAGTACCCTCTGCACCAAAAATGCCGGTTGCCATACTTGTACTTCAGATTCGCATGTCGGTCGAATATCATCAGGCTGCTCTTTCCTTTCAGATATCCCACAAACTGTGCTACACTCAGGTTCGGCGGAATACTCACGAGCATGTGGATGTGATCCTTACAGAGTTCCGCCTCGATGATCTCCACCTTCTTCTGCTCACACAGTTTTCGCAGTATCGCCCCTATGTCTCGTTTGATTTCTCCATATATCGCCAGTCTCCGATATTTCGGAGCAAACACGATATGATACTTGCATCTCCATTTCGAATGCGATAAACTATTTATGTCATCCATATGACATGCCTCCTTTGTTTGATGGTGCGGTTGGCAGACCTGCTCCATTCTATCATCGGAGGCTTCTTTTCTGCTATAAGCTTTTATTCCCCCCGGCCGAGCCGGGGGTTCTTTTGTCTCTAAAGAGCCAACAGAAAACGTCAGGGCGCAGCTGACGCTGCGCCCTGACGGAAAGATTGGCTTCTTTCTGTTGATCAGCCCTGAGCACGCATGCTGGCGAAGCAGTCGCTGCAGTAAACGGGGCGATCGGTTTTGGGCTCGAAGGGAACGCGGGCTTCCTTGCCGCAGTTGGCGCAGGTGGCGGTGAAGTACTCACGGGGGCCACGGGCGGCGTTCTTGCGCGCATCGCGGCAGCTCTTGCAGCGCTGGGGCTCATTCTGGAAGCCGCGCTCCGCATAGAACTCCTGCTCGCCGGCAGTGAACACGAACTCGTTGCCGCATTCCTTGCAAACCAAAGTCTTGTCCTGGTACATTGCTAATCCTCACTTCTGATGAATCTTGGGCCTTTTCGGCCTTGTATTTTGCGCCAGCCGAAGCTGTTATCGCCAGGGTCTTGCTGCACGGCGGCAATTTTGCGGCGGATGCGCTGAATGGCATTATCCACCGACTTTTCCGGTTTTCCGGTAATCTCTGCGATTTCTCTATA
>JAZQQF010000155.1:0-3337 GCA_045628925.1 Oscillospiraceae bacterium | reverse complement strand
TCCACTTCGCACTTGCCGTTCTTCGCGCCGCCGCACTGGCCGTTCAGCAGGCTCTTGGAGCAGTCCACCACGGGGCAGATGCCGCCGGTGATGTTCAGATAGCACTGGGCGCAGGCGTCGCAGGCCTTCCTGGTCAGCGCCATGCCGTGATGGCCGCGGTAGTTCAGAGAGTTGGCCGCCGCGTAAACGGGCAGCTTCACACAATCCGCGATGGTCTGGATGCCAAGACCGCAGGAGATCACGAACACGCTCTCGGTCCCCTCGGGGATCAGATCCTGCAGCTGCTTCTCGGTCTGCGTCCGGTTGCAGACGAAGTCGATCTTCGCGCTGCCGGTGACCGTTTTGCCCTGCTCGGCGGCCAGCTTGAGGAACTCCTCGCAATCCGGCTCGTCAACGGTCTTGAATTCCTTGAAGCACTTGTTACAAGCTATGACGAAGATGTTGTCCGTACCGGCCAGATACGGCTGAAGCTCGTCAATACTTTTCAGCTTGTACTTGGTATAGTTCTCCAATTCCTCACCTTCCTCAATGAATTGATCTGCAAATCCTGTGCGAACGGCCCGGAGCTTCGCCCCGACAGACACGATTGGAAAGCCGCCCGCTCAAGTCCATAATTAACTTATAAAGTATAGCACACCTTTTTTCCGTTATCAAGCCTGATTTTACCATTCTGTCCATTCATTCGACAAAACGGCGGAGCGCAGGTCTCCCCGCTCTCCGCCGCGTGATTCTGTTTTTCCGCTTACAGCAGCATGACCCCCGCATCCTCGCAGATGCGGATGGTATCCGCGTCCCAGATGGAGGCCTGCACCTCGCCGATATGCGCCTTGCCCAGCAGGAGCATACTCAGGCGGCTCTGACCGATGCCGCCGCCGATGGTCTGGGGCAGCTGGCCGGAAAGGAGCATCTGATGATACATGAGGCTCCGCCGGTCATCGCAGCCGGAAACGGTGAGCTGCCGGTCCAGCGCCGCCGCATCCACCCGGATGCCCATGCTGGAAAGCTCCATGGCCCGGTCCAGCAGCTCGTCCCACACGAGGATATCGCCGTTCAGCGTCCAGTCATCATAGTCCGGGGCGCGCCCGTCGTGGGGCTGGCCGGAGGCCAGCTTCCCGCCGATGCCCATGATGAACACCGTCTGCTTTTCCTTCACGATGGCGTTCTCCCGCTCCTTGGCGCTCAGGCCGGGATACCGATCCTCCAGCTCCTGCGCGGTGATGAAGGTCACCTCCCGCGTGAGCTTGCCGAGGCTCTGCAGCTGGGGATAGATGGCCTGTATGGTGTCCTGCGTGTCGCAGATGGCGGTGACGATGCGCCGCACGGTATCCCGCAGCAGCTCCGCCGTCCGCTGCTCGGGCAGGATGACCTTCTCCCAGTCCCACTGATCCACGTAGACGGAGTGCAGGTTATCCAGCTCGTCCTCATCCCGGCGGATGGCGTTCATATCCGTATACAGGCCCTTGCCGGGGTGGAAATCATAGCGTTTCAGCGCCAGCCGCTTCCATTTGGCCAGCGACTGCACCACCTCCGCCCGGGTATCGCTGCGGAGGATATCGAAGGAAACGGGGCGTTCCACCCCGTTCAGATTGTCGTTCAATCCGCTGTCCTCCGCCACGAACAGGGGCGCGGAGACGCGGTACAGATCCAGCAGAGCGCCCAGCCGGTCCTCAAACAGGCGCTTCAGCAGGCTGATGGCCTTCTGCGTATCATAAACGGAAAGCAGGCTCCGGTAGCCTGCGGGAACGTAGGTCTTCATGGCATTCGCCTCACCTTAAATAATAAGCGGCATTGTAGCAAAGCGATGAAATAAAGTCAAGTAGAAATTGGAAATTCCGCCCGAAGATACGCCGCTGCTTCTTCCCGGCTCCGGAAAACAACGGTCTTCACCCGCTCCGGCGCGTTTTTCAGCGTTTCCAGCATCTGCGGCAGCCGCTCGCGCCGGAAATCGAGGATATACTGCCGGAATTCCGGGTCGAAGACCTCCTCCACCCACGGCAGATCCTCGTGGACTTTCCCCACCCGCGCCGCCGCGCCCGCGAGACAGAGCTCCGTGGGCAGGTCGAAGAAAAACACCGTGTCGCAGAACCGCAGGCGCGTTTCCAGCGTACGGGCATAATTCCCGTCCATGATCCAGCGCTCCGTCTGCAAGGCCTCCATCAGACGCGCGTCAAATTCTTCCCGCGTCACGGTGGTCTTATCCGGCTTATGCCAGATCTGATCCAGATAGATGAGCGGCAGCCCCGTCCGATCCCGCAGTTCACGGGCGAAGGTGCTTTTCCCGCTGCCGGGGCAGCCGATGACGAGCGTTTTCTCCATGGTTTTCTCCCCTTTCCTGCTCCCCGGAGACCGGAAGCCGATCCTGCGCGTTCTCAGTTTAGATGCTCTGCGGGAAAATGTCAATTCCGTGCAACTTTCCACTTGTGAAACGGGAACCGGTCTGCTATAATGCTATTCAGGAAAATAGCACAACTATATTTTCACATTCCACTTTGAAAGGATGATACGATTGGCAAAACTCACCAGAATGCAGTTCGAGATCAACGGCGCTCCCCGCTTCGTCATCGTTGACCCCGAAAAGGACAAGCTCTCCACCGTTCTGCGGCGGATGGGCCTCACCGGCGTGAAGGTCGGCTGCGGCATCGGCGTCTGCGGCGCCTGCACCGTGCTGATCAACGGCGAGCCGGTTCGTTCCTGCACGAAGAAGATCGCCAGCATTCCCGAGGGCAGCAGCATCCTCACCATCGAGGGCATCGGCGCTCCCGGTCGTCTGCATCCCCTGCAGCAGGCATGGATCACCTTCGGCGGCATCCAGTGCGGCTTCTGCACCCCCCGCTTCATCACCAGCGCCTACGGCCTGCTGCTGAAGAACCCCAGCCCCACCCGCGAAGAAGTTCGTGACTGGTTCCGCGCCAATCACAACATCTGCCGCTGCACCGGCTACAAGCCCATCGTGGATTCCGTCATGGAAGCTGCCGCCGTCATGCGCGGCGAGAAGACCATGGACGATATCACCTACGATTTCGCAGGCGAGAAGGAGATCTACGGCTCCCGTCATCCCCGTCCGAGCGCGCTTGCGAAGGCGACCGGTCTTGCCGATTACGGCGACGATCTGGCTCTGAAAATGCCCGAAGGCACCGCGTTCCTCGCGCCTGTTCTGGGCGAAGCCACCCATGCGAACATCATCGACATCGACATTTCCGAAGCCGAGAAGATGCCCGGCGTCATCAAGGTCATGACCGCGAAGGACGTCAAGGGCGCCAACAACGTGGACTTCCCCGCCGTCGTACCGCGTCAGAAGGGCTCCGGCCTCACCGAGTTCCCCGTCATCTGCGGCGAG
>JAZQQF010000154.1:0-11618 GCA_045628925.1 Oscillospiraceae bacterium | reverse complement strand
TCAAACGTGGAGGCTTCGATGGGGCCGAAGGAGTTGACGCCCGCGGTCTGAATGAACAGATGGGGGGGGCCGCCGAAGGTCTCTTCGATCTTGTCGGCGCAGGCGGTGTAGTCCTCGCGGTTGGTCAGGTCGACCTTGATGGCGAGGATGTCCTGCTCGGGGATGCCGAAGGCGATCAGTTCCTTAACGGCATTGTCAAGAGCTTCCTGACGGACGTCGCCGATGGCGACCTTCATGCCCTCGCGGCCGAAAACCTTCGCCTGGCCCAGACCGGCGCCGGAAGCGCCGCCGGACACGAATACGATTTTGCCCTTAAAATCTTTCATGGTGGGATCATCCTTTCTTTTTATTCAGATGCAAACAGTATAAACGCAACATTTGCAAAATGCAAGATGAAAATCGTCACATTTCACAAAAAATCACAACTTATAGTGTATCGTCGTTTTCGATCCATTCCTCCACCGGCGTGTCGGTGTATTCCGTTTCCGAGATCCGGCAGATGACGTTCCGGATGCCCGCGTTGATGATGCGGCGGCGGCAGAGCGAGCAGGAGGTGCAGTTTGAAAGCAGCTCGCCCGTATGCGCATCGCGCCCGACCAGATAGAGGGTGCTGCCCAGCATTTCCTTGCGGGAGGCGGAGATGATGGCATTCTCCTCCGCGTGGACGCTGCGGCACAGCTCATACCGCTGGCCGGAGGGGATCTTCAGCTCCTCCCGGGTGCAGCGTCCCAGTTCATCGCAGTTTTTCCGGCCCCGGGGCGCGCCGTTGTAGCCCGTGGCCACGATCTCATCCGAAGCGACGATGATGGCCCCGTACTGCCTTCTCAGGCAGGTGGAGCGGCTGCGGACCGCGTCCGCGATGTCCAGATAGTAATTCGCCTTGTCCTTCCGCATGGGGGATCCTCTCCTCTCTGTTTCCGGTTCCCGGTCTTCCCTTTATTCCCAGCCGGCCCACACCTCCGGCGCATAGCCGACGGTGGCCTTTTTGCCGTTGCGCACGATGGGCGTTTTCAGCAGCTTCTGATTTTCCAGCAGCTTTTCCTCTTTGTCCTCCTGATAGGCGAGGTATTTCACTTCCTCCGCCCCGGGCGCATCCGCGTCCAGCAGGTTCTCAAAGCCCACCGCGCTCTTGACGCTCTGGAACTCTCCCCTGCTCATCCCGTATTTCACCACGTCGATATACTGGTATTTGATACGGCGCTCCTTGAACCAGCGCTCCGCCTTTTTGGAATCGAAGCATTTGTTCTTCCCGAAAATCTGAATATTCATCGTTCAGTTCTCCATAATGATCGGCAGGATCATGGGGCTGCGCTTGATCTTCTTCTGCAGATAGGTGGAAAGCGTGGTCTTGACGGAGGACTTAATCTGCGTCCAGTTGGTGATGCCGTTCTCCTGACAGGCGTCCAGCAGATCCGCCACCTGCATCCGCATCTCATCCAGAAGCTCCTCGGATTCCCGCACGTAGACGAAGCCGCGGGTGATGATATCCGGCCCGGAGATGAGGCTGTTGTCCTCCCGGCTCAGGGTCATGGCGACCACCAGCATCCCGTCCTCCGCCAGATGCTTCCGGTCCCGCAGGACGACGCTGCCCACGTCGCCGATGCCGGTCCCGTCCACCAGTACGCGGCCCGCCTGCACGGTCCCGGCGATGTGGATGGACTTCTTACCCAGCTCGATGACCTTGCCGATATCGCTGATCATCACGCGGTTCGAGGGAATGCCCACTTCCTCCGCCAGCTTCGCATGGCTCCTGAGATGCCGCTGCTCGCCGTGGAGCGGGATGAAGAAGCGGGGCTGCACCAGCGCCAGCATCATCTTCAGTTCTTCCTGACAGGCGTGGCCCGAAACGTGCAGCCCGGAGCTGATATCCCGATACAGCACGTCCGCGCCCCGGCGGTAAAGCTCGTTGATGATGGCGCTGACGGTCTTTTCGTTTCCCGGCACGGTGGAGGACGACAAGATGACCCGGTCCCCCGGTCCGATCTCCACCTGCTTATGGCCGCCGAAGGCCATGCGGTACAGCGCCGACATACTTTCGCCCTGACTGCCGGTGGTGATGATCATCTGCTGCTCTTTGGGATAATTCTTGATCTTCGTGATCTCCACCAGCGTATCCGGCGGCAGGGTCAGATACCCCAGCTCCGCGGACGCGGTGACCATGTTCTCCATGCTGCGGCCGGTGATGGCGACCTTGCGGCCGTGCTTCGCGGCAAGGTCGATGGCCTGCTGCACCCGGTAGACATTGGACGCAAAGGTGGTGATGATGATGCGCTTGCCGCAGTTTTCCAGCAGCCCGTCCAGCGCGTCGCCCACCGTGCGTTCCGAGGGAGAAAAGCCCTTCCGCTCCGCGTTGGTGGAATCGCTCAGCAGCGCCAGCACACCCTCCCGGCCCAGCTCGCCGAAGCGGGTCAGGTCCGTCATCGGGCAGCCGACGGGCGTGGTGTCGATCTTAAAGTCGCCGGTATGCACCAGTACGCCCACCGGCGTGCGGATGGCCAGCGCCACCGCGCAGGCGATGGAGTGGTTCACGTGGATCGCTTCAATTTCAAAGCAGCCCACGTTGAACCGGTCGCCCGGCTCGATCTCCCGCAGATCCGCGATGTCCAGCAGGCGGTGCTCCTCCAGCTTGTATTTCACCAACGCCAGCGTCAGCGCCGTGCCGTAGATGGGGGCGGTGATATCCTTCAGCACGTAGGGCATGGCGCCGATATGGTCCTCATGTCCGTGTGTCAGGACGATACCCCGGATGCGGTCGACATTTTTGACCAGATACGTCACGTCGGGGATGACCACGTCCACACCGTACATCTCACCGTCCGGGAAGCCGAGGCCGCAGTCAACGATCAGGATATCGTTCCCGTATTCATATACCGTCAGGTTCTTGCCGACCTCGTTCAGGCCGCCAAGTGAAATGATCTTCAATTTTTCAGTTGCCATATACACGCTCCAATCAGGCAGGATTCAGGACGGGTCAGCACCCGCCCCTATGTAAGTGCCGGAAACGCAGATTCCCGTTCCGGCTTTTATTTCGATTTTCTGTCTCATCATAGACAGATTTTGCCGGGCTTAAACGCTCAGATCTCCCTGCGCCCTTCCAGTGCGCGGAACAGCGTCGCATCGTCGGCAAATTCCAGATTGCTGCCCACGGGGATACCATATGCGATCCTCGTCACGCGGAGGCCCAGCGGCTTCATCAGCCTGCTGAGGTACATAGCGGTGGCCTCCCCCTCCGCGTCCGGGTTTGTGGCCATGATGACCTCCTCCGTCTCCCCCGTTTCCAGCCGCTGCATCAGTTCCCGGATGGTCAGATCGTCCGGCCCGATATGCCGGAGGGGCGAAATGACCCCGTGCAGCACATGATAAAGCCCATCATATTCCCGGCTGCGCTCCAGCGCGATCACGTCCCGCGGTTCGGAGACCACGCAGAGCTTCGTCTGGTCGCGCTTCGGGGAGGCGCAGATGCCGCAGATCTCCTCGTCCGTCAGGTTCTGACAGACGCTGCAGCGGCGGACGCTGTGCTTCGCATCCACGATGGACGCGGCAAACGCCTCAGCTTCACTGTCGCTGAGGCTCAGGAACCAGAAGGCCATCCGCTGGGCGGATTTCGCGCCCACGCCGGGCAGACGGCGCAGGTACTCGGTCAGTCTTTCAAAGGATGCGGGATAATAGCTCATCTTGCAGTATGCGGCGGGGCCGCGCTCCTGTCAGTTTTTCTCGCCGCGCAGCTGGGCGATGCGGGCCTTCCGATCCTCGGCCTTGAACACGTCGCTCCCGGCCACCAGCACGTTTGCCCCGGCGGCGACAGCCAGCGAGGCCGTCAGCGGATTGATGCCCCCGTCCACTTCCAGCAGGCAGTCCTGCAGGCCGAATTCAGCCAGCGTTTCCTGCAGCAGACCCAGCTTGGGCAGCATCTCCGCCATGAATTTCTGCCCGCCGAAGCCGGGCTCCACGGTCATGACCAATATCAGATCCACGTCCTCGATGAAGGGCAGCGCAGCGGACCAGTCGGTCTTGGGTTTCAGGGCAAGACCGCTCTTTTTCCCGCGGGCGCGGACCTCCCGCAGGGCAGCGCGGATATTCTCCTCCGTATCGGCCTCCACGTGCATACACACGAGGTCGGCCCCCGCATCGCAGAACTGCGGCACATAGCGCCCCGGCTGCTGGATCATCAGATGCACATCCAGAAACAGGTCGGTATATTTCCGCACGGATTGCAGCACGGGAATGCCGACAGACAGATTGGGAACGAACATCCCATCCATCACATCGAAATGCAGCCAGTCGGCCCCGCCGAGGCGGATGCTGTCGATCTCCTCGCCCAGACGGGCAAAGTCAGCGGACAGAATAGAAGGAGCGATTCGAGTCATAATATCACCTTTCAGCACCGGAATCCTGTCGTTCCGGCGTCTGTTTTCATTTTGTATCGGGTGGATGCGGCAGAAAAGCAGATACGACCGTATTAAACCATTTTTCAGTATATACCATGCAAAGGAGATATTCAAGCTTGATTTCTGCGTTTCAGCATATCGAAAGGTTCGAGTTTGTGATTGACAGGCGTGTGAAAAAAAGGTAGAATTTCATGCAGAATGCAGATAATATCCAAAATGAAAGGATGGCACAAAATGGATTACGAATATAAACCCACGCTCACCCTTACGCCCGATGCTGCGGAAGAAGCGCCCAAACCCCCGGAACTTCTGATCAATGCCGCCGAAAAGAAGGTGGAAGCGCCCGTTTTCTCGATGGATAACCTCACCCCCGCCGAGAAGCAGGCTGTGGAAGAATTCTCCAGGAAGATCAACATCGAAGACGCCAACACCGTTCTGCAGTACGGCGCAGGCGCGCAGAAGAATATCAGTGATTTCTCCGGCGCAGCGCTGAACACTGTCCGCACCAAGGATATGGGCGAGGTCGGCGATATGCTCTCCGGTCTGGTCATCGAGCTGAAAACGCTGGATTTTGACCCTGAGGAGAAGAAGGGTCTCAAGGGTCTTTTCCGCAAGGCCGGCGCGCAGGTGGACGAGCTGAAGGCCCAGTATGACAAGGCCGAAGTGAACGTGACCAAGATCACCAAGGAGCTGGAACAGCATCAGGTGGTTCTGCTCAAGGACGTGGCTATGCTGGACAAGATGTATGAGCTGAATCAGGCTTATTTCAAGGAACTGAGCATGTATATCCTCGCGGGCAAGAAGCGTCTGGAGGAATGCCGCGCCACGAAGCTGAAAGAGCTGCTGACCAAAGCCGAGCAGACCGGCACGCCGGAGGACGCCATGGCCGCCAACGACTATGCTTCCCTCTGCGACCGCTTTGAGAAGAAGATCCACGATCTGGAGCTGACCAGAATGATCTCCATTCAGATGTCCCCCCAGATCCGGATGATCCAGAATAACGACACCCTGATGGTCGAGAAGATCCAGACCAGCATCGTGAACACCATCCCCCTCTGGAAGAGCCAGATGGTGCTGGCGCTGAGCATGAACCATTCTCAGCAGGCCATGAAAGCCCAGCGTGAGGTCACCGACCTGACCAATGAGCTGCTGAAGAAGAACTCCGAGCTGCTCAAGACCGGCAGCATCGATGTGGCGCGGGAATCCGAGCGCGGCATCGTGGAGCTGGAGACCCTGAAGCAGACCAACGAAAACCTCATCAGCACGCTGGAAGAAGTCCGCCAGATCCAGATCGACGGTGCCGCCAAGCGCCGTGCCGCCGAAACGGAGCTGGCGAAGATCGAGGGCGATCTGCGCGCCAAGCTGCTGGAGCTGAGCAAGAAGTGAAAAAGCGCGGCGTTCTCCTCCTCATCGCGGTCATCATCGTCGTTCTCCTGCTGGCATTCGTCCTCCTCCGCACGGTGGCGGACAGGTCCCTCGGCGTTCAGGTCCGGCACGCCGCTTCCGCATATTCGGCCGGCGTTCTGAATCCGGACGGCAGCACGTCCCAGAGCCTTTCCGATGCGCTCCATCTCCGGCTGGATGCCGCGGATCGGCTGCTGACCCTCGCCGCCAAATACGACGCAGTGTACGACGAATACTCCGCGCTGCGCAATGCGTACAACGAAATGCTTTCGGAGGTGAAGTCCGGCTTGGATTTCGTCGCAATCCGGGCTGCGAACCGCAATCTGGAGCTGGCGTTTGACGGCTGCTGTGAAGCGCTTCTCCCGCTGGTTTCCGGCAAGAGCGCGGAAACGCTGACCTCCTGCGCGGACGATCTGGATGCGGCGCAGAATGCGGTAGACGCTGCGGGTGAAGCCTACAATGCTTCCATCCATGCTTTCCGTTCCGGTACGCTGGACAAATTTCCGAACAGCCTTCTGAAACTGTTCCTGAAGTCCGGCGGGCCGGAGCTTTGGCCCAATATCGACTGAATAGCGAACCCCCGCCGCATTGATCCGCGGCGGGGGTGTTTTATTCTTCCTGATCCGCTTTTGCCTGCTGGAAAGCCCGATACAGCGCGCTGCGGTTCACGCGGCATTCCTCCGCCGCCTGCCGGACCGCGTCTCGGGCGGAGAGGCCGCTTTCCGCCAGCTGCTGTGCCCGCAGGAGCGCGGTGTCTTCGTCCGCTGCTTCGTCTGCTTCCGGTGCGCCGCATACCACCAGCACGTATTCGCCCCTCGGCTCGTTTTCTTCATAATAGGCACAGGCTTCCCCAAGGGTCATGCGCAGGACCTCCTCGTGGAGCTTCGTCATCTCCCGGCAGAGGGCGACGCGCCGCTCCTCCCCGAAGGCATCCCGCAGGTCGCCGAGGGTCGTGCGCAGCTTATGCGGCGCTTCGTAAAACACCATGGTGCGCTTCTCGTTTTTCAGCTCCGCCAGATGGGCAAGGCGGTTTTTCCGCGTGACGGACAGGAACCCTTCAAAGGTGAAGCGCCCTGTGGGCAGGCCGGAAAGTGCCAGCGCCGTTACCACCGCGCTGGGGCCGGGCACCGCGACGATCTCGATCCCCGCTTCCGCGCAGAGACGGGTCAGGTCCTCACCGGGGTCGCTGATGGCGGGCATCCCGGCATCCGTGACCAGTGCGCAGCTCTCCCCCGCCAGCAGCCGTTCCACGATCTTCGGGCCGCTGACGCGGGCATTGTGTTCATAATAGCTCACCAGCGGCTTATGCAGCTCCAGATAGTTCAGGAGCTTCACGCTCACGCGGGTATCCTCCGCCGCGATGAAATCCACCGCTTCCAGCGTTTCCGCGCAGCGGGGGCTCAAGTCGCCCAGATTGCCGATGGGCGTTCCGACTAAATAGAGTTTTCCGGACATTCGGCTACCTCCGAGGTCAGTATCGGCGGCTGGATGCGCAGGCCCTTCCCGCCGCCCTTGATGCCCTCCGCCAGCAGCGCGGAGGGTTCCGATTTCATATCCTTCATGACAAGCTGCAGGCGCTTCGGTTCCAGCTTTGCTTCCGTCATGGCACAGAGAAGCTCACTCAGCCGCTCCGGCTGATAGACGATGCAGAACCGCCCGCCTTCATGGAGGAGCGCGGACGCCGCCTCGCAAAGCTCCGCCAGCGTGCAGCTCTCCGTCCGCGCCGCGCCTCTTGCGCCCGAAGCCCGCTTCCCCGTTTCGGGAAAATAGGGCGGATTCGTGCACACAAGGTCAAAGCTGCCGGGTCGGAAATGGTCACGCCAGCCGCGCAGATCGCCGCAGTAATAGCTGCCGGAAAAGCCGTTCAGCCCGAGATTCTCCAGCGCCGCGTCCACCGCTGCAGAGGAGATGTCCATGCCGCAGGCCTCCAGCGATCCCTTCCGCCCCAAGAGCTGCAGGCTCAGCGCGCCGCCGCCGCAGCCAAGGTCGCAGAAGCGCCTCACGCTCCCAAGGCGCACGAAAGCGCCCAGCCACGCGGTATCGGAGCTGAGCGGAAACACGTCCGGGGCCTGCCGGTACAGCGGCCCGTTATCCCACAGTCTGTCAGGTTCCACAGATAAAGTTCAAGCCCCGGGGCCGAAGTCCCGGGGCCGTCCTTTTCAAAGCTCAGTCAGCCTTGATGGCGCTCGCGGGGCAGTTGGCCGCGCAGGTGCCGCACTCGACGCATTCGTCAGCGTTGATGACGGGTTTGTCATCGACAAAGCTGATGCACTCGACGGGGCAGTTTTCCTTGCAGACGCCGCAGCCGACGCACTCGTCGTGATTGATTTTGAAAGCCATAGTTCGCACCTCCAAGTAGAAATCGAATACATATTACCACAATAAATCAGAATTTCAACAGGAATTTTCAAAAAGCTGCCGTCTATTTCCGAAAATTTTCGGTTATCCTCTCTTTTGCCGAATGGCTGCGGGAGGATTTTGCTTATGCGGAAGGAACAGAAACTGACGGCGGCGGCGGAACGGGCGCTGCAGCTGAGCTATCAGGCGGCTTCGGAGCTGGGTCACAGCTACGTCGGCAGCGAGCATCTGCTGCTGGGCATCGCCCGGGAGGGCGGTCCGGTATCACAGAAGCTGGCGGCGGCCGGTTTTTCCGCCGAGAAGCTGCAGCGGCTGCTGGTGGACGCCGTTGGCCGCAGCGCTTCCGGACGTCTCCCCACACAGGGGCTGACCGAGCGGGCACGGAAGCTGCTGGAAACGGCGGGCAGCATCGCCGCTGAAAGCGGACAGCGCTATGTGGATACACAGCATCTGCTTCTCGCGCTGCTGCGGGAGGGTGACAGCCTCGCGTTGAAGCTGCTGGCTTCCGAGGGGCTGGACGGCTATCAGCTTACGCGGGAGCTGTATGCGCTTTCCGGTGAGAGCGCCGCAGGGCGCGGCGCGGATCCTGCAGGCCGTTCGCCGGGCCGGAAAGCGGCGACGCCATCGCTGGACGCGGTCTCGACCGATCTCACAGAGCTGGCCCGCAGCGGCTCATTGGAGCCGGTCATCGGGCGCGACGTTGAGATCACCCGCGTGATGCAGATCCTCTGCCGCAAGACGAAGAATGCGCCGCTGCTGCTGGGCGACCCGGGCGTAGGCAAGACCGCCATCGCGGAGGGGCTCGCGCAGGCGCTGCTGCGGCCGGACGCGCCGGAGCTTCTCAGCGGGATGCGCATCGTATCTCTGGACATGGGCGCACTGGTCGCGGGCACGAAATACCGCGGCGACTTTGAGGAACGTCTGCGGCGGGTGCTGGAGGAGGTGCGCAGCAATGCTAACGTCATCCTCTTTCTCGATGAGATGCACACCCTCATCGGCGCAGGCGCCGCCGAAGGGGCCATCGACGCCTCCAATATTCTGAAACCGATGCTGGGCCGGGGCGCGCTCCGCCTCATCGGCGCGACGACGATGGAGGAATATCGGAAATACGTGGAAAAGGACGCGGCGCTGGCGCGGCGGTTCCAGCCCGTGGAGGTCACGGAAGCGGACGAAGCCGCGGCAGAGCAGATCCTCTCCGGCATCCGTCCGGGGCTGGAAAAGCATCACCGCGTCCGCATTACCGACGAAGCCATCACCGCCGCCGTGCAGCTCAGCGTCCGCTATCTCCCGGATCGCCGACTGCCCGACAAGGCCATCGACCTCATTGACGAGGCTGCCAGCCGCATCTGCACCCGCCCCGCTCCCCCGCCGGATTTTACAGAGCTGGAGGCGCATATTCTCCGCATTCAGGAGCAGATGGAAGCTGCCGCGGCAGAGCGGCAGTATGAAGCTGCTGCGGCGCTGCGGGACGAGGATACCCGTCTGCGGGAGGAGCTGACGCGGCTGCGCGCCCAATGGACGCCGGAAGCGGAACCTGCCCGCCGCCTGCTCCCCGTCGATATCGCGGAAACGGTCTCGCTGTGGACCGGCATCCCCGCTGCTGCCGTTTCACAGGACGAAGCGGAAAAGCTGCTGCAGCTGGAGGAAACGCTCCGCCGACGGGTCGTCGGTCAGGATCGGGCGGTCGCCGTACTTGCCGCCGCGATCCGCCGCAGCCGGACCGGTCTGCAGGACGCCGCCCGGCCCTCCGGTTCGTTTTTCTTTCTCGGCCCCAGCGGCGTTGGCAAAACGGAGCTAAGCCGGGCGCTGGCTTCGGCGCTGTTCGGCTCCGAGCGGGCGTTCATCCGGCTGGATATGTCGGAATACGCGGAACCGCAATCCGCGTCCCGGCTCATCGGTGCGCCGCCGGGCTATGCCGGATTCGAGGATGGCGGCATTCTCACGGAAAAGGTGCGGAGAACGCCCTACTGCGTCGTGCTGTTCGATGAGCTGGAAAAAGCCGACCGCGAGGTCTGCGATCTGCTCCTGCAGATTTTGGAAGATGGGTGCCTGACCGATTCCAAAGGCCGCAGCGTCAGCTTCCGCAGCGCCGTCATCATTCTGACCGGGAATGTAGGCGCGGAATATCTCAGCGGTCAGGTCCTGCGTCCGGGCTTTGCGGACCGGCAGGCTGCCGAAAACGAGCACGCGGAAGAACAGGCGATGGCGGAGCTGCGCAGGCTTTTCCGCCCGGAGCTTCTGAACCGGATCGACGGGATCGTCTTTTTCCGCCCGCTGGGACTTCGCGAGCTGACAGAGATCGCTTCGATGGAGATCCGCCGCTTTGCCGGGCGGCTGGAAGACCGGGACATCCGGCTGCAGGCAGACGGATCCGTTCCCGAATTGCTGGCAGCGCGGGCGCTGAAAATGGGCGGCGGGGCCAGGCCCATCCGCCGTCTGCTGACGGACGGGCTTGCCGACCCGGCTTCTGAGCTGCTGCTGCGCGGAAGCGTCCGGCCCGGCGATACGCTGCTGCTCTCCGGCAGAGACGGCCGTCTGACGCTGACCGTGCAGAAAAGTGCGCCGTCCGCTCCGATGAGCGCAGAAAATACCCCGTCGGGCTTGAAAGAAGCCTGACGGGGCTTTATAATATTTACGGGTTTGTATTGGCCTGTTCCACTGGGAGCTGCCCGATCATCCAGTTCAGGCATTCCCGATAGGTCTCGCCGGTGAAATGGATGCCATCCAGCGTTTTCCATTCCGGAAGGCTCCCGCTCCTGTCGGCCACGTGACTGTGCAGGTCGATAAGCTGCAGTCCCCGCTCCTCGCAGAGATCGGCGATGATGCGGTTCACCTTGCCGCAGATGCGATTCGTGAACGCGTCGGAATTCAGCAGCTCCTCATTCACCGGCGGCGCATTGACGAGCCACAGCTCCGCATCCGGCTGCGCTTCTGTGAGCATATCCAGAAACGCGCCGTACTGCTCCCGAACGTAATCCATATCGAAGCCCATCTCATTCGTTCCGAAGACCAGAACGATGATGCGGTAGGATGTCATGGGCAGCCGCTCCGAAAGATACCAGCGGTTCCCGTTTCGGTCGTTGAATCGTACCTGCCCGGCGGAATACACCCCCACGCCGTTGCTGCTGAGAAAATCCGGTTCCTCCGTTTCACCGTAAAATCCCAACCCCTCACAAAGGGAGTTGCCGAGGAACAGCACGTCCGAAAGCGCGATCGGGCCGGGATCTTCTTTCAATACCGGCGTCCGCTTTTCCGGCTGCAGGCAGCGCTGGATGATCGCCGCGCCTTGTGCGCGGGTCAGCGTTTCCGCGCCGTGAAAGCATCCGTCGTCATATCCGCGCAGGATACCCAGCCCGTAAACGGTCACCACCGCTTCCAGACATTGTTCGGGGATCTCGTTCAGGTCACTGAGCAGTGACGTGACCTGCTTCCCGTCCACCATGGATACCGTTTCCGCATCGCTGCGCA
>JAZQQF010000153.1:0-4266 GCA_045628925.1 Oscillospiraceae bacterium | reverse complement strand
TAACGTCCATGTCGGAACCTACATTTAATTTACTGATAAAGGGATGATACCACAAACTGCAAAGTCTGTCAATTCCCAACTTGCTCCCGTAAACATACCCGCCCGGACGGGGCCCCCCCGCCCGGGCGATATCACATTATTTTCCCTGCTTATTGCGGAACTGGCTCTTGGCTCTCCGCTCATGATCCAGCTCGCGCTTGCGAAGGCGCAGGCTCTTGGGCGTGACCTCCAGCAGCTCATCGTCCGCGAGGAACTCCATGCACTGCTCGAGGCTCATGATGCGCGGGGGCACCAGCCGCAGCGCTTCGTCGGAGCCGCTGGCGCGCATATTCGTCATCTGCTTCTTGCGGCAGACGTTAATGACGATGTCCTCCTGCTTGGGGCAGGAACCCACGACCATGCCGCCGTAGACCTTCACGCCCGGCCCGATGAACATCTGACCGCGGTCCTGCGTATTAAAGATACCGTAGGCCACGGCCTCGCCGGTCTCGAAGGCGATGAGGGAGCCGGTATTGCGCCGCTTCACCTCGCCCTTCATGGGCGCGTAGGAATCGAACACGCTGGCCATGATGCCCTCGCCGCGGGTGTCGGTGAGGAACTCGTTCCGGTAGCCGAAGAGGCCGCGGGAAGGTACGAGGAAGGTGAGCTTCGTGCGGGTGCCGGTGGGGTTCATCTCCTGCAGGTCGCCCCGGCGGTTACTGAGCTTTTCGATGACGCTCCCCACGTATTCATCCGGCACGTCCACCACGACCTGCTCCATGGGCTCCATCATCACGCCGTCCTCCACCTTCGTCAGCACGCGGGGGGGCGAGACCTGGAACTCGAAGCCCTCGCGGCGCATGGTCTCGATGAGGATGCTCAGGTGCATCTCGCCGCGGCCCGCCACGTTGAAGCTGTCGGTGGAATCCGTTTCGTTCACGCGGAGGCTCACGTCCTTCAGCGTCTCGCGCATGAGCCGGTCGCGGATGGCGCGGGGGGTGACGAACTTGCCCTCGGGGCCCGCAAAGGGGCTGTGGTTCACGGAGAAGGTCATCTCCATGGTGGGGGCGCTGATCTTCACGAAGGGCAGCGGATCCGGCACGTCGGGCACGCAGATGGTGTCGCCGATGGTCACGTCGCCGATGCCGCTGAGGGCGATGATGCTGCCTGCGCCCGCTTCCGTCACGGGCACGCGGTTCAGCCCGTCGAACTCATAGAGGCTGACGGCCTTGGCCTTCTTGTGCAGGTCGGGATCCATGGCGTTGCACACAAGGATCTCCTGATTCTGCCTGATGACGCCGCGCTGAATGCGGCCCACGGCGATGCGGCCCACGTAATCATTGTAGTCCAGCGAGGAGACCAGCATCTGCAGCGGGGCGCTCTCGTCCCGCTCGGGGCCGGGGATATAGTCAAGGATGGTGTCGAACAGGGGGCGCAGATCCTCGCCCTCGGTGTCGGGGGAATAGGCCGCCGTACCGGCGCGGGCGGAGCAGAACAGCATGGGGCTGTCCAGCTGCTCATCGGTGGCGTTCAGCTCCAGCAGCAGCTCCAGCACCTCGTCGATGACCTCGTGGATGCGGGCGTCGGGCCGGTCGATCTTGTTCACGACCACGATGACCCGGTGGCCCAGCTCCAGCGCGCGGCTGAGGACGAAGCGGGTCTGGGGCATGGGGCCTTCGGCAGCGTCCACCAGCAGGATGACGCCGTTGACCATCTTCAGAACGCGCTCCACCACGCCGCCGAAGCCGGCATGGCCCGGGGTGTCCACGATGTTGATCTTCGTATCCTTATAATGGATGGCGGTATTCTTGGAAAGAATGGTGATGCCGCGCTCCCGCTCCAGATCGCCGGAGTCCATCACGCGGTCCATGACCGCCTGATTGTCGCGGAACACGCCGCCCTGCCGCAGCATTTCGTTCACCAGCGTGGTCTTGCCGTGGTCAACGTGGGCGATGATGGCGATATTGCGAATATCCATGGGAATCAACCCTTTCTCTATGGTGCGGGCGGCGGAAAGCAGCCCGTTCGGTGTTGTATATCTTCAAAAGAACCGTGGTATTATACTACCGCAAATCGCATATTGCAATCATTTTTCCGCATCTTCGGAAATTTCTTCCGCTTTTTGGCAGCATTGGCCCTGTTTCCGGGAAACGGCGGGTTTACAAATTGTTTGCAAATGCCTCTTGACAAGCGCCCCGGCAGGGATTATAGTGTGTTTAGCACTCAAGGGCAAAGAGTGCTAAAACCGAAAGCAGAGGCACGGTCATGGAGCTGAGCGAACGGAAACGGAAAATATTGAAGGTCATCGTGGAGAGCTATGTGTCCACGGCGGAGCCGGTGGGCAGCAAGGCCATCGCCGGCGCGCTGGATGTGAAGCTCTCGAGCGCCACCATCCGCAACGAAATGGCGGAGATGACCGCGCTGGGTCTTCTGGAGCAGCCGCACACCTCGTCGGGCCGCATCCCCTCCCCGCAGGGCTACCGCATCTATGTCAACGAGCTGATGAACGAGCATCGCCTCAGTCTGGAGGAGACGCAGCGCATCAACGGGGCGCTGAAGCAGCGCATCTCGAAATTCGACGAGCTGCTGGCGGACGCGGGCAAGCTGGTGAGCGAGATGACCTCCTACCCCGTCTATACGGCGGCGGCCCCCCAGCAGGCGCACACGGCGAAGCGCTTCGACCTCATCCGCGTGGATGGGAACACCGTCATCGCCGTGGTCATGCTGGAGGATGAAACGGTGGTGAACCGGGTCATGCGCTTCCCGGATGGGATCGACGAAGCGCTGGTGAAAAAGCTGAACACGGTGTTCAATGCCAGCTTCACCGGCCTGACCCCGGAGGAGATCGGCGCGGATCTCGTGCAGGCGGCGGAGCGCAGCCTCGGCGACGAGAGCGGCGCGGTGGCGGCCATCGCCTCCTTCGCCGTGCAGGCGATGACGCCGAAGGCCCCGCAGAAGCCCCTTCTTTCCGGCGCCTCCAGCATTCTGAGCCTCCCGGAATACCGGGATGTGGACAAAGCCCAGAAGCTGATGGATTATCTTTCCGATCAGAGCGTGCTGGAGGATCTGCCTGAGACCGGGGACGATGGGGTGCGCATCCTCATCGGGCCGGAAAACGTGGCCGAGGAACTGAAGGACAGCGGCGTGGTGTTGGCGTCCTATGATATGGGCAACAATATGCAGGGCGTGATCGGGGTCGTCGGCCCCACGCGCATGGATTACGCAAGGGTGGCCGCCTATCTTCGATATGTGGCCCGGGGTATGCAGCAAATGGCGCTGGGCGGCGAAGCTCCCAGACCCATCCCCCAGCTGAAGGCCCCTGAGAACGAGGGAGAGAAAACATCGTAATGGAAGAAGAAAAAGTAACGCCTGAGACCCCGGAGACCGAAGCGGAGGTCGAAGCGCCGGAAACGGAAGCGCAGGCCGCCGAAACGCCGGAAGCCGAAGCGGAGCCTGCGGGCAGGGAAAAGAAATTCGGCCGCAAAAAGGAAGCGGAGCTGAAAAAGAAGCTGGAGGAGCAGAAGGCCGAGGCGGATGCCGCGCTGGCCGCCGAGAAGGATAAATACCTGCGCCTCGCCGCCGAGTACGATAATTACCGCCGCCGCAGCCAGAAGGAAAAGGAAGGCATCTATGCCGACGGGAAGGCCGACACGGTGCTGGCCCTCCTCCCGGTCTATGATAATCTGGAGCGTGCGCTGAAGGCCGAGTGTTCCGACCCGGCATTCTTCAAGGGCGTGGAAATGACCATGACCCAGCTCACCGATATCTTCGCCAAACTGGGCGTCACGCCCATCGAGGCCGCCGGTCAGCCCTTCGACCCGGCGGAGCACAACGCGGTCATCCACGTGGACGATGAAGCCTATGGGGAAAACGTCGTGGTGGAGGAATTTCAGAAGGGCTTTAAGCTGAACGACAAGGTCATCCGCTTTGCCATGGTAAAAGTGGCAAACTGACTAATATATAACAGGAGGATTTCATCATGGGTAAAATCATTGGTATAGATCTTGGCACCACCAACAGCTGCGTCGCCGTTATGGAAGGCGGCGAGCCCGTCGTCATCGCCAACGCCGAGGGCAACCGCACCACCCCCAGCGTCGTGGCCTTCTCCAAGACCGGTGAACGCATGGTCGGTCAGGTAGCGAAGCGTCAGGCCGTCACCAATCCGGATCGGACCGTCAGCTCCATCAAGCGTCACATGGGCGCGAACTACAAGGTGGATATCGACGGGAAGAACTACACGCCCCCCGAGATCAGCGCCATGGTGCTGAGTAAGCTGAAGGCCGACGC
>JAZQQF010000152.1:0-5569 GCA_045628925.1 Oscillospiraceae bacterium | reverse complement strand
TTGCCGCCGCCGCGGCGCCACTTCAGGGTCTCCTTGGAAGTGACCCAGTACTCCCAGGGCTTGCCCTTCTCGCCGCTCCACGGAGCCTGCGCATACTTCTCGTTGTCGGCCCAGACCTTGAACTTCTTGCCCACCAGATCGTAGCAGGGAGGCAGGTTGTTGCCGGAGGCCATGATGTTGTTGCCGCCGCCGAGGATGTGCTGGGATTCCGCCGCGTGCTTCAGGGCCTCTTCATGGGTCATGGGCACGTCGATATCCATGGGACGGTAGGCATAGCGCGCGCCCTTGGCGCCCTGCGGCGCGGCGGCGGGAGCCTTCTCGTTGCCGAAGTCATAGATGCTCTCCAGATGGGCCGCATCGCCGGTGACTTCCAGCTCGGCCTTGTGGAAGCGGTAGGTCAGCTTGTCGTTCTCCTCGAAGCCCAGCTCCAGACCGGCGGCGTTCATATCGAAGAAGTTCATGACTTCGATCCACATCTTGCCGGAGTATTCCACTTCCCAGCGGGCGTAGATATACAGCTCGTCGTCGATGCGCACATAGTCGCAGGGGTTGGTCATGGTGATGCCGCCCATCTCCTTGCCCAGCTCGGTGAAGGTGGTGCAGGCCACGCTGGGGTTGAAGGTGAGGATCTCATAGCCGGTGTCGAAGGCCCAGTGCAGACCGCGGCCCTCGATGCGGTTGGTGTAGGTGTGGAACGCGGGCTTCTCATTGTCGCCCTTGTCGATCCAGCCGAAGTACATCTGGCGCTGGATCTCGCGGGGGATATCCCGGTAGCCGTCGGGCTCCTTCTTCATGCCGAACAGGTCGAGGCCGATGGGCACGGTGATGCCGAACCAGGTCTCAAACGCGGTGACGGCCCAAGTGCGGGTGTCGATGACGAAGTGCCAGCCGCGGTCAGTGTCGGGCACCAGATGGCTCATCAGGATGATGTCGCCGAAACGGACGGCGGTGTAGGCCGCTTCGACGGTCTTGCCGTTCTCGGTGACGGTCAGGCTGTTCTTGTCCTTGATGGCGTACTTCAGTTCGCTGGGCGCATATTCGCCTTCCAGCTTCACGCTGAACTTCATGCCCTTCAGGCAGCTGCAGGCTTCGCCCGCGGGCTTGCCGGCCTTGGCCAGCGCCGCGTTGACGGTCTCGGTGGTCATGGGGTTAAAGTTGGTAAAAAACATCAGACTGAAACCTCCTGTGTTTCAAAATTTTGTCTGTTTTGATTGTAGCGGTTCCGAATGTAATTGTCAAATGCTATCTGCGGATTTCGGGCGCCGCAGCGGGGATTTTTCTGCGCCGTTCCCAAGGATTTGTCATTCCGCTCTTGCAGGCTGGCGGCGGGGGTAGTATAATGTTTCAATTAAAGGTATGCTCAAAATTTACAGAGGTGACAGACATTGACTGAAATTGATATCATTTCCGGCTTTCTGGGCGCTGGCAAGACGACGCTCATCAAAAAACTGGTGCAGGAGGCGTTCTCCGGCGAAAAGCTGGTGCTGATCGAAAACGAATTCGGCGAGATCGGCATCGACGGCGGCTTCCTGCAGGACGCGGGTCTGGAGATCACCGAGATGAACTCCGGCTGCATCTGCTGCTCGCTGGTGGGCGACTTCGGGAAGGCCCTCCGGGAGGTCATGGACCGTTTCCATCCCGACCGTATCCTCATCGAGCCCAGCGGCGTTGGCAAACTGAGCGACGTGGACGCCGCCGTCTGCAAGCTGGAGGGCGACGACTGGAAGCCCGGCGTGAAGATCACCGTGGCGGACGCGGTGCGCGCCAAAATGTATCTGAAGAATTTCGGCGAATTCTACCGGGATCAGGTGGCGGCGGCCGACCTTGTGGTGCTGAGCCGCACGCAGGGCATCGCGGAAGCGAAGCTGGAGACCTGCCTTGCCCTCCTGCGGGAGATCCATCCCGACGCCGCCATCGTCACCACCCCGTGGGACGAGCTGGACGGGAAGCAGATCCTCGCCGCCGCGATGGAAAGCGGCAACTGGCAGAAGGCCCTGCTGGAGACCGTCGTGGACGATGACGACGATGATGACGAATGCGACGACCCGGACTGCGAGTGCCACCATCACCACCACCATCATCATGATGAGGATGAGGACGAGCACGAACACGAGCATCATCACCATCACCACCACGACGATGACGATGATGACGACGATGACGATGGGGACGAACACGGACATGAGCACCATCATCATGAGCATGAACATCACCATCACCATCATCACCACGGCCACGACGCGGACGAGGTGTTCACCTCCTGGGGCGTGGAGACGGCGCGGAAGTATACCGATGCGGAGATCGAGGCTGCGCTGAACGCGCTGAACGAGGAAGAAGCCTGCGGCGCGGTGCTGCGGTCTAAGGGCATCGTCCCGGCGACGGTCGGCGGCTGGATCCACTTCGACTTCGTGCCCGGGGAGCAGAGCGTCCGCCGGGGGAGCGCCGAGGTGACGGGCCGCGTGGTGGTCATCGGCGCGGAGCTGAAGGAAGACAAGCTGAGCGAGCTGTTCGGAGGGATCTGAAATGGCAAAGAAAAAACGCGAGGACATCGGCGTGTACTTTTTCGAGGGTTTTCTGGAGGCGGGCAAGACCAGCTATATCCAGACCCTTCTGTCCGATGAAGGACTGCCCGAGGGGCTGCGCATCCTGGTGCTGCAGACCGAGGAGGGCATCGAGGAGCTGGAGCCGGTCTCCGGCCGGGATATCTTCGTCCGCCAGCTGGACGGGTGGGACGACGTGACCCCCGAGAAGCTGGCCGCCATCGAGGACGAGACGAAGCCCAACACCATCATGGTGGAGCTGAACGGGATGTGGAAGGAAGTGGACTTCTTCGAGAAGATGCCGGAAAACTGGTATCCCTTCCGCAAGTTCGTCATCGCGGACGCGACCACCTTCGTGAACTATAACAACAATATGCGCGCCCTCGTGGCGGACAAGCTGACGGAGAGCACCGTGGTGGTGTTCAACCGTGCGGACGAGAAGACCGACCGGACGGCGCTGCACAAGATCGTCCGCGCCGCGTCCCGGCAGGTGCCCATCTACTATCAGCTGCCCGACGGGCGCGAGCAGATGGACGATACGCCGGAGGAGCTGCCCTTCGACCTGAACGCGGACATCGTGGAGATCGCCGACCGGGATTACGCCGAATGGGAGCGGGATATCACCGAGGAGCCCTTCAAGTACGACGGGAAGATCGTCCGCCTGAACGGGTTCGCCGTGAAGAGCCGGGGCAAGAACCGCTTCGGCTTCGGGCGGCAGGTGATGACCTGCTGCGAGGCGGATATCACCTTCCTCGGCTTCGAGGCCATCAGCAGCGAGAAGAATATGCCCACCCCCGGCAGCTGGGTGGAGCTGACCGCGCAGGTCAGCGTGAACCGCACGAAGAAGGGCGAGCCGGTGCCGGAGCTGCTGGTGGTGACCTGCGATAAGGCGGAGAAGCCTGCGGAGACGCTGGCCACGTTCTACTGATTCGGGATTATGCGGATTCGCCGGGGATTTTGCAAATCTGCCGGATTGCCGCGCAGCCTCCGGCGGTTCCGCACCGCCTTTCGTTTCGATTTCACCCAACCGCAAACCACATTTGGAGTATCACATGGGACAGATTCGCTATTCATTTCTGGAAATGTTCCCCTTCTGCGCACCGGACCCCGGCGGCGCGGATGCGGGTGTTTTAGGGGCGTTTTCCGAGGCCTTCGTCTTCGATGCGAAGATCGACAAGGAGACCGCCTCCATGGAGCTGTGCGTGGAATTTCCCGAGCCGGTGGCCCCCGTGGCGCTGGGTACTGCGGAGAGCCGCATCGCCGGGAACTATAACCTGGAGCGGGTGGAGATCCGCCCCTTCCTTGGCGCAGCCGCCAAAAAGAAGAAGGAAAAGGAGGCCGCAGCGGAGAATAAGCTCCTCTGGGGCCGCAAGATCAGGGGCGACGCGGTGTCCATCGCCGGTCTTACGCCGGAATCCGGCCGGGTCACCATCACCGGCGAGGTCTTCGGCACCGAGACGCGGGAACTGCGGGGCGGCCGGAAACTCTTTTCCTTCAACGTGACCGACTATGAGGGCAGCCTGCACGTCTCCCGCTTCCTGCAGGAGGGCGACGAGGGGCTGACCGCCGTGGCGGACGGGATGTTCGTCACCGTTTCCGGCGATGTGAGCTTCGACCGCTGGCAGGGGGATATCGCCATGAGCCCCTTCGCGGTCATGCGCATCGCCAAGCCCAGCCGCAGCGACCCCTACCCCGGCGAAAAGCGGGTGGAGCTGCACCTGCACAGCCGCTACAGCTCGCTGGACGCGCTGACGGATATCAGCGCCGCCGTGAAGCTGGCGGCTAAATGGGGTCACAAAGCCATCGCCCTCACGGATCACGGCGTCCTGCAGGGCTTCCCGGAGCTTTGCCACGCCGCTGAAAAGCTGCCCATCAAGGTCATCTACGGCGTGGAGGGCTACTACGTGAACGACGTGGACGACCGGGTGGCCGTCATGGGCGGGCAGGACGCGGACTTTTCCGACGAGTTCGTGGCCTTCGATCTGGAGACCACCGGCCTGCGGGCGGACTATGACCGCATCATCGAGATCGGCGCGGTGCTGATCAAAGAGGGGCAGGAGCTGGCCCGGTTCCAGACCTTTGTGGACCCCGGTACCCCCATCCCCACGGAGATCACCCAGCTCACCGGCATCCGGGACGAGGACGTAGCCGGTGCGCCGGGGGAGAACGAGGCCGTCCGCGCTTTTCTGGAATTTGCGGGCGGGCGCGTGCTGTGCGGACACAACGCGGACTTCGACATGGGCTTTCTCGCGGAGGCGTGCGCGCGCATCGGCGTTCCCTTCAACGCCACCAGCATCGACACGCTCATCCTCTCCCAGAGCCTGCTGCCCAACCTGAAAAAGCATACGCTGGATTCCGCCGCGGGCTTCCTCGGTCTGCCGGAATTCCGGCATCACCGCGCTTCGGATGACGCCATGACCTGCGGCCTGCTGCTGGAGGCCTTCTTCAAGCGCCTGCGGGAAAAGGGCGCGGGGCGCATTCAGGAGCTGGGACCGATCATCTCCGAGCTGCGGAAGAACTTTGACGGGAAGCGTCAGCCCAAGCATATCATCATCCTTGTGAAGGAGCAGAAGGGCATCCGGAACCTGTATGAAATGGTCTCCCGCGCCCATCTGGAGCATTTCAAAAAATACCCCATCATCCCCAAGAGCCTGCTCATGGAGCTGCGGGAGGGGCTGATCGTCGGCTCCGCCTGCGAAGCGGGCGAGGTGTTCCGGGGCATCACGGGCCGGAGAAGCATGCGCGAGCTGCGGCGCGTGGCGGAGTTCTACGATTTCCTTGAGATCCAGCCCCTGTGCAACAACGCCTTCCTCCTGCGGAACAATACCGCCCGCAGCGAGGAGGAGCTGATGGACTATAACCGCAAGGTCGTCCGGCTGGGCGAAGAACTGGGGAAGCCCGTCGTCGCCACCGGGGACGTGCATTTTCTCGACCCCAAGGATGAGGTGTTCCGCCGCATCCTGCTGAGCAACAAGTTCTCCGATTCGGACTATCCGCTGCCCCTGTATCTGAAGACCACCGAGGAGATG
>JAZQQF010000151.1:0-21409 GCA_045628925.1 Oscillospiraceae bacterium | reverse complement strand
GTCGGTCAGTGCGCAGGCCGTTCCGGCGCAGCCGCCGATGAACGCAGCCCGGGCGCCGAGGATCGCCGCGTCCGCGCCCTGCGCCCGGCGGGAGCCGAACTCCAGCACCGTCCGCCCCTGCGCGGCGCGGACCACGCGGTTGGCCTTGGTGGCGATGAGGGACTGATGGTTGAACTGCAGCAGCAGATAGGTCTCGATGAGCTGAGCTTCCACGGCGGGGGCGCGCACGGTGATGACCGGCTCGCCGGGGAACACGGGCGTTCCCTCCGGCACGGCCCAGATATCGCCGGAGGAGCGGAAGTATTTCCGCCAGCGGAGGAACTGCTCATCAAAGCAGCCCTTGCTGCGGAGGTATTCGATATCCCGCTTGTCGAAGTGCAGGTTCTGGATATAGTCGATGATCTGATCCAGACCGGCGGCGATGGCGAAGCCGCCCCCGTCGGGCACCTTGCGGAAGAACACGTCGAAATAGCACTGCTTCTCATACATCCCGCTCTTGAAATAGCCGTTGCCCATGGTCAGTTCGTAAAAATCGAACAGCATCGTGTAATTCAGATCCGTCATTTCTCTTACCCCCTGTGATACAGCTTTTTCGACTGATAGACCGGGTCGCAGGTGAAATTTGCGCCCAGCTTTTTAAAGGTACTTTCATCCACCTGACTCAGCAGAACGGTGGAATGGACTTCCGTGTGCTTCAGATTGGGCAGCTGCGCCATGGCCTTCGCCGCATCCGGATCGGTGACGGCGCAGACGGACAGGGCGATCAGCACCTCGTCCGTGTGGAGCCGGGGATTGGAGCCGCCCAGCAGATCCACCTTCAGGCGCTGGATGGGCTCGATGACGCTGGGGCTGATCAGGTGCCGGTCATCGGGGATACCCGCAAGGACCTTCAGCGCGTTCAGCAGCAGCGCACTGGAGGCGCCCAGCAGCCGGGAGGTCTTTCCGGTGATGACCTGCCCGTTGCACAGCTCCATGGCGGCGGCAGGCTCGCCGGTCTCCTCCGCCTTTGCCCGGGCGGCGATGGCCACCTTCCGGTTCTCCGCCTTCTGCCCGGCCTGCTTCATGATGGATTCGTTTTTCGTCACCACGCTGCGGTCCACGTTCCCCTTGCGGAAGGCGGAGGCCGCGTCGAACCAGCGGCGGACGATCTCCTTGTTGGCCGCGTGGATGACGGCGTCGTCGTCGATGATGCAGCTGCCCGCCATGTTCACGCCCATGTCCGTGGGGGATTTATAGGGGCAGGTGCCGAAGATGCGCTCGAAGATGGTGCGCAGGAGCGGATAGATCTCCACGTCCCGGTTGTAATTGACGGCAGTCTTCCCGTAGGCTTCCAGATGGAAGGGGTCAATCATGTTCACGTCGTTCAGGTCGGTGGTGGCGGCCTCATAGGCCAGATTGACCGGGTGCTTCAGCGGCAGGTCCCAGATGGGGAAGGTCTCGAACTTGGCATAGCCCGCGTCCACGCCCCGCTTATGCTCATGGTAGAGCTGGCTCAGGCAGGTGGCCATCTTGCCGCTGCCGGGGCCGGGCGCCGTGACCACCACGAGGGGCCGCTCCGTCTCCACGAAGTCGTTTTTCCCGAAGCCCTCCTCCGAGCAGATATACTCCACGTCGTAGGGGTAATTGGGAATGGCGTAGTGCCGGTAGACCCGCAGGCCCAGCGATTCCAGCCGCTTCTGGAAGGCCTCGCCCGCGGCGGCGTGCTGGTCAAAGTGGGTGATGACCACGCTGCCCACGTAGAGGCCGATGCCCCGGAACGCGTCGATCAGGCGCAGCAGATCCAGATCGTAGGTAATGCCCAGATCGCCTCGCACCTTGTTCTTCTCGATGTCGCCCGCGGAGATGACCATGACGATCTCCGCCTGCTCCTTCATGGTCAGGAGCATCTTCACCTTGCTGTCCGGCTCGAAGCCCGGCAGCACGCGGGAGGCATGATTATCGTCAAAGAGCTTGCCGCCGAACTCCAGATACAGCTTTCCGCCGAACTGACCGATACGCCTGCGGATATGCTCCGACTGGGTCTGCAGGTATTTTTCATTGTCAAAGCCGACTTCGTACTTCATTCGCTGTCACCTTTGCATTCTATAGATAAGTGTTAAGTGGAAAATTCACATGAACAGGCAGAGCACCAGCGGCAGGAACATGGCCGGGAGCAGATTGGAGACCTTGATCTTCGTCAGCCCCAGCATATTCAGCCCCAGCGCCACGATGAGCAGGCTGCCCACGCAGCTCATCTCCGCCACGGCATAGTCGCTCAGGATGGGCGCTACCCACTTCGCAAGCAGGACGATGGCGCCCTGATAGACGAACACGAAGATCGCGCTCAGGCTCACGCCCCAGCCGAGGGTGGAGCCGAAGATGATGGCGGAAACAAAGTCCAGCAGGGATTTCGTATAAATGGTGGAATGGTCGCCGGTGAGGCCGCTCTGCAGCGAACCCACCACCGCCATGCTGCCCACGCAGAACATGAGGCTGGCGGTGACCATGCCTTCGGCGATGGTACTGTCGCCGCCGGAATTTTTCGTGAGCTTCGCCTGCGTCCAGTCGCCCAGACGGTTGAACTGCCTGTCGATATCCAGCAGCGCGCCGATGACCGCGCCGATGACCATGGCGAGGACGCACAGCAGCGTATTCGTGCCGCTGAGGGAGCCCTTCACGCCGATGAAGAACACGCAGAGAGCAAGCCCGGTCTGCACCAGCTTCTCGACCCTTTCCGGAATGCCCTTCTTTAACAGCGCGCCCAATAGTCCGCCCACCACGGCGGCGAGGGCGTTGACGATCGTGCCCAGCATGGCTTATGCCTTCGCGCTGAGGAAGGCGTTGATGAACCCGTCGATATCGCCGTCCATCACGTTGTTGATGTTGCCGTTCTCAAAGCCGGTGCGGTGGTCCTTGGCAAGGGTATAGGGCATGAACACGTAGGAGCGGATCTGGCTGCCCCATTCGATCTTCATCTGCACGCCCTTGATATCCTCGATCTTTTCCAGATGCTCCCGCTCCTTGATCTCCGCCAGCTTGGCGCGGAGCATTTCGCGGCAGTTTTCAAGGTTCTGGAAATGGGAGCGCTCCACCTGACTGGAGACCACGATGCCCGTGGGGATATGGGTCAGACGCACGGCGGAGGAGGTCTTGTTGACCTTCTGGCCGCCCGCGCCGGAGGAACGGAACACGTCCATCTTGATGTCCTCATCCCGCAGCTCGATCTCGCTGGTGTCGGTGATCTCCGGCATGACCTCCAGCGCGGCGAAGGAGGTCTGCCGGCGGCCGGAAGCGTCGAAGGGGCTGATGCGCACGAGGCGATGCACGCCGTGCTCGCTCTTCAGATATCCGTAGGCGTGCTCGCCTTCGATCTTGATGGTGGCGGACTTCACGCCGGCAGAGTCCCCGTCCAGCCAGTCCAGCAGCTTATAGGTATAACCGTGCCGCTCGGCCCAGCGGGTATACATCCGGTAGAGCATCCCGTTCCAGTCCATGGCCTCGGTGCCGCCCGCGCCCGCATGGAAGGTGAGGATGGCGTTGTTCGCGTCATATTCGCCGGTGAGCAGGGTGCTCAGGCGGGTGGCTTCCAGCTTTTCGCTGAAAGCGTCGAACTCGGCGGTGACCTCTTCCAGCAGGCTGTCGTCGTTCTCCTCCAGCGCCATATCGCAGAGGGCATACAGATCCTCCCACTGCTGCAGGAGCTTATCGAAGGTATCGCACTTATCCTGCAGACGCTTCATCTGCATCTGCACCTTCTGCGCATTGTCCACGTCGTTCCAGAACCCGTCCGCCGCGGTGCGCGCCTCCAGCTCCTTGATCTCCTCTCGGGCGGCGTCCAGCTTCATGCCGTCCCTGATGGTATCGAACTGGGGCTTCAGGTTGTTGAGCTTTACTTTATATTCTTCAAATTCGATCATGATATCCAATCCTTTCTGATGTGAGGGGTGATTTTCGTCAGGGGGTCAGCTGCGAAGACTAACCTTTCGCACCCTTCGCGCCCTTCGCACCGGAGAAGTTCTGCAGAATGCCCGTGTCGATGGAGGTATGGAACCCGGCGCGCTGCCGCTCCCGCTTCAAGGCCAGCGACACCATCTCGTCCAGCAGCTGCGCATAAGGAACGCCCAGCGGCTCCCACAGGTAGAAGGACAGGGATCCGGGGATCGTGTTCACCTCGTTCACAAAGACCTCGCCCGTTTCGCCGTTCAGCAGGAAGTCGATGCGGGCCACGCCCGCGCAGCCCAGCGCCCGGAAGGCATGGACCGCCATCTGCCGCACCTGCTCCCGCAGCTCGGGGGCGATGGGCGCGGGGAGCTTCCGTTTGAGGCCGCTCATGCCCTTACTGTTCTTGCCGCCGCCTTCGTATTTATCCCGGTAGGAGAGGATCTCGTCGCCCATGACGGGTTCCTCCACCTCGCTGGCTCTCGCGCTCTCCCGGTCGCCCAGAACACTCACGTTCAGCTCCCGCAGGGGGCTGACGGCCTTTTCCGCCAGCACGGTATTCGTGAAGGAAAATGCGTAATCCAGCGCTTCGGGCAGCTCCTCCGGGTTCTTTGCCAGCCGGATGCCCACGCTGGAGCCAAGGTCCAGCGGCTTCACGATGACCGGGAAGCCCAGCGTCTGCGCGATGCGGGCGCAGCAGACGGCCCGGTCCTCCTCGGCGGCCAGCTTCTCCCCCGGCACCACGGGCAGGCCCGCGGCGGCATACAGGAGCTTCTGGGTAAATTTATCCATGCCCACGGCGGAGGCCAGCACGTCGGATCCGGCGAAGGGCAGGCCCAGCGTGCGGAAATAGCCCTGCAGCGCCCCGTCCTCCACGTTGGTGCCATGCACCACGGGGAAGGCCACGTCCAGCGTATGCAGGATCTTCGGTTTCCCCATGAAGCCCGGCGCGGTCAGCACGACCCGGTCGTTTTCCCGGGAAATCTGTACCTTCGTCAGGCGCTTCAGCAGACCGGGAATATCCTTGTAGGCCTCGATCTTCCCCGCCTCCTCGCCGGTGTAAAACCCGGAATCCCGGCTGATGTAGATGGGGACGACCTCGTATTTCTCTGTGTTAAAATGGTGCAGCGCCTGCAGACCGGAGATGATGGAGACCTCATGCTCCACGCTGCTGCCTCCGAAAAACAGGCCGACGGTGATCTTCATAAATGCACCTCCTGAAACGAATGATCGTAGGGGCGATCCACGAATCGCCCGAAACGTGTTTTTGAAATGATTAGTAATTGTCCGGCAGGTCGTTTTCCAATAAAATGACTCTCCGACCGCCGTTCGCGTCAATGGCGTCCGCCGCGGCGACAGCCTCCTGCACGGTATCCTTCACAAGGATGCGCTCCTTCGGGAAGCCCGCCTCGATGAGCCCCGCCTGAATAGGCCCGGCCTGCTTTTTGCCCACCAGCACGGCCCAGTCGCAGCGGGAGGCCGCGTCGCGCCCGAACTGGGTGTTCAGCTCGGTCTGCTTCGCGCCCAGCTCCACCATGCCGGGGGTGACGAGGATGCGCAGGCCCTCGAACAGGCTCAGCGTTTCCAGCGCCGCCAGCGCTCCGGCGGGGTTGGAATTATAGGCGTCATCGATGATGAGCCGGTTCCCGCTGCCCCGCAGCTGCTGCCGATGCTCCACCGCCTCCAGCTGCCTTACGGGCTGGCGGAGCTTCTCCAGCGGGATGCCCAGCGTATTCGCCACCGCGATGGCGGCGCAGAGGTTCTGCACGTTGTGCTTCCCCAGCAGCTTCGTCTCAAACTCCACGCCCCGCACGGTGAAGCGCAGGCCATGCTCGTCGCAGGCGATGTTCTCCGCCCGATAGTCGCCCCGAAGGGTCCCGTAGCCCACGGTCTTCACGTTCACCCTGCGGCCGCGGATGTTGTCATCGTCCATATTGCCGAAGAACACGCCCTCCGCCGGGAGGGAATCCGCCAGCTCGAATTTCGTCTTGATGACGTTCTGAATACTCTTGAAGCTCTCCAGATGCTGGGGGCCGATGGCGGTGATGACGCCCATCTGCGGATGCACGAGGTCGCAGATCTCTTTGATATCCCCCACGTTCCGTGCGCCCATCTCGCAGACAAAGACCTCATGGGTCGCCCGCAGGTTTTCCCGCACGGTGCGCACCACGCCGAGGGTGGTATTGTAATTCAGGGGGGTAACCAAAGTATTATATTGCACGCTCAGGAGCTTTTCAAGGAAGAATTTGACGCTGGTCTTCCCGTAGGACCCCGTGACGCCGATGATCTTCAGATCCGGGCACTCCGAGAGGATGCGCTTTGCGTCCTTCACGTAGCCGTTGGAGATGGACTTCTCGATGGGCTTGTTCAGACTGTCCGCCGCGAGGATGAGCCACGGGGCGCCCACAAGGCAGAAGGACATGAGCAGCGCGCCGAAGGCCTCCCCGTCCGGCGCGAAAAAGCCGAAGAGGATGGGGATCAGGTGGATCACGCCGTAGGTCGCCAGCAGGCGCTTCACCCGCGCCGTAAAGACCAGCGGCTTTTTCGCCTGCTGAGGTCTGTTCAGCAGGCCCACCACGGCAAACAGCACCGCCGCCGCGACGCTGCCCCACACGCTGCCCAGCTCCCGCAGGAGGAAGACCGCCGCCAGCGCCCACACCGTGCGCAGCATCAGCGGCTCGATATTGTCCCGCGCCCACTTTTCCTGCACATTGTGTTTATAGGAGTTCAGCTGAAAGATGTGCGCGTGCTTCCGGAACAGGAGGAAGGCTACGCCCAAATAGACGAGGCAGAGCGCCCCGTAGAACCAGTATCCCATGATCGTTACCACCCGTCAGTTCAGATGACCGAAGAAAGAATCCAGCACCCGGAACACAAAGCCCGGCTGCTCCAGATAGGCATAATGCCCCGCGCCGGGCACCGTGACCAGCCCCGCGTCGGGGATATTCTCCTCGAATACCTTTGCCATATACAGCGGCGTGTCTTTGTCCTCCGTGCCCCACACCAGCAGGCTCGGCCGGGCGATGCGCGGCATCAGCCCCGTCAGGTCCTCGTTCACCAGCTTCACCAGCGTCTGCCGCATCACCGGGCTGGCGGCCCGATAGTCGGCGCTGCCGTGCTTCTGCCGGTAAGCCTCCAGCGCTTTGGGGAAGGGCTTCAGCAGGGTCTTTCCCAGCTTGAAGCAGAACTGCTTCCACTTCTTTTTCGCGGTCTTTCTGGCGACGACGCCCGCCGCATCCAGAAACACCAGCTTGTCAAACTCGATGTCCCGCGCTTCCGAAGCCAGCACCAGCATGATGCGCCCGCCGTTACTGTGCCCCAGCAGATGCGTTTTTTCCACGCGGAGGGCGCGGAGAAAGTCCAGCACGAAGGCGGCATAGTCCCGCGCATCCATGGGTTCCTGCGGCTCCGGCGTTTCCCCGAAGCCGGGCAGCTCCGGCAGGAGCACGCGGAAATACTGCCCCAGATGGGCGGCCAGATCCCGATAAAGGGCGGCGGTGGTGCCCCAGCCCTGCAGGATGAGCGCCGTTTCGCGCCCGCTGCCGAATTCCTCATAGTGAACGGGGATGCCCCGAACGTCGATGACCATGCTGCCTCCCGCGCCTGCGCGCCAAACCTCACAGAATCCAATAGGTATCCATATTACCCTAAAATAGAATTATACTATAGCTTCCGGAATATTACAATCGGAAAGCGGAAAATTTCCTGCCCGCATTTCCCACTTGCGAAAACCGGAAATATATGGTACTCTATTTATATGTGCGCGGAGAACGTCCGCAGACGCGAGGAAAGGAGGCCCTGAACATGGCGCTGCAGGAATCCGGGGAAATGTATCTGGAGACGATCCTTTTGCTCAGCCGCCGGCATGAGGCGGTGCGCAGCATCGACGTGAGCGAATACATGGGCTATTCCAAGCCCAGCGTCAGCCGGGCGGTGGGCCTGCTGAAAAGCGGCGGCTACCTGAACGTGGACGAGGGCGGCCTCCTGCATCTCACCGACGAGGGGCGCGAGCTGGCGGAGAAAATTTACGAACGGCACACGCTGCTGACGGAGTTCCTCATCTCCCTCGGCGTGAGCCGGGACACCGCCGCGGAGGACGCCTGCCGCATCGAGCACGTCATCAGCGACGAGAGCTTCGAGGCCATCAAGCGGCACGCACGCTGAAATGAATCCCGCCCCTTCGGGAACCTCCGAAGGGGCGAACGCATATTCTGTAATGAAAGGGGGCGGCAAGGACGGAACAGACGAAACGGGAAAAGCTGGGGCTGATGGGCGGCATCGCGGGCATTGCGGGCAATCTGCTGCTCAGCATTCTGAAATATCTGGTGGGGTCCCTGTCCGGCTCCGTGTCCATCACGGCGGACGCGGCCAACAACCTGTCCGACGCTGGCTCCGGGCTCGTCACCGTCGTGGGAACGCTGCTGTCCGGCAAGCCGGTGGACCGGGAGCATCCCTTCGGCCACGGGCGGCTGGAATACATCGCTGCGCTGGTCGTCTCCTTCCTGATCCTGCACATGGGCTTCGACCTTGGACGGGACTCGTTTGAACGTCTTCTCCACCCATCGGCGCTGGAATTCCGGCCTGTGTTCGTGCTGGTGCCCATCGGCTCCGTGCTGGTGAAGCTGGTCCTTGCCCTGCTGAACCATCGGCTTTACCGGAAGACCGGGAACATCGCGCTGAAGGCCGTCCGGCAGGACAGCCTGATGGACTGCGTCACCACCCTCGCCGCGCTGGCGGCGCTGCTGCTCTGCACCTATACCGGCGCGCTCTGGCTAGACGGGGCCATCGGCATCGGCGTCAGCCTCGCGGTCATCCTCTCCGGCATCGGCATCGCGAAGGACACCCTCGGCCCCCTGCTGGGCCAGCCGCCCCCGAAGGGGCTTGTGGAGGAGATCGAGCGCATCCTTCTGGAGGAAAAGCCCATCCGCAGTGTGCATGACCTGATCGTTCACGACTACGGGCCGGGGCATCGGCTGGCCTCCGTCCACGCGGTAGTCCCTGCAGAGGAGGACGTGATGCGCCTCCATGAGGCCATCGACCGGGCGGAAAAGCGCATCGAGGCGGAGCTGGGCATCCCCGTCTGCATCCACATGGACCCGGCGCCCAGCGGCGACGGGGCCGCGGCCCGGTATCGGGCGCTGACGGAGCGGCTGCTGGCAGGCTTCGCGCCGGAATGCAGCTTCCATGACTTCCGCTGCACCTGCGTGGAAAGCGAAACGGTGCTGGAGCTGGAGCTGGTCGTGCCGTTTTCGGATAAGAGCGACCCTGCCGCGCTGGCGGAGGAGCTTGCGCGGCGGCTGAAAGCCGCGGACGGGCGCATCACCGCCCATATCGTCGCGGAGCATACCTACATATAAATATATAAATATGCATTCACCCGCCGGGGAGGGAAACCTCTCCGGCGGGTGATTTCTGACTGTGGAACCGGGCGGTTCATTTGCCCGGCTTTCCGCAGGGGCGCATTACGATGCGCCCGCGTGCGGGTTTCAGCGCATTCAGATCGGGCGATTCGTGAATCGCCCCTACGGGTTCGCTCAGAACCGGCCCACGTCCAGCGCGGCGAAATAGCCGCCGTGGATGGCGCCCAGCAGCTTGCCGGGGGCCTTGCAGTCGCCCACGAAGTCCACGTGGGGCGCTTTGTCCGCGAGCGCGAGATAGGTCTCCGTGTTGGGCTTCATACCCACGGCATACAGCACCGTGTCCGCCTCCGCGAAGGCTTCCGCGCCTTCCAGCTCATAGCGGACGCCGGAGGCGGTGATCTCCGATACCTTCGCGCCGGTGATGAGCTTCACGCCCAGCTGCTCCAGCCGCCAGAGCATCCCGATCTTATAGACCGGCCCCGCGTCCCGCGCCACCTCGGGCAGGGCCTCCAGCACGGTCACGTCATGTCCCGTATTGGCAAGGTGCATCCCGCACTCCACGCCCACGAGGCCGCCGCCCACCATGACCACCTTTTCGCCGATGCTGTCCGCGTCGAAATAGGCGCTGAGGGCGTGGGAAGCGTGCTCGATGCCGGGGATCTTCGGCGTTTTGGGGCTGCTGCCCGCCGCCACGATGATATGGTCGGGCTGGATTTCCCGCACCAGTTCCTCGGTGACGGGGGTGTTCAGCCGGATATCCACCTTCGCCTTGGCCGCCTGCCGGAGCAGATAGGCCTTATAGCGCTTCAGATCCACCTTCAGGCTGTCGTGATCCACGAAGCGGATGAGGCCGCCCAGCTCGCCCTCCTTCTCGCAGAGGATGACCGAATGCCCGCGCTTGGATGCAGTGACGGCGGCGGAAAGTCCCGCCGGGCCGCCGCCCACCACGAGGACCTTCTTCGGGTGCTTCGCGGGTTCCAGTTCTTCATCCTCGAAGCCGAGGCGCTGCTCATGCCCGGTGAGGGGGTTCACGGTGCAGGAGAAATGGCGGCGGAGGTTATCCCCGTCCGTGCAGTTCAGGCAGCGGAGGCAGGGGCGGATATCCTCGTCCTTCCCGCTCATAGCCTTTTCCGGCAGGCAGGTATCCGCGATGAGGGCGCGGGACATACTCACGCCGTCGGCCTTTCCCGAGGCGATCAGCTCCTCCGCCTGCTCCGGGGAAACGATGCTGCCGATGGTGAACACGGGGATGTGAATTTTACCGCTGCGCTTCATGGCTTCGCTCAGGTCGGCGTTCAGGCACCACGGGCGATAGGTGGTGCCGAAGAACCACGCGATGCCCTCGGAGGAGATTTCGGCAAGGTCCACGTATTCCTGCGCAAGGCTGAGGAACTCGGTCACCTCCTCCACGGTCATGCCGCCCTCGTCCCGGTCCGCGCCGGAAAGGCGGATCATGACGACCTTATCCGGACCCACCCGGTCGCGGATGCGCTTCAGCGTCATCAGCGGGAACCGCATCCGGTTTTCCAGACTGCCGCCGAACTCGTCCGTGCGGTGGTTCGCCAGCGGGCTGAGGAACTGGGGGAACAGCCAGCCGTGTGCCGCGTGGATCAGGACAGTATCGAAGCCCGCGGTATACCAGTATTCCGCCGCGTCGGCAAAGGCCTCGGCGATCTCCTCCATGTCCTCCCGCGTCATCTCGTTCACGTGGCCGTACATGGTGTCCGTTTCATCCGGGCCGACGGGGTTCTTCACGTTGAACTCCGGCCGCGCGTTCCGGCCGCCGTGGGTCAGCTCCACGCTGGACACCGCGCCGTGCTCCCGGATGGCGGCGCCCATCTCGCTGAAAATGGCAAGGTTTTCCCGGGACATAACGGTGCCGGGGGTGTGGCAGCCGCCATCGCACACGGGCACCTCGCCCAGCGTGACGATGCCCGCCCCGCCCCGGGCCTTGGCCTCCAGATAGCGAGTGTAGTATTCCGTCGTCCGCCCGCCGATGGTCTGGAACAGCATATTGGGCGCGGACATGATGCGGTTGCGCACCGTCAGGTTCCGCAGCTGCAGGGGCTGGAAAAGGTGGGGATATTTCTGTTCAAACACGGTGAGTCCTCCCGTCTGAAAGTTTTTCTTTATCTTATCACAGCGGCGCGGAAAATGCGAGGTTTTTTCGCAGCGCCCCGGACCGAATCGGTCCGGGGCGCTGCCGCACGAGCACCTCCGGCGGCTGCTCCGGCAATGAGCTGAGCGGCGCCCACGTGATCTACGGGTATGGATCTCATGACATTACCGTCGACAACTGCGACCTGTGGGGCTGCGGCATCATCGCCACGGATTTCATCAACTGCCATGATATCATCGTGAAAAACTCCGTTCTGCGCGACTGCATCCTCTGCGCCGTCTATGCGAGTGGTTCCAAAAACATTTCCTATACCGATTGCGTCATCAGCGGCAACTGGAAGAATACCACAAACGTGACGGACAGTCCCTGCGTCAAGCTCAGCGGCGATAACAGCGTGAGCTTCGAGCGCTGCACCTTTATGAACAACAACAATTATCTGCTGCTGCCCGAGGACGAAACGCTGGCGGCGCAGGTGAGCATGAAGGACTGCACCTTCCTCAATAACGCGTGGCAGGATGAGACCCCCGCCACCTGCGGCGTCTGGGACGAGGGCGTCAAGCAGGAGGGCTATACGCTCTATACCTGCACGGTCTGCGGACAGACGAAAAAGGACGATATCACCGGCTTCTGCGGTATGCAGGGCGATAACCTGCAGTGGCTCCTGCATGACGGCACCCTGACCATCTCCGGCGAAGGCGAAATGATGAATGACGCCAGCCTGGACCAGTGGCGCGACTATTACGAACAGATCACGAAGGTCGTGGTAGAGGAAGGCGTCACTTCGCTGGGCTTCTACGGCACTTTCCGTAACTTCAGAAACGCGGCCTCTTTCGAGCTGCCGGTTTCCCTGACGAAGATCGGCGAGAACTCGTTCGATAACTGCCCCAGCCTGAAGGACGTTTATTACTGCGGCTCCGCAGAGCAGTGGGAGGAGATCGACATCTCTGATCTCTATAATGATCCCCTGCTCAACGCGACCATGCACTTCGGCGCGGCTGCCAAGGTCGGCGACGCCAGCGGTGACGGGGAAGTGAACGCCAAGGACGGCATCCTTCTTGCCCGGTATATTGCCGGGTGGACGGGCGTCACGGTGGACGTGTCTGCCGCCGATATGAACAGCGACGGATTCGTCAACGCCAAAGACGGCATCATCCTCGCCCGCCACATCGCGGGCTGGACGGGATACGAAGTCCTGCCCCTGCCGAAATCCTGACCTGATACAACACCATCCAGCCCCCGGAAGCGGCGCTTCCGGGGGCTGCGTGCAGTTTGAGCGACGAAAGGAGCCTGACGGCGGGCGGTTCCCCATTCTCCCGCTTGCATTTCCCGGCGATATCCTGTAGAATAAGATGTTAACGAATGTCTGAAAGGAGACGGCTCCTTTGAACGTATTGTATTTACTGAACCATGCAGGCAAGGCCGGTACGGAGCGCTATGTGGAAACGCTGGTGCGCACCCTCTCGGGCGACGGGCGGGTGAAGCCCTTCTTCGCCTATAACGAAAGCGGTCTGCTGGTGGAGCGGATGGAGGAGATGGGCGTGCCCGTGCGGCAGCTCACCATGTCCAGCCGCTACGATCTCTCCGCCGCGAAGGCGCTGGCCGCCCTGTGCAAGGAATGGGAGATCGACCTCATCCACTGCCACTATCTGCGGGAGAACTACATCGCCATGCTGGCGAAAACATGGAACAAGCACATCCGCGTGGTATATACGAATCACTTCATCCTCGCCAACAACTGGCACACCCGCTTTTCCAACAAACTGCTGGACGGGCGGCAGGATGAGATGATCGCCGTCTGTACCAAGGGGAAGGAGCAGCTCATTGCCAACGGCTGGAACGGGAAGCACATCCGCGTCATCTTCAATGCGGTGGACCCGGCCCAGTGGGCGGGCAGCCGGGCGGATTCCACCCTCCGGCAGGAGCTGGGCATCCCGGAGGACCGCTTTGTCATGCTCTGCGCCTCCCGCTTTGCCCATGATAAGGGCCACCCCTACCTGCTGAAAAGCCTGAAAAAGCTCACGGAAATTTCGGACAGGCCCTTCACCATGGTGCTTGCCGGGGACGGGGATCTGCTGGAACCCATGAAGGCGCTGGCCGCCGAGCTGGGCCTTACAGACGAGCAGCTGAAATTCGTGGGCTTCCGCAAGGATATCAAGAACCTCTATCTGGGCTCCGACCTGTATATCAATTCCTCCCAGCATGAGGCGCTGAGCTTCCTCATCGTGGAGGCCATGGCCTCGGGGCTGCCCGCCGTCATCACGGACATGGGCGGCAACCGGGATATTCTGGAGGATCCGTCGCAGGGCGGCCTGCTGGCGGTATACGATGACCCGGATTCCATGGCCTCCGCCATGAAGCGTTTTCTGGAGGACGGGGCGTTCCGCGCCTCCTGCCGGGAAAACGCGCTGAAAAACATCCGGGAGCGCTTCGCGCTGGACAAGATGGCCGACGCTACCTTCCGCACCTATTCCGATGCGGCGGCGCGCTGAGAAACGGGAGGACGTACCATGGCACGTAACGGATTTTCCGCTGTCTGGGCGGAAAGCGGCGTCTGCCGTGCGCTGGACCGGATCGGTCCGGCGGGCGGGCGGGTCCTGCGGGAAAGCAACCTCTGGCGGCTGCTGAAAAAAGACAGTCCGCTGACCCGCGACTGGGAGGAAAGCCACCTCTGTCTGCTGCTGACCTGGCTTGTGAATCTCCCCGGCGACCTGATCGCCCGTCTGCGGCGCAAAGCCCCCGGCATCTGGGATAACAGCCTCGTGCTGCGGGGCCTCACCGCCCTCAGCGAGCGCAGCGATATCCTCGCGGGCGTTCTGATGCTCATCATGCTTCTGGCGCCCCACGCCGTGTGGAACAATCTCTATGCCCTCATCGGCATCCTTGTGATGCTGTTCCTCCATGCCGTCGGGCGTCGGGAAGGCGTGAACCGGCTGGAGCCCAAAGCGGCTGGTCCGTGGATAGGGCTGTTTTTGCTGGCTATCTGCCGGGCGCTGCTGGCTTCGGCGGAGATCGACCTGTCGCTCCGCTTCTTCGCGTTCCACCTGACGGCGATGCTCCTCATGCTGCTGACCGTGAGCGGCATCCGGGATTACAGGCAGGCCCACCGGCTGGTGTGGATGGCCGTCGCGGGGCTGACCGCCGCCGCGTTTTACGGCTGCGTGCAGGCCGCCATGGGCGTGGAGATCGTCGCCTCCCAGCAGGATATGGTGCTGAACGCGGGTATGCCCGGGCGCATCTACTCCTTCTTCGACAATCCCAATAACTTCGCGGAGATCCTTGTGCTGCTCCTGCCGCTGGATCTGGCGCTCATCCTGAACGCTTCCTCCCCCCGGGAGCGGCTGCTGGCGATCCTCTGCTTCCTTCCCTGCATCGCCGCGCTGGGACTGACCTATTCCCGCTCCAGCTGGATCGGCTTCGTGCTGGCGCTTATGATCTTCTGCGCCTTCTATAACTGGAAGCTGCTGCCTGCCTTCATCGCGCTGGGCTTCTGCTGCGTTCCCCTCCTGCCGAAAACGATCTTCCGCCGCATCCTCACCATCGGCAACACCTCCGACACCTCCGCCATCTACCGCATCGCCATCTATGAGGCCAGCGGGAAGCTGATGAAGGATTACTGGGGCGGCGGCGTGGGCCTCGGCAGCGATATCCTCACCAAGACCTTCCGCGACTACCCCGCCATGTACGACGGGAACTTCCCCATCCACACTCACAACAACTACCTGCAGGTCTGGGCGGAGATGGGTCTGTTCGGTCTGCTGCCCTTCCTCGGAACGCTGGCGCATTCGCTGAAAAACGGCGTCCGGCAGGTGTTCGGCGCTGAAAAGCGGCTGAAGGCGATGCTCAGCGCCGCCCTCGGCTCCTTCGCTGGCATCCTCGTCATCTCCTTCGCGGAATACACCTGGTTCTATCCCCGCAATCTGTTCTTCTTCTGGTTCATCTTCGGTCTCATCGCTGCCTGCGTGAAGCTGGCAAAGGGCGAAGGAAAATACTGATCGTTCTTTTCGGGCGGGTGTGGGTCTCACACCTGCCCGAAACGCACTTTTTGCTCCCGGAGGCGATCCTCTTGGTCATCCTCGAACTTCTCATCATCGTGCTGCTCCCGACCCTCATCCTGCGTCTGGTGCGGCGGTTCAGCCTGTTCCGAAAGATCGGCGCGGTCGCCCTGTGCTACGGCTGCGGCTTTCTGCTGGCGCTGCTGCCCATCCCCTTCGATAAGTCCCTCTCGCAGCTGACGGCCAGTATCCTTGTGGCGCTGGCCATCCCGCTCATCCTGTTCGGCTTCGACCTGCGGCGTGTGCGGAAGCTGGCAAAGCCCATCCTCACGGGCTACGGGCTGCAGATCCTCGCCGCCGCCCTCACCGCCGCGGCAGCCGCCCTATCCGCAAAGCGGCTGGGGCTGGAGCATGCCCCCCAGCTGGCGGGCATGGCCGTGGGACTGTATACCGGCGGCACCCCGAACCTCATCGCCGTTGGCGCCGCGCTGCTGCCGAAGGATGCTGCCGCCGACGTGATCACCGCCGCCAACACGGCGGATTTTCTGGTGGGAGGCGTGTGGTTCCTCGTGCTGGTAACGGTGGGACGTCCGCTCTACCGGCGCGTTCTCGGCGCGGAAGCCCCTGTTCCGGAAGCCGAAGACGCGGAAGCCCCGGCGGCGGAAAACGAATACGACTACCGCTCCATCCCGCGGGACCGGAAAAGCCTCGCCCGGCTGGCCGGGGTCTGCGGTCTGGCATTGCTGTGCCTCGGCGTCGGCGCCGGGCTGGAGCTGCTCGTGAACGGCAGTCTGGACGGGAGTCTGTATATCATGCTGGCCGTCAGCATTCTCGGGCTGGCGGGGAGCTTCGTCCGCCCCGTGCGGGAGACGAAGGGCTCCTATCAGCTGGGGCAGTATCTGGTGCTGATGTTTTCGCTGGGGCTGAGCATGAGTGTGGACCCCGGCGTACTGGTGCGCTCGCTCCTGCCCACGCTGTGCTTTTTCGCCGCCGTGCAGCTGGGCTGCATCCTCTTCCACCTGCTGCTCTGCCGCATTTTTCATATCCCCGGAGGCGCGGCCCTCATCACCAATACCGCCGGCATCTACGGGCCGCCCTTCATCGCCCCCGCCGCCAATGCGTGGGGCGACCGGCGGCTCATCGCGCCGGGCATCGTCTGCGGCGTACTGGGACTCATGCTGGGGAACCTGCTGGGCATCGGAATGGGCGCGCTTCTGCGGTTTCTGTGCTGATTCCACAAAAATTTCTTGTAGAAAATTGCAGATTCAGTTCAATAAAGTCTTGCAATTTGTGAACAAGTTGTGTAGAATAAGGCATTCTCTTTTATCGGCACCCCCGTATAACTACATTAAGGAGTGAACGAGCATGACACTGAGCGAATTTATCACCAAATTGGACGACATTGCATGGGGCAGCGTAGTCCTCTGCCTGCTGGTCGGCGTCGGCGTCCTCATCAGCATTTCCACCGGCTTCCTCCAGTTCCGCAAATTCGGCCACGCCATGAAAAACACCCTCGGCCGCGTGTTCCAGAAGCATGAGGCGAAGGAGGGCGAAGTTACCCCCCTGCAGGCCCTTACCACCGCGCTGGCCGGCACCGTGGGTACCGGCAACATCGCGGGCGTCACGGGCGCCATCGTGGTGGGCGGCCCCGGCGCCGTTTTCTGGATGTGGCTCAGCGCCATTTTCGGTATGTGCACCAAGTTCGCCGAAGTCACCCTCGCCGTCCGCTACCGCGAACGCAACGAGCACGGCGACTGGGTCGGCGGCCCCATGTACTACATTAAGAACGGTCTCGGCAAAAGCTTCCGCTGGCTGGGCGTTCTGTTCTGCATCTTCGGCGCGCTAGCTGCCTTCGGCATCGGCAACGCCACGCAGGTCCAGTCCATCGGCGAAGCGGTGGGCACCGCCATCGACGCGCTGGGCGGCAATGTGGGTGCCAGCCAGATCACCTTCCTCGGCTCCACCTTCACCCTCTGCAATCTGATCGTCGGCATTCTGGTCACCATCATCGTCTTCCTCGTCTCCTTCGGCGGCATCAAGCGCATCGGCTCCGTCACCGAAAAGCTGGTGCCCGTCATGGCTGTCATTTACATTCTCTCCACCCTGATCGTCATCTTCGCCAACATCGGTCACATCGGCCAGGTCTTCGGCATGATCTTCCAGGGCGCCTTCTCCGCCGAGGCTGCGCTGGGCGGCGCGTTCGGCATCACCATCTCCACCTCCATCACCAAGGGCATCGCCCGCGGCTGCTTCTCCAATGAGGCCGGCCTCGGCTCCGCGCCCATGGCCCATGCCGCCACCAGCGAGACGAACCCCGTGAAGCAGGGCTTCTTCGGCATCTTCGAGGTGTTCATGGACACCATCGTCATCTGCACCCTCACCGCGCTGACCGTCCTCTGCGGCTACTGCTCCAACGGCATCGACATCGCGTGGGGCACCTCCGGCGGCGCGAGCCTCGTGGCCGGTGCCATCGGCAGCGTCCTCGGCGGCGGCTTCGGCAGCATCCTGCTGGCCATCTGCCTCGCCCTGTTCGCCCTGTCCACCGTCCTGAGCTGGAGCCTTTACGGCACCCGCTGCTTCGAGTACCTCTTCGGCACCAAGGCCTCTCAGGTCTACAAGGTCGTGTTCGCGCTGTTTGCCATCATCGGCGCGACCATGAGCCTCACGGATGCGTGGAACCTGGCCGACGCGCTGAACGGCTTCATGGCCATCCCCAACCTGATCGCGGTGCTGACCCTCAGCCCCGAGGTCATCAGGCTGACCAAGGAATACTTCGACGGGCAGAAGGCGCTGAAGCGCTGAACCTTCATCTGAACTGCCGCCGCAGGGGTTTCCCCTGCGGCGGTTTTCTGTATTCCGACAGACGCAAAAAGCCACCGTTTCGCTCTTTGAAACGGCGAGCATCTCCTCCGGCGAGACCGCCACGGTGGACGGGGTGACCTACGTGCTGAACAGCTCGACCGCCGCTGTCATCGGCTATACGCGGGATGTGCCCGCAGTGCTGACCATTCCGGCCTCCGTCGAGGTGGACGGCAGCAGCTATGCTGTAACGGAGATCGGCGAGAATGCCTTCCTCGGCTGCGCGAACCTGACGGAGGTCGTTCTCTCCGAGGGGATCGGATCCATCAGCCGCAGAGCCTTTTCCGGCTGCGGCAACCTGACGAAGGTCAGCATCCCCGCTACCGTGAGCTTCATCGGCATGGATGCATTTTATAACTGCACAGTGCTGGCGGAGTTTTCCGTTGCTTCGGGCAATCCGTATTTTTCCTCCAAGGACGGCGTCCTGTTTGAGGGAACGACCCTGCTGGCCTACCCCATCGGTCACACCCGCACTTCCTACACCGCCCCCAGCGGGACGACGGAGGTCGCGCAGGATGCGTTTTATAACTGTCAGAATCTGACCTCGCTCAGCTTCCCGGATTCGCTGGAAGTCGTTGAAGGTTCAGCGTTTGAGGCGTGCTCGAATCTAGCAAACCTTCAGCTGGGCGCGGGACTGCAGAGCTTAACGCTGTACGCATTGGAAAACTGCCACGTGCTGACAAAGCTCACGCTGCCCAGATATGTTTCTGTGTTATCCGGCGGATCGATTTTTCTGAGTGCGCTTGAAAGCATCACCATCACCGGCAGCACCGCCGACGATGAGTGGTATACCGTTGACGGCGTCCTGTATCACAATGACCCGTATAAAGGGCTGACGCTGGCCCGGTATCCCGCCGCGAAGGACGCGGATACCTTCGCCATTCCTGAGGGCGTGGTGATCGTCGGTGAGAGCGCATTCTGGGACGCGGCAAAGCTCACGCAGATCACCTTCCCTTCCACTCTGACCATCATTGAGAATACGGCTTTCACCGGCTGCAGCGGCATCGCGGAGCTGGTCCTGCCCGCAAACGTGAAGAAACTCGACAGCTATGCGTTCCAGACCTGCCGCTTCACCTCCGCTACCCTTCTGGGCGTGGAGACCATGGATACCGGCGCTTTCTCCAACTGCAGCAAGCTGAAAACGGTCAACCTCCCCGCTTCGCTGCGGGAGATCGGGGACGGATGCTTCCGGGGCTGCAGCGCGCTGGAGGCCATCAACGTGGAGGAGGGCGGCAGCGCCTTCGCTTCCGTGGACGGCGCGCTGTTCACCGGCGACTATACGAAGCTGCTCATTTACCCCGGCGCCAGCACGAGCACGGAATTTGAGGTCCCCGCCGCCGTCACCTCACTGGACGCGTCCGCCTTCTCTGCCGCGAAGAACCTGCAGCGCTTCACCGTGGAAGCGGGCAGCACCGCCTACAAAGCCGTCGACGGCGTCCTCTTCAGCGCGGACGGGTCCGTTCTGGTAGCCTATCCGCTGGGAAAGACCGGTGAAAGCTACGTTGTTCCCACGTCGGTCACCGAGATCGGGGACTATGCTTTCTATTACCATCCCAGCATCACGGCAGTGACCCTGCCCGACGGGCTGGAGGTTATCGGCAAGTGGGGATTTGGATACACAATGCTGACGGCGATCGAGCTGCCGGAAGCGCTGACGACTATCTATAATCAAGCGTTCATGAGCACCAAGCTCAAGACCGTCCGCATCCCCGCCGCCGTGACCGCGGTCGATTCTCAGGCATTCGACTACTGTCATTCTCTGGACTACGTGGAGTTTACCGGCACCGTGCCGCCCTCAATGTGGGATGTCTTTTCCAACAGCGAAGCGCTGCGCTACGTTTACGTTCCCGTGGGCACACAGCCTGATTACCTCACCGCGTTGACCGACAGCCTCCCCGTGAATGCCATGGTCGTGGAAGGCGAGAAGGTCCCGCTGGACGCGGTGCTGGACGGCATCGCGGCGCTGGATGATGCCACGCCCGAAGAAGTGAACGAGCTTTCCAAAAACTTCGTCCGCCTCACGGATGAAGAAAAGGAAAGCGTGAGCGATGAGAATATCATCGCGCTGGATGACGCTTATCTTGCCGCGAACCCCGGCCTCACCGCTGAGGTGGACGATGCCGATTGCGGTACGGCCGTCGAAGCCGCCGGTCTGGCCGTGTCCTGCTGCGAATATCCCGGCAGTGAGATCCTGCTGGACGTGAACGAGGAAGAAAATGCCAATGCGCTCCTTGACCTGAGCTTCACCCTGACCGTGGACGGCGCGGAGCAGCAGCCTCGCAACCCCGTCCTCGTCACCGTGGAGGGCACGCCGGAAATGGCGGAGACCAACGTGAAGCTCGTCCACGTGGACGGCAAAACGCAGGAGCCTGTGGACTTCACGCGGGACGGCAACAAATTCAGCTTCCGCGCCGACAGTTTCAGCGACTACGTGTTCATCGACGTCGGTTCCTGCAGCGCTGAGTTCGGCGCAGCGGATTCCGTGACCATCTCCTCCTTCAAGACCGGCACCGTTTCCTATATCGCCGCCCGCTATCTGAACGGGCAGCTGGTGGACGTGGTCTGCGGCAGCGTTGTGCTGAGCGGCGATGCGAAGACCGTCACGCTCCCGTGGAGCGGTGCCGAGGCCGACCGCTGCGCGCTGTTCCTGCTGGACGGCAGCAACGAGCCCGACGGCGAAGCCGCCCGGTTCACCTACTGACCGGCCAATACATCACGCCCGGAGGCAAAGCCTCCGGGCGTGGCCTATTCTTCTGTCGAAAACCGAGAGGGCGATTCGTGAATCGCCCCTACGAGGTGTGTCGTGTTGCCGGTAGGGGCGCATCACGATGCGCCCGTGCAGATCGACGCAGCGAAATGCACGGTCTCCGGCGAATGCAGGGAATCATATGATTATGTAAGAACAGATTCGCCCGGAACCGCAAAACCGGCGAGGCCGAAGCCTCACCGCAGTTCAATCGGTATTCTGCTCCCGCAGCCACGCGAGGATCTTTCCCGGGATCTCCGCCCGGTTCGCCTCTGTGACCTCCATGACCGTTCCCAGCGGCGCGTCCGCCCATGCGCCGAGGCCCTGCCGCACCACGCCGAGGACCGGCTTCGGCCCGTTCAGCACGCTTAGAACAGTTTCCCGGAATCCGGCGGCCTCCGATTCCAGATACCCC
>JAZQQF010000150.1:0-8293 GCA_045628925.1 Oscillospiraceae bacterium | reverse complement strand
CGCCCTCGGTGAGGATCTCAACGGGGTTGCACAGGGTCTTGAAGATGATGCCCTCTTCGATGGCATGCTCCACTTCCTCGAGACGGGCAGGCAGCTCTTCCATGCCGCGGCGGTAGACGATGCTCACCTCGGCGCCCAGACGCTTCGCGCAGCGGGCCGCGTCCATGGCCACGTTGCCGCCGCCGACGACGGCGACCTTTTTGGGATGGGGGATGGGGGTATCGGAATCTTCCCGGTAAGCCTTCATCAGGTTGATACGGGTCAGGAACTCATTGGCGGAGTAAACGCCGGGGGAGTTCACGCCGGGGATGTTCATGAACATGGGCAGGCCGGCGCCGGAGCCGATGAACACGGCCTCGTAGCCTTCTTCTTCCAGCAGATCGTCCACGCTCATGGTGCGGCCGATGACCACGTTGGTCGCCACGTTGACGCCCAGCGCCTTCAGGCCGTCCACTTCCTTCTGCACGATGCTCTTGGGCAGACGGAACTCGGGGATACCGTAGACCAGAACGCCGCCCGCCAGATGGAGGGCTTCGTACACGGTGACTTCATAACCCTTGCGGGCCAGGTCGCCGGCGCAGGTCAGGCCGCTGGGGCCGGAACCCACGACCGCCACACGGTGACCGTTGGAGGCGGGCTTTTCGGCGGCGGCGGTGGCATGGCTGTTGTGCCAGTCGGCCACGAAACGCTCCAGACGGCCGATGCCGACGGGCTCGTTCTTGATGCCGCGGGTGCAGTACTTCTCGCACTGATTCTCCTGAGGGCAGACGCGGCCGCACACGGCGGGCAGCGCGCTGGTCTGGGAGATGATCTGATAAGCGCCCTCGTAATCCTTTTCCACGATCTTCGCGATGAACTCGGGGATATGGACCATGACGGGGCAGCCCTTCATGCAGGGCTTGTTCTTGCAGTTCAGGCAGCGGGCCGCTTCATCCAGCGCCTGCTCCTCGGTGTAGCCCAGAGCGACTTCCTCAAAGTTCTTGTTGCGAACGTTGGGGTCCTGAGAGGGCATGGGGTTCTTGTTGGGGGACATATTGAAAGCCATCTTACTTGACCTCCTTCTGGAACAGGTTGCAGGTCTCTTCGTATTTATGACGCTCGAACTCATTGAAGGTGCGGCTGCGCTTCACGGCCAGATCCCAGTCGACCTGATGTCCGTCGAAGTCAGGCCCGTCCACGCAGGCGAACCTGGTCTCGCCGCCGACGCTGATGCGGCAGCCGCCGCACATACCGGTGCCGTCGATCATGATGGGGGACATGGAGACCATGGTCTTCTGCCCGTAAGGCTCGGTGGTCTTGCAGACGAACTTCATCATGGGCATGGGACCCACGGCGAACACTTCGTCATATTTGTTGCCGGCGTCCAGCAGTTCCTTCAGGGCGACGGTGACGAGACCGTTGAAGCCGTAGCTGCCGTCGTCCGTGCAGACGATGAGCTTATCGGAAGCGGCCTTGAACTCATCCTCGAGGATGATCAGATCCTTGTTTTTGAAGCCGACGACGCCGTGCACTTCCGCACCGGCATCATGATAGGCCTTCAGAACGGGGAACGCGATGGCGCAGCCCACGCCGCCGCCGACCACGCAGACCTTCTTCTTGCCTTCGGTCTCGGTGGCCTTGCCCAGAGGGCCGACGAAATCGTGGATGAAGCCGCCTTCGGGGATGTGGTTCAGCTTCTCGGTGGTGGCGCCGACGATCTGAACGATGATGGTAACGGTGCCGGTCTCCTTGTTGGAGTCATGGATCGTGATGGGGATACGCTCGCCGTTCTCATCCACGCGGAGGATGATGAACTGGCCGGGCTTGGCCTTCTTCGCAACCAGCGGCGCTTCGATCTCGAAAAGCGTCACGGTCGGCTGAAGGGCCTTCTTCTTGACAATCCGGTACATAAGATGCCTTCCTTTCGATTCGATATGGTCATTTTTATGTGATTCCAATTTTGCACAGCTCTTATATTTTATAGAATACTGCGCCTTTCGTCAACCGCTGATTTGACGATTTTCTACGGGAATTGCCCCCATCTTTGGCAAATCTGCAAAAAGCCGGGCCTGCAGTTGACAAAACGGGGCGGTTCGGGCTATTCTGAAGAAAATGAAACGACCGAAGGAGGAGCGATATGAAACCGACGAAAGAGACCATCGACGCCATCATCGCGCAGGAATGGGAGATGTTCCACAGCGTCAATGAAGGCGCGGAGCTGGCGTGGTGCCAGAACGATTACAAGACCTTTGACGGGATGCGCCGGGGCCAGTATGAGGCGTGGGACGAGGAGACCTGCCATAATTATCTGGTGGATATCACCTTCGCCGCCGCCGAGGGCCGCAATCTGGCCGAGGAGAAGTATATTTATATGATGCGCTCCACCGCGCCGGAGGAATTTGCCCTGCTGGCGGACCGGGTGCGCCCCATCGACTGCGAAACGAACACCCTCGCCGAGGAGATCACCGCGAAGCTCATCGAGCAGACCGTCGCGCTGCGGGCGCAGTACCCCTGTGTTTCCGCCACCGGGCGGCCCCTGCGCTCCAGCGAGGATACGCCCAGCGTGACCAGCGTGGAGACCTATCAGCGCAGCGAGCTGCTGACCTACTCGGTGAAGACGCTGCGGGCGCTGCGGAACCATCTGGCGGAATGCGAGCGGGAGGGCGTCTCGCTGGCGAAGGAGATCCAGCAGAACAGCCTGAAGACCTACGGCTTCCAGACCATGGAGGAAGCGGAGGCCTACGTGCGCAGACAGCGGGAGAAGAAAAATGGATGAGATTTTTGCGAAGCTGGACAGCCTGTATTATGAGGGCGACCAGCAGAAGATCGAGCGCTTTCTGCTGGATACCCTGCGGGAGCTGGAGGCGCAGGGCGAGGAGCGGGCGCTGGACGCGGCCAGCATCCTGAACGAGCTGGGCGGGTACTACCGGGGCGTCAGCCGCTACGGGGACAGCCGCGCCTGCTGCGAACAGGCGCTGGAGGTGCTGAAAAACCACGGCATGGGCGAAACGGTGCAGTATGCCACCATGCAGCTGAACTATGCCGGGGCGCTGCGGCTCATGGGCCTGCTGCCGGAATCCCGCAGCCTGTTTGAGGCGGCGAAGACCCTTTTGGAGAACATCGGGGAGACGGAGAGCTACGCCTATATCAGCCTGCTGAACAATCTCGCCCTCACGTATCAGGACATGGGCGAACCGGCGGAGGCTATCCGTCTGGCGGAGACCGCGCTGGCGGCCATGGAAAAGCGCCCCGACCGGGACGATGAGATCCCCACGGCGCTGAACAATCTGGCGGCCATGCTGCTCCGGCAGGGGAAGGCAGAGGAAGCGGAAGTCCGGGTGCGGCAGGCGCTGAACGAATTTGACCGTCTGCCGGAGAAGAGCGCCCACGAGGCCGCCGCATGGGGGACGCTGGGCGTCATCCTGTTCAACGCGGGCCGGTGCGACGATGCGTCCGACGCGTTCCGCCGCGCCGCGATGGAGACGCTGGCGGTGTTCGGCAAAAACGTGGACTATGCCGCCGCCCTGCGCAGCCTGAGCATCTGCGAGGAAAAGATGGGCAACGGCGACACGGCGATCTCGGCTCTGCAGGAGGCCTGCGAGGCGATGGCCGCCCTCTTCGGGCCGAACCACCCCCGCACGCAGATCTATGAGGGCGACCTTGCGAAGCTGCGGGAACGCCTGAAATGAACGCGCTGGAGCTGAGCCGGGCCTTCTTTCTGGAGACCGCCCTGCCCGACCTGCGGGCGAAGTTCCCGGAGGCGGCGGAAAAAGCGGCGGCCGGGCTGGCGGGCAACGGCAGCGAGTGCTTCGGCTACGACGATGAATGGAGCCGCGACCACGATTGGGGCGTCGACTTCTTCCTCTGGCTGCCGGAGGAGCTTCAGGCGCAGAAGGAGCCGCTCAGCGCATGGAAGACGGACATTTGCGAGAAAATCCCGGCGGAATACCGGAAGCGCCGGAGCGCCTACGGGGCGAAGGTGGGCGTGCAGACCGTGGGAGAATTTTTCCGCAGCCTCATGGGCTGCGAAGGAAGACCGAAGACCCTGCAGGAATGGCTCCGCGCCCCGGAGGAACAGCTGTGTATGTGCTGTAACGGCGAGGTGTTCCATGAGGGGGACGGGACGTTCAGCCGGGTGCAGGCGGAAATACGGGCCTATTACCCGGAGGATATCCGTCTCAAGCGGCTGGCCGCCGCCTGCATGACCGCCGCGCAGGCGGGGCAGTATAACGCCCTGCGCATGGCGAAACGGGGCGACTTCGTTACGGTGCAGACCGCCCTCAGCCGCTTCACGGAGAAAACCATCCGCATCGTCTATCTGCTGAATCGGGTCTACCGGCCCTATTACAAATGGGCTTTCCGGGGGATGTGCGAGCTGCCCGTCCTCGGGGAGGAGATGGGAATGCTGCTGCGGGAACTGAACGCGGTCAGCGGATTTTCGGAGGCTGCCATGGCGGAGCGGGAGGCACTGATCGAGCGTATCTGCGGGCGCATCGTTCGGGAGCTTCGGCGGCAGGGCCTCACGGATGAAACGGACAGCTTCCTTGCCGTTCACGGCGAAAGCATCCGCAGCCGCATCGGGCTGGACGTGCTGCGGGGCCTGCCCGCGCAGGCGGACCCCTTTCCGGATTAAAGCGAATATGGATAGAAAAACGAACTGCCGGGTATCAAACTCCCGGCAGGTCGCTGCGTTTATTTCTTCTTCTTTTTCCGCCCGGCGGCGGCTGCGATACGGGCTGCCGCGACCAAAGCCGCGCCGCCGAGGACGCCCGCCCACGGGAAGGGCCTGCCGCGGCCACGCGCCGGTTCCGGCGTAGGCTCCGTGTCCGGATCGGAAACGACATTTGCCTCCTGCGGCGCCTCGTTCAGCCACGGGGCCACGGCCTCCAGCCCGCCGTAGTTCCTTGTCCAGCCGTCCACTCCGTCGATGATATCCGCCGCGAAGGGGTCGGTATTCAGATGCTGCGCCGTGCTTTCCGGCATGGGCGTATCATAGAAATACCAGTTCAGATAGGCGGCGATCTCCGTATACTGCGCGGCGTCCACCCCGTGCCCGCCGGAGGCGCGGAAGCAGAATTTCACGTAGTCCTCGCCCTTGTAGCCCAGCCAGTCGTAGACGGTCTTGGCAATTTCAAGACTCAGCGCGTCGCCCTGCGACTGGTCGGCATAATCATCGACCGTGTGCTGCAGCACGATGGCGCGGGGCTTTTCATTCCCCACGCGGGGCGACAGCACCAAAGAGGCCACCAGTTCCTCGTGATCGTAGGGCAGGCGGCAGCCGTAGCCGTAATCGCTGCCCTCCCGGTGGTAAAATTCGCCGGGCATCAGGAAGCGGCGGAACAGCTCGGTGGTGCGGCCCGGATTGTGCCGGATGGTATCGCCCAGCACCTCGCCGCCGGTGACCTTGCCCCAGGAATACACGTTCCCGCCCTGCGGGTAGTTCACGTTGTAGCGGTAGACCGCCGGGCCGGTGGCGCCCGCCGCGCCGGGGATGCACACGTCGATGCGGTCATCGAACACGGCGGAGACGAAGGCGTATTTCCCGTTGATGGAAAATCCGTTCACTGCCAGCTTGCCGGGGTCGATGAGCGTGTCGGCGCTGCCGAGAGTGCCGATGACGACCTTCTCCGCAGCCAGCTTTTCCAGCACGTCCGCGCCGATGCTCGCGCCCAGCGCCGCCAGCATCTCGTTGGAAATTTCGTTCAGATCCCCATCGCGGGAATAGGGGAAGAAGCTGCGGAGCGTGCCCGCCCGGTTGCCGCGGTTCATCGTATTCAGCCACGGGTCGTTCCGGTCGTCGGTGGTGACGCTGGTGGGCACTTCCAGCACGGCGATGCCGTTTGCCAGCAGGGTCTGCGCGTCCGCACCGAAGGAGAGCATCACCGGAGCGGGGTGGTCTAAACCCTCCGGCAGCGCCAGCGTGAAGGTGATGGTCTCGGTCTTGTCCCCGTAGCGCACGGCGGCGGGGATGCTCCACCCGGCGGGGGTATTTGCAAAGGTAGCCCAATCGAAGCCGCCGTTCGTCCACGTGGGCTGCCCGAGGGTCAGCTCGTCCGGCTTGCCGGGCTTGTAGCCGTATTCATAAAACTGGGCGAGGTCGAGGATCTCCGCACGGCGGGCTTCCCAATCCACGGTACCGTCCACGGGCGTCCCGTCGAAGAAGCGGTAGATATTCGGCAGAGTGGTCTGCACCGGCAGATCCATGGGGTCAGGGTAGCGCGTATCGCCCCAGCGGAGACCGGCGACAGCGGCCTCCAGCTTTTCGCTCGCCGCGTCCACCCCAGATTTGCTCTTTGTGAGCAGGGCACGCTCGGCATTCTGCCGGGCATCGTCCAGCGCCTGCTGGGTCTCCGCCGTCCACACGCCCTTCACGAAGCTCACGCTGTCCAGCCAGCGGAGGCGATTCGTCAGCTTCCAGTCGTCGTAGGCAAACTCGTCCGTCCCGTTCCAGCCGGTTAGGACGATCTCGCCCCAATCGGCGTTATAGTCCTGACTGCTCATGGGCAGGCTGTTATCGTCGTGGCTCCAGTAGACCCGGGCGCGGCGGGGCTGCCCGTCCGCCGGGCTGTCGCCGATCATCACGTCCAGCCCGAGCTTCGTGCCGTTTTTGAGTTCCGTGCCGAAGAGCTGGAGCTGCAGCTCCACGGTGTAGCCGCTGCCGTCCGCCTTTTCCTTCACCGCCCACGCGGTGACGCGGTTGGAATATTCCCGGTTGGTCTCCATGGCATGGAGAGAGGAATGGTTCGTCACCATGCCGTTCAGCTCATAGGTGCGCTTCCCCTCGCGGGTGATGGTAAACAGGCCGTCATCGTCCTGAAATTTGTCGATCTTATCGTTCCAGAAGTCCAGCGCAAATTCCACGCCATCCTCGCTGGCATAGGTATTGGGGTCGTTCTTGCCCGTGAAGTAGTTGTAGCCCCCGACGGAGCGCTGAGCGCCCAGCGCGGGATTGCCGCTGTAAGCGGGGGTGGCGTCCGCAATGTCCACCAGCAGCCAGAGCTTTTCCCCGTTCCACAGGGCGCGGAGGGTGCCCTTCGTGTCCGTCACCCAATCGGCGCTGGCGGCGCCCGCCTTGGCATGGGCGATCTCACTCACGGGCGCGATGCGCCAGACCTCGTCCATCTCCCCGTCCACGGTGACGGGCACGTTGGTATACATCGCCTCCAGCGAGGCGGGCGCGGCGGCTGCCAGCGCGGAGCAGAGGGAAGCGAGCAGCGCGGCGGCCAGAATGATCGCAAGGATTTTCATGTGTGTTCCTCCGAAGCCGAAAGATAAGGCGTGACCGCCCCCGGCGGAGGCCGGGAACGGTCACGGTCAGGTGCTTAGCGAAACTCAGCCCTTCTCGAAATACTTCTTGATGTCGAACACGCCCAGCTCGCGCATATACGCGCCGGTGATGTTCAGCATCAGGCCGGTGTGGCTGACGCCATAGAAGAAGCCGCCGTCATGCTGGGTCTTGCGGTTCATGATGACGAGGCCCTGGCTGCCGTTGCAGCGCTCCTCGACCCACTGGAACAGATACACGTCGGGACGGAGCTTGATATAGAAGCAGGGGCTGGACCAGGTGGGGCCGCCGGAATTGTCGCCGGAGAAGATGGTCCAGCTGTAGCTCTCGGGGGAGGAATACACATGGATGGAGCTGGTCATCTTACTGTAGGCCCACGCGAAGCAGTGGCCCAGCAGCTCATCGGTGAAGTGATGACGGCGGGCGAAGGGGGCCTTCAGATCGCCGTATTCCACGGTGCCGAAGGACACGTCCGCGCCGGACTCCCACTCGCTCTGCCAGTTGCCGATGCCGCAGACCACGGTGGTGGCGAGGCCGTTGTCAAGGTCGACCACCTGAGAGCAGGCGGCGTAGCGGGGATCGCCCTCGACCATGTGGGAGAAGAAATACAGATGCTTGTCGGGCTGGAAGCAGAGGTACTTGGCTTCCTTCCACTTGCCGCCGCCGCGGCGCCACTTCAGGGTCTCCTTGGAAGTGATCCAGTACTCCCAGGGCTTGCCCTTCTCGCCGCTCCACGGAGCCTGCGCATACTTCTCGTTGTCGGGCCAGACCTTGAACTTTTTACCGACCAGATCATAGTTAGCAGGCAGGTTGTTGCCGGAGGCCATGATGTTGCGTCCGCCGCCCAGAATGTGCTGGCTCTCCGCCGCGTGCTGCAGAGCCTCTTCGTGGGTCATGGGCACGTCGATGTCCATGGGGCGGTAGGCGTAGCGGGCGCCCTTCTTGTTCTGAGGAGCCGCGGCGGGGGCCTTCTCCGCGCCGAAGTCGTAGATGCTTTCCAGATGGGCTGCGTCGCCGGTAACTTCCAGC
>JAZQQF010000149.1:0-21526 GCA_045628925.1 Oscillospiraceae bacterium | reverse complement strand
CGGATTGGCATCCCAACACCAATCGCCATCCAAAAATACGGCTTTATCAAGTTCCTTTTTCAACTGCTGACATACAGTTGTCTTTCCAACTCCCATAGTGCCGCCAATCAAATACAATGTTTTCATTTTTTCCTCAAATTCTAATTTGTCTACACCCATAACGAGCATCGGATCTTGCCGTACGAAATTCGTGTTCCGAAAAACATCCTTATCGCCTGTCACGAAAGGTGATCTCCCATGTTTGATGGAAAGAAGCGGCAGGCTGTATAAGCCTGCCGCGATTCGTTCAGAGATTCAGAAGATACACGCCGGGCGCGGCGTTCGCGGGCTCCAGCACGTTTGCCTTCACTTCCGTATAGCCGCCCGCCAGCGCGAGGAAATCCTCCACCGCCGCGATGATGGGAAAGCCCATCTTCCCGCGCCGGTAGTGCATGGGCACCGCGACCTTCGGCTGCACCTGCGCCAGCACCTGCTTCGCTTCCTCGGGGCCGATGGTGAAATGCCCGCCCACGGGGATGAGCAGCAGGTCGACGCCCTTGAGCGCTTCGATCTCGCTTTCCGTCAGCGCGCAGCCCAGGTCGCCCAGATGGGCGGCGCGGAAACCATCGTATTCCACGATGGAAATGCGGTTGGGGCCGCGCAGCTTTCCACCCTCCGGGTCATGGAAGGTGTCCAGCCCGGTGACGGTGAAGGCGGGCGTTTTGCCGCTGAGAAGTACGCGCCCGGCGGCATTGTGGTCGCCGTGACCGTGGCTGCAGAGCACCATGTCGCCGTTCAGATCGTCCGGCAGCTCCGCGCCGGGAACGCTGCCCTTTTCATAGGGGTCGAAGACGACGCTGCCGCCCGCGCCGAAGTCCAGCTTGAAGCAGCTGTGTCCGTACCATGTAAGAACCGGGTTCATGCTTCGCTCCTTTCCTCCGCCGGCGCTTTCAGAAGCTCATTCAGCGCCAGCATCCGCGCCCCGTCAACCTTCAAAACCGCACGGTCCCAGGTGAGGAGGCCGTTCATTTCCGTTTCCACGTCGCTGAGCTGGGTGTAGATGCAGGCCTGCAGGCCCTGCTCCTTCAGCGGCAGGATCTGCTCCCGATAGAGGCTTTCCAGCTTTGCGGTCAGGTCCTCGCCGGAAACGGCCTTCTTATAGCCCCACGCCCGGTCCGAAGCGCTGTGGGCGGGGATGTTGAGGCTGATACCGCCGAACTCCGTCAGCGCCTGCACGCGCCGGTCGGCCTTCAGCTTCGGGCGCAGGAAGTAGACGTGGCGGCTGCAGGAGTCGCCGCCCTTCTGGTCATGCCAGCCGCTGGCCTGATCGATGAGGCGGCTGCCGTCCAGCTCCCGCACGGCTTTCGTCAGCTCCTTCGTCTGGAACTGGCCCCAGCCCTCGTTGAACAGCGTCCAGCAGATGACGCTGGGCGTGTTATACAGCAGCCTGACGATATCCTCCGCTTCCTTCCGGAAGAGCTTCTGCGCCTTTTCGCTGCGCCGACCGAAGCGGTCGGGATTCCGGTCGGACAGGTGCAGGCCGAGGAAGGGGAGCGCCGCCGTCCAGAAAAAGGGGTAGGGCGCGCCGCCGTTGGGAAAGTCCTGCCAGACCAGCATACCCAGCCGGTCGCAATGATAATACCAGCGCATCGGCTCCACCTTCAGGTGCTTGCGCAGCACGTTGAAGCCCATGCCCTTGGCGGTCTCGATGTCGTGCACCATGGCCTCGTCCGTGGGCGGGGTATAGAGGCTTTCCGGCCAGTAGCCCTGATCCAGCAGACCCGTGAGGAAAATGGGCTTGCCGTTCAGATAGAGTTTCCCCTTTTCGGCCCGGATGGAGCGCATGGCAAAATAGCATTTGATGATGTCCCGCCCGCGGCGGAGCAGCAGATCATAGAGGAAGGGCCTGTCCGGCGTCCAGTAAATGCAGTCGGGCAGGGTGAACTCCGCGTGACCGGTTTCGTCAAAGACGCCGGTGAGCAGCCGTTTCCCGGAGGCGAACACGGCGAACGCGTCGCCCTCGCAGTAGTCGGGCAGCTGGAGGATGACCTTTTTCTCCGCCGCCACGGGAGTGATGCGGATATCGGAGATGTACTGATCCGGCACGCTCTCCATCCACACCGTCTGCCAGATGCCGCTTTGGGCGGTGTACCAGATGTTTTCCGGGTTCTCGGACTGCTTCCCGTAAGCGCCCGCGCCCAGCTCGGTGGGGTCGCTGACGGCGACGGTCAGCGTATTCTCGCCTTCCACGTCCACCAGCGGGGTGATCTCCAGCGTGAAGGGCGTATACCCGCCCTCGTGGAATCCGGCGCTGCGGCCGTTCACGAAGACCTCGCAGACCTGATCCACCGCGCCGAAATGGAGCAGCAGCCGGTCGCGCATGAAGCCCTCGGGCAGGCGGAAGCGGCGGCTGTACCATGCCTTTTCGCCCGCTCTCGGCCCGCGCACCGCGCCGCTGAGGGCGGTCTCCGGGGAGAAGGGGACGAGGATCGTATCGCCCAGATGCTGGGGCGTTTCATCCTCGGGGAAAATGCCGAAGCTCCACGTCCCGTCCAGGCAGAGCCAGCCGGGACGCACGAACTGGGGCCGGGGATAATCGTTCAGGGGACAATCGGACCGAACGTCGCCGCTCCAGCGGGTCCGCAGGGTCCGGAGACGGGGTTCCGCTCCCATGGGCGCACCTCTCAGAGAACGGTGCCGTCCGGCTTGAAGAGCGGCAGGGGCGCCAGCACGGTGATATCCTTCCGGTCCGCCGCGTCGCCTTCCGCCAGCACCGCCATTTTGCAGACGATGTTGCCGCCGGCCTGACCCACCAGTTCTTCCATGGCCCGCAGGCTCTCGCCGGTGGAGATCACATCGTCCACGATGATGATGTCCTTGCCCTTCATCTTGTCGGCGTCCGCCGTGTCGATGACGAGGGTCTGCACGCCCGCGGTGGTGATGCTCTGCACGTCCACGCGGAACACGCCGGACATATACGCCTTCGCCTTCTTGCGGGCCAGCAGGTAGGGGATGCCGCTCTGACGGCTCATCTCATACACCAGCGGAATGGCCTTGGCTTCGGGCGCGATGAGGTAATCGCACTTGGGGGCGCGCTTCAGAAGCTCCGCGGCGGCGTGCTGGGTCAGTTCCACGTCGCCGAACATGACGAACGCGCCGATGCTCAGGTTCTCGTTCACGGGGCAGATGGGAAGCTCCCGCTCCATCCCGGCAATATCCATCTTATAAACAGCCATCTTGTTCAGCCTTCTTTCTGAATGTGATAAAGAAAGTATACCAAACGCCCGCGTATTCTTCAACCGATTTCGGCCAGATTCATGATGAATTTTCTGTATCACTTCTGAGAGGCAAAGCTGAAAAAAGCTGCCGCGGCTTTCCGACAGGCAGCTTCGGCGATGTTTCTCTTTGCCGGAACTGTCCGTCAGCGGGGCGAAGCCCGAAGCCGGCGGCAGCGAACGGATATGGATCAGGGGTCTCTGTCTATCGGCAGCGATCAGCCGCAGCAGAAGCCAAAGAGCAGGCAGAGCAGCTGAAGCAGCGGACTGCAGCCCGTATTGCCGCAGCCGGAATTGCTGCCGCCAAAGCAGAACATGAGGCGAACCCTCCTTTCTGCGCCCGAAAGCGCGTTCCTCCGAAGGATGGCACTATTGTACCGCCGATGGCCCGAACAGACAATGGAAAATACAGGAAGCCCTTTCACGGTACTCCGTGAAGGGGCTGTGAAAACGCTTTAGCCGAGGATGCGGCGCGCGCCATAATAATAGCGGCTGAAATAGCTGTTATCCAGCGTGGTGATCATGATCTGACGGGAGCCGGTGGAGGCGTGAATAAACTGCCCGTCGCCCAGATAGAGGCCCACGTGCTCGATCTCCCAGCCGCCGGGGCCGGCGAAGAACACCAGATCGCCCGGCTCCAGCAGTTCCTTTTCCACGTAGACGCCCTGCAGATACTGCCGGGAGGCGGTGCGGTTCATGGTATAGCCGTTCTGCGTGAAGCAGTAATACACGAAGCCGGAGCAGTCAAACCCGGTCTCGGGGCTGGCGCCGCCGTATACGTAGGGGACGCCCAGCTGCGCTTCCGCCAGCTCCAGAATGGGGGCGGCGTCCGCGCTGCGCTGCGCGGGGTCGGCAGGCTCGTAGATCTTCAGATACTGGGCGGAAACGTAACCGATCTTGCCCAGCGATTCCACCTGATACCAGTCGCCCTCCTGACCCAGCACGGTCAGCTGAGAGCCCTTGTAGAAATACCCGTAAACGTCGCTTTCCAGCGAGGGGCCGGAACGGAAACGCACACCGTCGCCGGTCATGGTGCCGAGCTTCGGCTGTTCCTTTTCGGTTTCGGGTTCCTCGGCGGGTTCCTCAGAAGGCTGCGGCTCCTCGGATTCGACAGGCTCCTCAGAGGGCTGCGGCTCCTCGGATTCAGCGGGTTCTTCCGCGGGTTCCTCAGAGGGCTGCGGTTCCTCGGATTCGGCAGGTTCCTCCGCGGGTTCCTCGGAAGGCTGCGGCTCCTCGACCGGGGCCTCGGTGGGTTCGGGAGTCGGCTCGGGGGTCGGCTCCGGCGTGGGCTCGGGAGTCGGCTCGGGAGTGGGTTCCGGCGTGGGTTCGGGGGTCGGTTCCGGCGTGGGTTCCGGCAGCTCCTGATGCAGATACTGGGAACTCATGTAGCCTTCCTTGCCATCGCAGCGGACGCGGCACCATTCGCCCAGATCCTCCAGGATCTCAACGGCGGTGCCCTCGGGGATCACGTCGATGACTTCGCAGTTCGTATTGGGTTCGGTACGGAAATTCAGCCAATCGGCCGTCGTTTCCGCTTCCCCGGCCTCAAAAGCCAGCGCGGGGGAGAGCAGCGCCGTCAGCAAGCCGGCGGTCACCGCGGCGGTAATGATCTTTCTGAACATTTGTAAACCTCTGCGCTCAGTTCGCGGTGAGCGCTCTTTCCAGCCACACGGCGCCCAGATCCAGCGCCACGTAGATTCCTTCTTTTTCCGCTTTTTTGACCACCCGGTCGCGGGAGCGAAGCTCGGGATCGGTGGGCTGCAGCTGCACGGAAACGCGCTTGGCGAGCTTCAGATCCTGCAGCGGCTCCGTATCGAGGATCTGCAGCATGACGATATACTTGTCAGCCATGTCCCCGTAATACACAAGATTATCCTTGCGGCACAGGGGACGACCTTTATAAGTCAGCTTTTTGGAAGCGGCCATAATACCTTCCTTTCCGGAAAAACAGGGGGATACCTGTTCCATTTCATCCATATCCAGTCTCCATATCATACAGCGATTCCACGCGCCTGTCAAGTCTTCCGCCGGTTTCCGTTGTATGAAAGCCGAAAAACCGCGCCGCTCCCGAAGGAACGGCGCGGAAAATCAGTGTAATTACGGGTCCTGCTTTGCTTCGTCCTTTTCCAGATAACTGCGGACCAGCTCCTGCAGAAGCTCATCCCGATCCAGACGGCTGATCAGCGTCCGTGCATTTTTGTAATTCGTGATATAGGTCGGATCCTCGGAAATGATATAGCCGACGATCTGGTTGATGGGGTTGTAGCCCTTCACCAGCAGCGCATCATAAACCGAGGTGACGATCTGCCGAATCTCGGTGCGCTTGTCCACGATGCCGAATTTGCGCGTAAACTGATCCATAATCTGACCTCCGGTTCGGATTTATATCCTTAGTATACCCCGGAAAAACGCATCTGTAAAGACCTTTTCTGCGATTTACCCTGAAAAATTCAAAAATCCGTCTAAAAGCGGGCCCTGCGGCGATTTTCAGCGCAGCTTCGCGCCCAGTTCCGCTTCCAGCGCGGCGAGGATGCCGTTCATGCAGGGCTCGATCTCCCCGTCGGTCAGGCTGCTGTCCTCCTTGCGGAAGCTGAGGGAGAAGGCCACGCTCTTTTTGCCCTCGGGGATGGAAGCGCCGCGGTAAACATCGAAGAAGTCCACGCTGTGCAGCAGCGCGCCGCCGGCCTTGCGGATCGCCCGCTCCAGCGCCTGCACGGTGATCTCCTCGTCGCAGGCCAGCGCCAGATCGCGCAGAACGGCGGGGAAGCGGGGCAGCGGCTGATAGGTAGGCTCCGCGCCGCGGGCGGCAAAGAGCGCGTCGAAGTTCAGCTCCGCAGCGGCGGCAACGCCGGTGATGCCGCAGTTTTTGATCACATTGGGGTGCAGCTCACCGAAGGTGCCCAGCACCGTTCCGTCCGCCGCCACGATATCCGCGCAGCGGCCGGGATGGAAGGCGTAGTGGCCCTTGTTGGCCTCATAGCTCACGTCCGTGACCCGCAGCTGGTGGAGAATGGCTTCCACGCAGCCCTTGAGGACGAAGAAGTCCGCGTCCGCGCCGTAAACGCCCAGCACCAGATGCTTTTCCTCCTTCGCCAGCAGCTGGCCCTCCACCTTGCCGTAGACCTTGCTCAGGTCGAACAGCTTCACGTCCTTGTTGCGGTGGGCAGCGTTCAGGCTCATGCACTTCAGCACGCTGGGCAGCATGGTGGTGCGCATGATGCCGGTGTCCTCGCCCAGCGGGTTCAGAATGGCGAAGGAATCACGCAGCGGATGATCCTTGGGCATGGCGGCAAGGTCATTGTCGCTCTGACCCATGAAGGAGTAGGTGAGAATCTCGTTATACCCGAGGTCGCGGCAGAGGCGGCGGGTATCCCGCTCCACCTGCTGCTTCACGGTCAGGCCGCCCTGCGCCGTGACGCCCTTGAAGGCGGTGGCGGGGATGACGTCGTATCCGTAGAAGCGGGCGACCTCCTCGGCAAGGTCGCTGTAATGGCTCACGTCGCCGCGCCACGAAGGCACGGTCATCTCCTCGCCCTCGAAGGTGAAGCCCAGGTCGGTAAGGATCTTCTTCATGAAGCTCGGCTCCGTGTGGACGCCCAGCAGCCGGTCGATCTTCTCCGGCTCCAGCAGCAGCTTCGTGGGTCTGATCTCCTTGGCGACCACGTCGATGGTGCCGTCCACCACTTCGCCCGCGCCCAGCAGCTCCACCAGCTCACAGGCCCGTTCCACCGCCGGGAGAGTGCCCAGCGGGTCCAGACCCTTCTCGAAGCGGGAGGACGCGTCGGTCCGCATACCCAGCACGATGCCGCTGTGGCGGATGTTCGTGCCGTTGAAGTTGGCGGATTCAAAGACGACGGAAGCGGTATCGTCGGTAATCTCGCTGTTCTGACCGCCCATGATGCCCGCAAGGCCGATGGCGCGGGATTCGTCGGCGATGACCAGCATATCCGGGTTCAGCGCCCGCATCCCGCCGTCCAGCGTGGCCATTTCCTCGCCGGGCAGGGCATTGCGCACGACGATCTTGCTGCCGGTGATGCAGCGATAGTCGAAGGAATGCATGGGCTGGCCGTATTCCAGCATGACGTAGTTGGTGATATCCACGATGTTGTTGATGGGACGGATGCCGTTTGCGCGCAGGCGGCGGCGCATCCATTCGGGCGACGGGGCGATCTTCACGTTCTTCACGAAGCGGGCGGTATAGCGGGGGCAAAGCTCGCTGTTGCGGATCTCCACGTTCAGATAATCGTGGATGCTGCCGCCGCTGCCCTTGACCACGGGCGTATGCAGCTTCAGTTCTTTCCCGAAGGTGACGGCGGCCTCTCTCGCCAGACCGATGACGCTCAGGCAGTCGGGCCGGTTGTTGGTGATCTCAAATTCCACCACGCTGTCGTTGAGGCCCACCACCTCGCGGATGTCCTGCCCAACGGTGCAGGGCTCCTCGATGATGAAGATGCCGTCCGCGATGGCGTAGGGGTAATCGTTCACGGTGAGGCCCAGCTCGCCCAGCGAGCAGAGCATACCCTCGCTCTTCTGACCGCGCAGGTTGCCCTTCTCGATCTTCTTGCCGCCGGGGAGGGTGGACTTGTGCAGCGCGGCGGGGACAAGGTCGCCCACGGACACGTTCTGCGCGCCGGTGACGATCTGCACCGGGGCTTCCTTCCCCACGTCCACCTGACAGATCCACAGATGGTCGGAATCCGGGTGGCGCTCCATGGCGAGGACCTTGCCCACCACCACGTTGGTGATCTCCTCGCCCAGCACCTCCACGCCCTCCACCTTGGAGCCGGACATGGTCATGCGGTCGCAGAATTCCTTATCGGAAACGGTCACTTGCGTGAACTCGTTCAGCCAGTTTCTGGATAATTTCATGGTTATACCTCCTTCTTCCCGCTCAGACGAACTGCTTCAGGAAGCGCACGTCGTTCTCAAACATGAGCCGCAGGTCGCTGATGCTGAACCGGCGCATGGCCAGACGCTCCAGACCCACGCCGAAGGCGAAGCCGCTGTATTCCTCCGGGTCGATGCCGCAGCCGGCCAGCACCTTGGGATGCACCATGCCCGCGCCGAGGACCTCGATCCAGCCCTCGCCCTTGCAGACGCGGCAGCCCTCGCCGTGGCACTCGAAGCACTGCACATCCACCTCGCAGCTGGGCTCGGTGAAGGGGAAGTGATGGGGACGGAAACGGGTGACGGTGTCCGGCCCGTAGAAGCGCTTCAGCAGCACGATCAGTGTGCCCTTCAGGTCGCCCATGGTGATGCCCTTGTCCACCACCAGACCCTCCATCTGATGGAACATGGGGGAATGGGTCGCGTCGATCTCGTCCTTGCGGTAGACGCGGCCGGGGGAGACGATGCGGATGGGGGGCTTCTGCTGCTCCATGACGCGCACCTGCACAGGGCTCGTCTGGCAGCGGAGATGCACCTTTTCATCCTCGGTGATATAGAAGGTGTCCGTCCATTCGCGGACGGTGTGGCCCTCGGGTATGTTCAGCTTATCGAAATCATAGACGCTCAGCTCGATCTCCGGGCCTTCGGCCACCTGGAAGCCCATGCCCACGAAGATATCCACGCACTCGTCCCACACGATCTGCAGGGGATGCTTCGCGCCCACGGAGACGCTCTTTCCGGGGATGGTCACGTCCAGCGCTTCCTCCCGCAGCTTCTTTTCCAGCGCGGCGGACTGCAGCGCCTCGGTGCGCGCCTTCAATTCGTCCTCGATCTGGGCGCGGATCTCATTGGCCAGCTGACCGACCAGCGGCCGTTCCTCGGCGCTCAGGCCGCCCAGCTGCTTGAGCACGGCGCTCAGGCTGCCCTTTTTGCCCAGATACTGCACGCGCAGCGCGTCCAGCGCGGCAAGGTCTCCGGCCGCCCGGATCGCCTCCAGCGATTCGGCGCGGATCAATTCCAGCTTTTCTCTCATGCTTTTATCTGCCTCCAAAATGAAGTATTTTTCCTGTGTCCGGCGGGCGGAACCCATGAAAAAAGCCCCCCATCCCACAGCTATGGGACGGAAAGCTCCGCGGTACCACCCATATTCGCGGCAGAACGCCGCGCACTCCCGGGGAACTGTCATTCCCCACGGCCGATAACGGGGCCAGCCGTCGGCCATTACGCCGCAGCTCCCGGGCGAACCAAACGGAACGCGAATCGGGCGCTTGCAGCATCTGCCCCCGTCTCTGTGAATCACGGACTCCGTTATTTTCCCGTTCAATGCCATTTGGGCCAATATATCACGATTGTTTTCATATTGCAATATCCTTTTTGATGAATTATACTGTATAGGAAGGCTGCGGCGCTGTGAAGGCCGCACAGGAAACCCGAGAGAGAAAAACGGAGCGAAACATGAAAACCTACCATGATGTATTTGTGGAACAGCTGGTGCGGCGGGAGCGGCCCGGCGGGGAAGCGCTGTTCAAGCTGGGCGTGCTGATTTTGGGCGTCCTGCTGGTGGGCGTCGCCTTCCTGCTGGCAAAGAGCTTTTTCCCCGTGTGCTTTGCCGTGGTCATCATTCTGGAGTTCTTCGCTTTCGTCTACACGGTGAAGGAATTTGAGTATTCCTTCATCAATGGCGATGTGGACGTGGACGTGATCCAGGGCAAGCGGAAGCGGAAGACCGTGTTCAGCTGCTCCTGCAAGGAGATCGCCGTCATGGCCCCCTGCGAAGGGCATGAGAGCACGCTGGCGGCGGAATATACCCGCACGCTGGACGCCGCCGCCGGGAAGAAGGCCGCGGACCGCTGGTTCCTCGCCACCGAACGGCAGGACGGCACCCGCGAGCTGCTGATCTTCAACCCCAATGAGCGGATGCTGGAAGCCTTCAAGGGCTATCTGGGCCGGAAAATGGAATATACGCTTCCGAAAACGAATACAGATACGGCAGAGTAAGCGTCCCGGCTCCGCCGGGGCGGCGGGGGGCGCGAAATTTTGCCGAATCATCGAAAACTGCTCATTCTGCTGCTGCCGCTGCTGGTGATGACCGGCTGCGCGGGCCGCAGCCATACCGTGCGGGGCGAATTTCTGAACATTCGCAGCGCGTGGCTCAGCGCGGAAAACGTGACGCTGCGGGCCTCCGTCCGCGCCGATTACGGGACGCGGGTCTATGACTACGTGCTGTCCTATGCGGGCGGCGCTTCGGTCGGAACGCTCACGGTGGAGGAGCCGGTCATGCTCTCCGGCGTGGGCGTGGAGCTGGGGGAGAAGGAAGCGAAGCTCCACTACGACGGGCTGGAGGTGGACACCGGCGCGATACTGGGCGACCTGAACCCGGTGCAGGCCTTTCCGCTCCTGCTGCAGAGCTGGGCCTCCGGACCGGTGACGGAATGCTGGGAGGAAACGCGCTCCGGGGTGCGCTGCATCGCCGCCGAATTTGACCTGAGCGCCGCCGGGGAACCGGACGTCCGCCTGTGCCGGACGTGGTTCGAGGCGGAAACGCGGAAGCCCTTCGCCGCCGAGATGCTGGAAAACGGGCGGACGGTGCTGCTTATCTCCTTCGCGGAGAACTGACGGAAACCGGAACCGGAAACTCCTGCCGCCGGGTATATTTCTTTTGCACCCGTGGAACAATGAAACTGCCGGACATAACATGGAATGGACGGAGATTTCATTTTTCGGAGCGTGAATCGAAATGACGGGAACGGTCAGGAGAGGCGATATTTACTATGCGGACCTGAGTCCGGTGGTTGGCAGCGAACAGGGCGGGATGCGGCCCGTACTTATCGTGCAGAACGATATCGGGAACCGCTTCAGCCCCACGGTCATCGCCGCCGCCATCACGTCCCAGACCGGGAAGGCGCGCCTGCCCACGCACATCTCCTTTTCCGGGCAGAGCTGCGGCCTGACGCGGGACAGCGTGATTTTACTGGAGCAGATCCGCACCATCGACAAGCAGCGCCTGCGCGAACGCATGGGCAAGCTGGATGAGACCATGATGAACCGGGTGGACAGTGCCATCGCCGTGAGCTTCGGGCTTGGCCCGGCGCCGGGCGGGACGGCGTCCGTCTGAAGGAAAACAACGAAAGCGAGAAAGACAATGAAAAAAACTGTTCGGGTCGTTCTGATCGCCGCGGCGGTCCTGATCGTGCTGGCGGCAGCCGTGCTGGCCGCGGGCGAGGCCGCGCTTCCCGGGTCCGAGGGCGACCCGCTGGTGACGCTGAGTTACATAAACAACGTGTTTACGGACTATGTGAAGGAACTGTTCCGGAATGCGCTGAACGAAAAATCCCGCACCGTGACGGAGTCGCTGGAATCCCGCCTCAGCGCGCTGGAGTCGGCGGCCGCTGCCAACGGGGAAAGCCGCACCTTTGAACCGGTGACCCTTTCGGACGGGGCGGTCCTCGTCTGCCGGGAGGGCGCGGAGGTATTGCTGAGAGAGGGCGGCGCGGCGGCTGACAGCGCTTCGGCGCTGCTGGATATGGGCGGCGGGGAAGCGCCCGCGGAAGGAGCGAGCCTCGGCACGAACCGCCTCTATCTCATCACGGCGGACGGCTGCGGCATCCGGGCCAAGGGAAAAACGGAGCTGCTGGTGCGCGGCGAATACGAAATAAAATAAGCAAAACGATACCGGGACGGCAGGAATGAACTGCCGTCCCGGTTTTTCTGTCTGCGATGTATGAAACGGGCGATGCCGCATAGAATATTCTCGGTGTCCCATCAAAACGCAAGGAACGGGAGTGGAACAATGGCGAACCTCACCACCAAGGAACTCTCCGCGCTGGACGATCAGATCCGTCATGAGCAGGTGCTCGTGAAGAAGTATCAGGCGATGGCCTGCCTCTGCAGCGACACGAAGGTGCAGAGCGACCTGAACTGCATTGCCGACAAGCATCAGCGGCATCTGAACACGCTGATGGGCTTTCTGAACTGAGGAGGGCGGACGATGACGAGCATGAACCCCGACCAGTGTATGCGCATCTATGACGAGAAGGAGATCCTGGGCGACTGCCTGAACAGCCAGAAGCAGATCACGGCGGCCTACAACACCTTCACCGGCGAGTGCGTGAATCCCCAGCTGCGCGGCGCGTTCCTGAATATCCTCAATGAGGAACACAGCATTCAGGCCGAGATCTTCTCCGATATGAACCAGCATGGCTGGTACGTGCCGGAGCAGGCCCAGCAGCAGAAGATCTGGCAGACCCGCGACCAGCTCAGACAGGGCTGAGTCCGGGCAGATACCGCAGCGGAAAGCGTCCCCGCAGGCCGGGGGCGCTTTCATTCGCCCCGGTATTTCCGCCGCGTGGCTTCGCCGCCGCGCAGATGCCGCTCGGCCTTGTTGATGTCGAGGATCTGCTTCACCTGCCGATACAGGCCTTCGCTGCATTCCGGCAGGCGCTGGGTCAGGTCCTTATGTACGGTGCTTTTGGAGATGCCGAAGCGCTCGGCGGCGGCGCGGACCGTGCCGCCTGTTTCGATGATCCATACCGCCAGATCGCAGGCCCTGTCATCCCGGTAGCTGCGCAATTCCATCACTCCCCGCGTCCATCCTTATCGAAGGATATGCGCGGGTCGGGGCGGATATGAAAAAATGCGCCATCCCATATTGGAAAGCTGCAAAAAACCGGACGGGCGATTCGTGAATCGCCCCTACGAGGGGTTGCGACTGCCGTAGGGGCGCATCACGATGCGCCCGGCAAACCCGTGCGGCTCCGAAACGCAGCCGGGCGCGGTGCAGACTGCACCGCGCCCGGGAGTAAAGTTCACTTTGTCAGCGAATAGGCCAAAAAGAGGATCAGCGCAAGGGCGAAATACACGCCGCCCGCCAGCAGATAGGGCTTCGGGTCGCCGTTTTTCGCTTCGCGGCGCTTCCGATATTCCGCGAAGCCCTCCTTGTAATCCCCGAAGGCGCTCCATTTCAGACTCAGCAGGGTCTTCACGCTGAAGCCCAGCCCATCCGTCACGCCGCCGGCATGGCCCCAGACGAGGCCGCCTACCCCCAACAGCAGCGCCCCTGCCACGAAGCACCCGTCGCAGAGGATGCGCAGCCGGTCGGTCAGGCCGGAGGCGCGGAGGATGCCGCCGGTGAAGACCACCAGCAGGGCGATGGCGAGGCCGACCCCTGCCGCGATGAGCAGCTTTTTCCGACCGGGCGTCATGCGTCCGCGCCGACGATCTGCTTGTATTTTGCCAGCTCCGCATCGTCGCACAGGACGAAGTGGCCGGGGCAGACCTCCCGGAAGGTGGGCTGGCTGCTGCGGTAATCGTGGTCCGCCACGGGGTTATACACGATGCGCTTGCGGTTCCGCTCATAGTGCGGATCCGGCTGGGGGATGGCGGAGAGCAGACTGCGGGTATAGGGGTGGAGGGGGTGGCGGAACAGCTCGTCCGAGGATGCCAGCTCCACCATCTTTCCGAAATACATGACGCCGATGCGGTCGGAGAAATACTTGACCACGCTCAGGTCATGGGCGATGAACAGAATGGTGATGCCCCGCTCATGGCAGAGGTCGTTCAGCAGGTTGATGATCTGTGCGCGGATGGACACGTCCAGCGCGCTGATGGGCTCGTCGGCGATGATGAGGCTTGGCTCCATGATGAGGCTGCGGGCCACGCCGATGCGCTGCCGCTGGCCTCCGGAGAACTCATGGGGGTAGCGGGAAGCGTGCTCCCGCACAAGGCCCACCGTTTCCAGCATCTCATAGACCCGCCGGTCGATATCCGCCTTGTCCTTCTCGCCCTTGATGAAGAGCCCCTCCGCGATGATATCCCGGACGGTCATGCGCGGGTCCAGCGAGGCGATGGGGTCCTGAAAGATCATCTGGATCTGGTTCACCAGCTTGCGGTCGGCGTGCTTGTGGTCGTATTTCGCGGACTTCATCGCTTCCTTGTTTTCGGAAATGGTCTTCTCCAGCTCGGCGAGACGCGCCGGGTCGGAGCAGCCCTTCTTCTCCTTCTTCGCGGCGGCGATGGCGTCCTGATAGGACTTCACGCCCGCGCAGATGCGCTGGCCCTGAAACCACACGCTGCCGGAGGTGATGTCATACAGGCGGATGATGCTGCGGCCCGTGGTGGTCTTTCCGCAGCCGGATTCGCCCACGAGGCCGAAGACCTCGCCCTTGTGGATCTCAAAGCTCACGTTGTCCACGGCTTTGTTCACGGTCTGCCGGTCCAGCTTGAAATACTGGCAGAGGTTTTCCACCTTCAGCAGAACTTCCTTATTCTCCGGCATTCGGTTCACCTCCGCTTCTCCCGGCTTCCTTCGCTTCACGGGCGATCCTGCCCATGCGCTCGATGCGCTCCTTCACGATATCGGGCATTTCCACCCTGGGCGCGTCCGGATGGAGCAGCCACGTGGCGGCATAGTGGGTATCGCTGATCTGGAACATGGGGGGCTGCTGCTCGAAATCCAGCTCCAGCGCGTATTTGTTGCGGGCGGCGAACGCGTCGCCCACCGGGGGATAGATCATGTTCGGCGGGGTGCCGGGGATGGCCTCCAGCTTGCCCTTGCTGTCCAGATCGGGGATGGAGGCCAGCAGCGCCCACGTATAGGGGTGCGCGGGATGATAGAACACGTCCTCGCTGGTGCCGTATTCCACGATCTTGCCCGCGTACATGACGGCAATGCGGTCGGCCATGTTGGCGACCACGCCCAGATCGTGGGTGATGAAGATGACGGAAAGGTTCCGCTCCCGCTTCAGATTGTTGATCAGCTCCAGGATCTGCGCCTGAATGGTCACGTCCAGCGCGGTGGTCGGCTCGTCGCAGATGAGGATATCCGGGTCGGCGGTGAGGGAGATGGCGATGACGATGCGCTGCCGCATACCGCCGGAGAACTCGAAGGGGTACTGGCGATAGCGCTTTCTCGCTTCGCTGATGCCCACCTGCTCCATGATGCGGATGGCGGTGTCCTTGGCCATGCTGCGGGTCACACGGTGGATCTCGTCGATGGCGGTCTCCTGCAGCCAGTCGAGGAAGCGGTCGGTGCGCGCGTCGAAATCCATGGCCTTCTGCGCGGCGGTGCGGGCCGCGAACTGCTCCCGCATCTCCGCGAGGATGTGCAGGACGTTCTCCTTCGCCAGCTTAAGGTCCACCAGCGACAGGGGGACGACCTTCCATTCCGGCGTCTTGCCCCGGGCGGAAGCGCGCTCATACCGGGCATTCTGCCGTGCGAAACGCTTCTCCTCGGCGGCGTTTTTCGTGATGCCGCCGTAATAGATATCCAGCGCGCTCAGGAGGCTCACCCGGAAGGTATAGGCCAGACTGTCCTTCACCGTTTCCAGCGGGTCGATGGCGGCCTCGACGGCCTTGCTCAGTTCGGCTGCCTGCTTTTTCGCTTCGCCGGCGGCGGGCATATCCGCTTCCCACGCGCTGCGGACAGAAGAAAGCTTTTCATCGGCTGCGGCCATGGCCTTCACCGAATCGGCGGAGGTGGCCTCCAGCGCCTGCTTCACGGCGGCGCGGAAGTCGGTCATGAAAGCGCCGCGGGCGGCGGGCGCGGTCTTTTCATTCAGTTCGGCGGCGGATCCGTTCCCCGGCGTTCCCTTTTCCAGAACGGTCCAGCAGCCGAGGGCGAAGAAATCCGGTTCCGCCTCCGCAAGAGCGTTTCGCAGCAGAGTCTGGATCTTCGCCGCGTCATCGCGCAGGGCGGCGTAGTCTTTCGAGCGGGCGGCACGGCGAGAGAGACTTGTGAGCGACTTGGTGAGGGCCTTCATGGCGGCCCCGTCCCGCACCACAAAGCGGTCGACGGAAGCGTCGGCATAGGTCTTCAGCTCACGGCAGTCGGTGATGGGGTCGGTGAGAGCCTCCTTGTCGATGGCCAGCAGCAGATCGTCGCAGGCCTTCGCGGCGGCGACGGCGTTGGCATGGGCCTGATCGTAGGGCGCCTCATACTTCACCTGCGCGCGGATGATGCTGCGGTAGGTGCCGAAGCGGTTCCCGTCCGACCCGGCGCGGGCGGAGAGGACCTTCATGGCGGCGCCGAGCTTCTTTTTCGATTCCCGGCGGCTGGCCTTGTTTTTCAGCAGCATGGCCTCGGTGAGCTGCTTGCCCACGCGCATGATGGGGTTCAGACTGCTGAGCGGGTCCTGAAAGACCATGGCGATCTTGTCGCCGCGGATGGCGTGGAAGTCCTCCTCGCTGATCTTCAGGAGGTCCTTTCCGTCATAGAGAATTTCGCCGCCCTCGATGAGCGTGTTGGCGGCGCTGATGCCGAGGATGCATTTGCTGGTGGCGGACTTGCCGGAGCCGGATTCGCCCACGATGGCCAGCGTTTCACCCTTGTAAAGGTCGAAGGAGATATCCCGGACGGCCTGCAGCTTGCCGTTGACCGTTCGGAAGGAGATGGTCAGATCCTTGACCTGCAGCTTCTTTTCCTTTTCCATGCTCATTCGTCAGCCCCCCTCAGCGCGGGATTGAAGGCGTCGCGCAGACCGTTGCCGAACAGGTTGAAGGAAATTTCCAGCAGGGAAATGAACAGCGCGGGGAAGAAGATGATGTGGGGGAAGGTGCTGAGATAAGGGCGGCCGTTGGCCAGCATGGTGCCCACGGAGGTCATCGTGCTGCTCTCCAGATTGATAATGCCCAGATAGGTCAGGCTGGATTCGGAGAAGATGACGCCGGGGATGACCAGCACGCAGCCGGTGATGAGCGTGCCCAGCGAGTTGGGGAAGATATGCCGGAACATGAGGCGCATATCACTTGCGCCGAGGGTGCGGGCGGCCAGCACGTATTCCTGCCCCTTGAAGCGGTAGAACTGCATACGCACGCTGGAGGCCATGCCGATCCACCCTGTGACCACGAAGGCCAGCAGCAGCGCCGGGACGACGCCCACCTTCTTGGCCAGATGGAGCTGGAACAGGGTGGTGACCACCATGAAGGGAACTTCGTTCAGGATATCGGAGATGCGCTCCATGATGAGGTCAGCCACGCCGCCGTAATAGCCCTCCACCGCGCCGTAGATGGTGCCGATGAAGAGGTTCACGGCGCTGACGCAGATGGCCAGCAGGAAGCTGAACCGGGCGCCGGCGGCAAGGCGGGTCAGGATATCCTGCCCCTTATCGTTGGTGCCGAAGAAGAAGGCCGGCTCGAAGCCGTAGCGGTACTGGAAATAGGTGTATTTGCAGATGCGGACCTTGTAGGAGATGCTGCTGGTGTCGCCGGTGATGGCGGCATAGCGGTACCGGTCCGGGTTTTCCGGGTCGTCGATGCCCGGGTCGCCGGGGATGCGGAGGGAGGCATAGTCCCCGTCCCGTCCGCTGGTCTTGTAGTCGGGGATGTAAGCGCCCAGCTTGCTCAGGGTGGGAACGCCCTTCTTATTGGCCTGACACCAGAGGTTCGCGTCGCTGGAATCCTTGGAGGCGACGGCGGGGAAGATGACCTGAATGCCGGTCTCGCTCTGCCACGCCTGCAGGTCCTGATACTGCTGCTCCGTGAGGGTCATATAGAGCATTCCGTTGGAGGTGTAGCTGTCGATGCGCACATCGTAGGTGGTCTTGCCCTTTTCGTCCGTGCTGGCGCCGAGGACCTTCGTGATGACGGGCATCCCGGTCTCCTCGCTCATGGCGCTAAAATAGAGATAGTCCGCCTCGCTGATGGTCTTGCGGGAGGTTCCGTCCCAGAAGCCGAAGTTGGAGAAGAAGCGGCTGCGGGGCAGGAGCTTCGTATAGGTGAGGTAGGTGGTGTCGGTGAGGCTGCGGGAATAGGTCGTCTCGCAGAGGATGGGAACGAAGATGGCATACAGCAGCAGGCAGGCGATGATGATGGCGGCCACCACGCTGCTCTTGTTTTTACAGAAGCGGCGGAACGCGTCGGCGAAATAGCCGACCTGCTTCGTTTCAAATTTCTGATCATGGAACTGCCGGTCGGGGCTTGCGAATTTCAGCTTTTCCACGGGAACGTTCGGAAGATTCGTATTCATCATTTCTTGCTCCCCATTCTGATGCGCGGATCGATGAATCCGTAGCTGATATCCACGACGATGCCGGACAGGAGGCCCACCAGCGTATAGAAGCCGGAGAGCAGCAGGAAGAAGTTATAGTCCAGCGCCGTGATGGAGTTGACGTACAGCGGGCCGACGCCCGGCACCACGAAAATGCTCTCGATGATGAGGCTGCCGCCGAGGATGCCCACAAATTCGCCGATGATCATGGGGAAGATGGGCACCATGGCGTTGCGCAGCGCGTGGCGCACGGTGGTCTGCGCCCGTGTCAGGCCCTTGGTGCGGGCCAGCAGCAGATAGTCGCTGGTGAGCACCTCCGTCAGCTCCGCGCGGGTATAACGGGCAAACCCGGCGATGGAGGAGAGAGCCAGCGAGATGACGCAGGGGAGCATACTGCGGAACATTTCCCACGTGAAGTAGTTCGTGCCCGGTTCCATGACCAGCGGGAACCAGCGGAACTTGAAGCAGAGGAAATACTGCACAAGGAAGGCGTAAACATAGCTGGGGACGGAGACGAAGATCATGACGCCGGTGGAGATCACGTGATCCTGCCATTTGTTCTTCTTCAGCGCGGCATAGATGCCGAAGGCCATGCCGATGGGGACGCTCAGGAGCATGGAATACAGGTTCACCAGCATGGTGTTGGGCAGCTTGCTGAGGAAGATCTGGAAGCAGTCCTGCCCGATATACAGCGATTCGGAAACGCCCCAGTCGCCCCCGATGAGCGTCCGCACGATGAAGTGCCAGTACTGGCTCATGAGCGGGATGGGGTTCCCGTCCGCATCCACCAGACCCTGACGGACGCGGCGCTGGAGCACAAGGTTCATATCCTTGCCGAACTGCTGCACGGGCACATTGGGCAGCAGCCGGATGAGGATAAAGCACATGGAGATGATGATGAAAAAGACGAGAAGCATGAGAACGATACGCTTGGCGACGTATTTGACCATATCTCAAAAACCTCCTTTACCCTGAAATTTCGTTGCGCGGGATGATATGAAAAGCGGCGGAGCCGCAGGGAATCCGAATTCAGAAAAATACGGTGTATGAATAGAGAAGTCACGAATACCATTCCGCCCGGGAACGGGCCCGAAGACCCGCTCCCGGACGGAGCAGTTACTTTGTTAAACAGGGGTCAGAGCGGATATCAGGTGTAATCCAGCTCGTTGCCGTTGGCAGCCACGTAGGCGTCCCACTCGGCGTCGGTGTAGTTGTAGGTGTAGTACTTGATGCCGCCGCGACCCATACCGAAGATGTATTCCTCGGTGAAGTACTGGATCTGCTGACCCTTCAGGCCGGCGTTGGCGTCGTCCATCAGGGGGATCATGTCGTAGCTCATCAGAACGGCGTTCTCCAGAGCGGCAAGGATCTCCAGACGGGTCTCGGGATCGTTATCCGCGCCGCCGCAGGAGTAGTCGATGCTGCTGCCGTCCTCGGCGTAGATGGTGCGGACTTCGCCGACCATGATGTCGTTCCAGTCCATGATGGAGGCGGTGTAGGCCACGCCGTCGATGGTGACGGTCAGAGGCTCCGCGGTGGTATCCCAGTTGGAGTCATACTGATAGCTGGGGGTGACGTAGGCTTCCATCAGACCGTAGGGGTCCAGCGTGGAGCCGGTCCAGCCAACGCCGAACAGCATATCGACCTGATTGTTCTGCAGGGCGGTGGCGAAGCCGTTGCCCAGCGTGTCGTCGCGGGAGAAGGTGAGCTTGCCTTCCAGCTTGGTGCCCTTGACGGCCTCGGTGTAGTTGTTGACGATGTACTCATAGCCGTTGTTGTAGAATGCGGAGGTGTTGTTCGGCGTGCCGACCTTGATCTCGATCACGTCGTCCTCGTCCATGAGGTTCTGCTCCAGCGCCAGCTCATAGGCCTTGTCGAAGAGCTGCTGCGCTTTGGTCAGGTTGTAGCCGGTGACGGAGTCGATGGCTTCGTCGATGTCCTCATAGAGCTTGCCCTCGCCGAATTCATCGGCGACGCCCCAGAAGTTGGCGATGACCTGCTTGGCCTGCGGGGTGGTACGGTAAGCGATACCGGCCTCGGGGTCGGAGATGATCAGGTTGGAGTACAGCGCGAAGGCGGCGCTGTTGGTGGGGCTGGTGGCGAGGCAGAAGTCCGCGCGGTTCATGGCGAAGCTCATGGCCATACGGAACTCGGGCAGGGTGATGATGGTCTTGTTGATGTTCTCACCGGCGGCCTCCTGCATGGCGACGAGGGGCTCATAGCCGGGGTTGAAGGCCATGAAGAAGGTGGAATCGCCGGGGGTGTAGTAGCAGTAATCGGAGCGGGAGTAGGTCTCCATGTCGTTGATATCCAGACCATAGGAGTCCAGCTTGCCCTGCACGAACAGCTCGAGGCGGGTGGAGGGTTCGGGCACGCAGTCCACGACGGTGCTGGTGGTCTGATAGGTGGGCCATTCGTTCTCGTCGTTCAGCCCGAAGAAGTGCTCGTTCTTTTCCAGAACGTACTGCTTGTCCGCCTGGAAGGAGGCGAGCTTGTAGGGGCCATAGGACATGGTGGTCTCGGCGGAGGTGCCGTAGGTGTTGGTGTAGACGCCGTCCACGAAGGTGGCGCAGCTGTCATACAGCTCGGTGTTGACCAGCCAGTTGTCGGTCAGGCTGTAGAGCAGATAGAAGCCGTCCAGCGGCTTGTCGAGAATGATGGTGAAGCAGTAGTCGTTGGTGGCGAACATACCGACTTCTTCCCAGGTCATTTCGGCATAAGCGGTGGAGTAAACGAGGTAGGCGGGCAGGTCATCCTCGGTCTCGCCCCAGTTGGGGTTGCCGGTGGTGACGGGGGCGAACAGGGCGTAGGTTTCGTCGTTCAGGGGAACCAGACCCTCGTCGTCCATGAGGGCGACCAGCGCATCCCAGGTGCTCACGTCGAAGTAATCCTCACCGTAAGCGTCCACGTAGTCCAGCAGGGTGTCGCCGCCCAGCCAGTCGTTCAGCGGGAAGTCCACTGCCCAGAAAACGGGGTCGCCGTCGGGCGTATAGTAGTTGCCGTCTTCGCCGATGGTCAGGTCTTCCATCGTATAAGCCGCGTTCACCGCATTTTCAAGGCTCACGGTCTTGCCCTGATACAGGTAGTTCTGGGCATTGTGAATGACCATGTTGCCGCTGTAGAGGCTGTCCGCACGGTAGTTCTGGGCCTCGGGGGCCAGCAGACGCTCGGCGGATTCCACGATATCCCACGCGGTGATGGGGGTGCCGTCTTCCCAGGCGAGGTCTTCGCGCAGGTTGATGGCCCAGGCGCGATGCTCGGCGCCTTCCTCGATGCCGTAGTTGCCATAGAACAGGTCAGTCACGTCGATGGGCTCCTGAGAAGCCATGTAGGGGACCAGCTTGTAGCCGTCGTAGGTCTCGTTGTAATCAAAGGTGTAGAAACCGGCGACGATGTAGTCCAT
>JAZQQF010000148.1:0-2506 GCA_045628925.1 Oscillospiraceae bacterium | reverse complement strand
TGCCGCCAGCATCTGTGCTGTCCGATATCTGTCTATGGGCCGGTCCATGTCCGCCTCATCCGATTCAAAGAGGATGCCCGTTTCCAGCGCCCTGAGATAATAGGGCCGCCACCAATCGTTTTCCGGCCCCGGTTCCGGAACTTCGTCCGCCAGCAGCAGCTTCGTCAGCTGCGCTTTGGTCAGCGGCTCCCCCGGCCGGAAGGTCCCGTCCTCAAAGCCGTTCAGAATGCCGCGCTCCGTCAGGAACGTCACGGCTTCCGTATACCATTCGTTTTCGGGCACATCCCGAAACATTCCGTTTTCCTCGCTGCAGGCCGGGAGCAGCAGCATGGAAACTGCGCAGATCAGCGCGCAGAGCTGTTTCCATCGTTTTTTCATAGCCCGCATATTATCACGCTTTTCTGTAAAAATCAACTGCATTGCGTCAGGAGGCCTTCTCATGTCCTTTGTCCATCTCCATGTTCACAGTGAATACAGCTTGCTGGATGGTGCCTGCCGCATCGAACAGCTCGTCGAGCGCGTGAAGGAGCTGGGGCAGACCGCCGTCGCCGTCACGGACCACGGCGTCATGTACGGCACTGTGACCTTCTATAAAGCCGCGAAAAAGGCGGGCGTCAAGCCCGTCATCGGCTGCGAGGTCTACGTGGCCCCCCGCCGGATGCAGGACCGGGAGCACGGTATCGACAATGAAGCCCGCCATCTCGTTCTTCTCTGCGAAAATGAGATCGGGTATCAGAACCTCTGCTATCTGGTCTCGCAGGCCTTCGTGGAGGGCTTTTACATCAAGCCCCGCATCGACAAGGAACTGCTTCGGCAGCACACCGAGGGTCTGATCGCGCTTTCCGCCTGCCTCGCCGGGGAGATTCCCCGCCTGCTGCGGCAGGAGAATTATGAGGCCGCGAAAGCCGCCGCGCTGGAACTGAGCGAGATGTTCGGCCCGGAGCATTTCTATCTGGAGCTGCAGGATCACGATCTGCCGGAGCAGAAGCCGGTCAATCTGGGCGTTCTGCGTCTGCACCGGGAGACCGGCCTGCCGCTGGTAGTCACCAACGATGCGCACTATCTCACCAAAGCCGACGCCGAGGTGCAGGATGTGCTGCTCTGCATCCAGACGCAGAAGGCCGTGGAGGACGCGGACCGGATGCGCTTTGAGACGCAGGAGTTTTACATCAAGTCCGAGGAAGAAATGCGCGCCCTGTTCCCCGAATGGCCGGAAGCGGCGGATAATACCCAGAAGATCGCCGACCGCTGCAGCGTGGAATTTACCTTCGGGGAATACCATCTGCCGGAATTTCAGCTGCCGCCGGAGGAATCCAGCGCGAAGGACTACCTGCGCAAGCTCTGTCAGGAGGGTCTCGCCGCCCGCTACGGCGCGGACGCCCCGGCGCAGCAGGCGCAGCTGGATTACGAACTGAACACCATCGACAGTATGGGCTTCAATGAATACTTCCTCATCGTGCGGGATTTCGTCCATTATGCCAAATCCCACGGCATCCCCGTGGGGCCGGGCCGCGGCAGCGCTGCGGGCAGCGTGGTGAGCTATACGCTGGGCATCACGGACGTGAACCCCATTCAGTACAATCTGTACTTCGAGCGTTTTCTGAACCCCGACCGTGTCACCATGCCGGATATCGACATCGACTTCTGTGTGAACCGGCGCGGCGAGGTCGTGGATTATGTAAACCGAAAATACGGCAGTGACCATGTGGCGCAGATCGCAACCTTCGGCACCATGGCGGCGCGGGCCGCCGTGCGGGATGTGGCGCGGGCGCTGGGCATCGGCTACGGGGATGCCGACCGGGTAGCGAAGCTCATTCCCGCCACGCTGAACATGACGCTGGACGACGCGCTGCGCCTGAGCAAGCCCCTCAAGGAGCTTTACGACGCAGACGAAAGCGTTCACCGCCTGCTGGATATCGCCCGGGCGCTGGAGGGTATGCCCCGCCATGCCTCCACCCACGCCGCCGGTGTGGTCATCACGCGGGACCCTGTTTCCTCCTATGTTCCCCTTTCCCGGAACGACGAGGTCATCGTGACCCAGTACCCCATGACCCAGCTGGAGGAGCTGGGTCTGCTGAAAATGGACTTTCTCGGCCTCCGCAACCTCACCGTCCTGTGGGACGCGGTGGAACGGGTGCGGAAGCGCGTTCCCGATTTCGATCTGAAGACCATCCCGGAGGACGACGCGGCAGTCTTCGATATGCTCACCGCCGGAAAGACCAGCGGCGTGTTCCAGATGGAATCCACGGGCATGACCGGCGTCTGCGTGGGTCTGAAGCCGCAGAACATCGAGGACATCACCGCCATCATCGCCCTCTACCGCCCCGGCCCCATGGAATCCATCCCCCGCTTTATCGACTGCAAATCTCACCCGGAGAAGATCACCTATAAGCATCCCCTGTTGGAGAGCATCCCCTCCGTGACCTACGGATGCATCGTCTATCAGGAGCAGGTCATTGAGATTTCCCGCAAGCTGGGCGGCTTCTCGCTGGGGCAGGCGGATATG
>JAZQQF010000147.1:0-3212 GCA_045628925.1 Oscillospiraceae bacterium | reverse complement strand
ACATAGAAAGGCCGGAGCGCAAATGCGCTCCCGCCCCATTTTTGCAGTTATTCAGCTAGCTCAGATACCGGCCAGCTTCAGGACGTCGGGAACCTTGGATTCCCAGCCGAGGGCCATGATATGCACGCCCTGCACGTAGTCCTTGCTCTCGCGGATGATGCGCGCAGCGTTCTCCACGCCGGTGATGCCTGCCGTGGTCTTCTCCTTGTCGGCCTTCAGCTCTTCGATGGCGCTGTCAGGCACGGAGAGGCCGGCCACGTTGTTCATCATGTAGCGCACCATACCCACGTTCTTGGGAATGATGACGCCGAGCTGCACGGGAACGCCGAACTGCTTCGCCTTCTCCATGAAGGAGAGGAACTTCTCGCTGTCGAACACGGCCTGCGTCTGGAAGTATTCCGCACCGGCCATGACCTTGCGCTCCATCTTGGCAAGCTGCGCATCCACGCTGTCGCTGCAGGGGCTGACGACGGCGCCCTTGGCAAAGGAGGGAGCCTCGCCCACCAGATCGTTGCCGCCCAGATCCTTGCCGGACTCCAGCGTCTTCACGGTGTGCAGCAGGCTGACGGAATCCAGATCGAACACGGGCTTCGCGCCGGGATGGTCGCCCAGCTTGGTGTGGTCGCCGGTCAGGCAGAGCACGTTGTCAATGCCGAACATGGCGGCGGCGAGGATATCGGACTCCAGCGCCATACGGTTGCGGTCGCGGCAGGTCATCTGGAAGATGGGGTCAAGGCCCGCGTCCTTCAGCGCCTTGCAGGTGGCCAGAGAGCTGAGACGCATGACGGAGGACTGGTTATCCGTCACGTTGACAGCGGTGATGCCGCTCAGATAGGTCTTGGCTTCCTCGACCATGTTTTCGATGTGGAAACCCTTCGGAGGGCCGACCTCGGCGGTAACGACAAATTCACCACGAGAGAACTTTTCAGTAATTTTCATTACACTTTGCTCCTAATCCCTTATATTCTGGCTGTATCCTTATTCGGATACTTCAACATCGGTCGCGTAGTTGCGGATCTGCACCGGGCACTTCAGCACGTCCATACGGCCGACCTGCTTCAGGCGCCGGATGATGCGCTCCCAGCCGCATTCCATATCGGGGTCCACTTCGCATCTGCCGTTCTTGGCGCCGCCGCACTGGCCGTTCACAAGGCTCTTGGAGCAGGCGGTCAGCGGGCAGATGCCGCCGGTGATGTTCAGATAGCATTCGCCGCACTGCTGGCAGTCGAACTGCAGGGGGGTAACGCCCTGATGACCGGGCAGCGCAACGGTATCGCAGGCGGCGCAGACCTTCTTGTTCTCCAGGAACTCGGAGACAGTCTGCACGCCGACGCCGCAGGAAAACACGAGGACCGTATCGGCCTTCTCGATCTCATCCGCATAGTAGCTCAGGCGGAGCTTCAGGTTTTCCGGATTGCAGATATAGTCCACCGTCAGGATGCCGGTGAGCTTACCTTCGGCCATCAGCTCGGCCTGCAGCTCCCTGGCTTCCTGCTCGGGGAAGCTGACTTCCTTGCAGCCGTGGCAGTTGAGAACGAACGCTTTCCCGGTGATGAGCGATACGATCGTTTCCTTGGATTTCAGTTTCGTAATCAGCATCTTACTTCTTCATCTCCTGTTGCATCGCTTTTACCGCCGCTTTACCGGCCTTGATCTTGGTGACCAGCGGGATCTTGGAGGAGCAGATGTATTCGCAGCATCTGCATTCCATGCAGTCCATGATGTGCTTGTCGGACAGACCCTGCGTGTTCCCCTCGTCCACGAACTTCGCAAAGTACAGGGGCTTCAGCTCCATGGGGCACACATCCACGCAGCGGCCGCACTTGATGCAGCTGACGGCCTCGGTATGGTCGGTGTCGAAGGCGATGATGCCGTTACTGCTCTTGAGGATGGGCACGTTCAGGCTCGCAAGCTGGAAGCCCATCATGGGGCCGCCCATCTTCACGGTGACTTCCTTGCCCTCGGTGATGCCGCCGCAGTAATCGACCAGCTCCTGCACGCAGGTGCCGACCTTCACGATGTAGTTGCCGGGGTTCTTCATGCGCTCGCCGGTGACGGTGACCACACGCTCCATGAGGGGCAGGCCCTTCTGGATGGCGTCGGAGATCGCCTTGGCGGAGCTGACGTTGCTGACCACGGCGCCCACGTCGGCGGGCAGACCGCCGGAGGGGACCATGCGGCCCAGCACGCGCTTGATGAGCATTTTTTCAGCGCCCTGGGGGTACTTGGTGCGGGCAACCAGCACTTCGATGCCTTCCATGCCGGCGACCTTTTCCTGCACGACCGCCACGGCGTCGGGCTTGTTGTCTTCAATGACGATGACGCCGCGGGGCGCATCGACAGCCTTCATGATGGCCTTGAGACCGAAGATCACATCGTCCGCGAACTCGAGGAGGACGCGATGGTCGGCGGTGAGCATGGGCTCGCATTCGCAGCCGTTGATCAGGACCGCGTCGATGGGCTTGCCGGGCTTCAGCTTCACGTTGGTGGGGAAGCCTGCGCCGCCCATGCCCACGATGCCCTTTTCCTTGACGATGTCGGCGATCTCGTCGGCAGTCAGTTCGACAAGACTCTTGGCGGGCTGTACGGATTCATGCAGGGTGTTCTGCTTGTCATTCTTGATGACGACCGCCAGATCCTCCACGCCCTTGGAGGGATGGAGACGCGGCTCGATGGCGATGACGGTGCCGCTGACGCTGGAATGGATATTCGAGCTGATGAAGGCGCTGGCTTCGCCGATCTTCTGGCCGACCTTCACGGTGTCGCCCACGGCCACGATGGGGTTCGCCGGCTTGCCGGAGCCCATGGACAGGGGGATCACCACGGTGTCGGGTTCGGGGAAGCGCTGGAGCGCGATATGCTCGGAAAACTCCTTGCGCTCGGAGGGATGGACGCCGCCGTAATACCCGTCGAAGCGCTTCTCACGGACGGAGCTGACGTATTCGCTGATGACCTTGTAGTTGACCTTGTTGTAGTCCCGCAGCTGGACGGGCTGGGCCTTGAACTCGGCGAGACGGCCCTGCTTCTGGAGCCGCTGCTCGATCTTTTCCCACGCGCAGTCCTTATTGGGGTCCACTTCGCACTTGCCGTTCTTCGCGCCGCCGCACTGGCCGTTCAGCAGGCTCTTGGAGCAGTCCACCACGGGGCAGATGCCGCCGGTGATGTTCAGATAGCACTGGGCGCAGGCGTCGCAGGCCTTCCTGGTCAGCGCC
>JAZQQF010000146.1:0-3431 GCA_045628925.1 Oscillospiraceae bacterium | reverse complement strand
TAGCGGGAAGACGCGGGAAAGGAGGGACCCGATATGAAACTGTATGATGCGATCGCGGAGCCGATCATCGTCACGGCGGCGCGGAGCTGGCTGCCGGCGGTGCTGGTCGCCGTCGTGGTCATCGCCGCAGCGGTGATCATGCTGATCATCCGCCGGAAGAAACGAAAGTGAGGCAGAACAGATGAAAGTGTACGATATCGTGGCAGAGCCGTTCCCCGTGAGAGGCGGCGGAGGAGGCGCGCTCATCGCCGTCATCATCGCGGCGGTGGTGGTCGTCGCTGCCGTGCTGCTGATCATCCGCCGGAAAAAGAAGAAATGACGCCGCTGCCGCGGGAATTTTACGCCCGTGGTGCGCTCACCGTGGCGCGGGCGCTGCTGGGGAAGACCCTCCGGCACGGCGCGTGTGCCGGGACCATCGTGGAGACGGAGGCCTACATCGCCCCCGGCGACCGGGCCTGCCATGCCTACGGCGGCCGCCGCACGGCGCGGACGGAGCCGCTCTTCGGCGAGGCCGGTCACGCCTACGTGTATTTCACCTATGGGATGTACCATTGTCTGAACGCCGTGGCGGCGGGCGTGGACGAGCCGGAATGCGTCCTCATCCGGGCGCTGAAGCCTGTCGAGGGCTTAGAGGAAATGCGCCTGCGCCGTCCCGGGAAGCCGGATATCGACCTCTGCCGCGGGCCGGGGAAGCTGTGCATGGCGCTGGGCATCGACCGGGCGCTGAACACCCGCGACCTGACGGAGGGGGACTTCGTCATCACCGAGGGCGTCGAGATACCGGACGGCATGGTGGTGACGGCGAAGCGCGTCGGCATCGGGAACAGTGGCGAGGCGGCGGACTATCCGTGGCGGTTCTACGTGAAGGACGAACCCTGCGTTTCCAAAATCGTGAAAGAAAAGTGACGGGCGGAGCCGTATCGGCTCTGCCCGTTTTGCGTCATTCCTTTTCCTTTCTGCTCAGGACGCACACCGCACCGAGGATGAGCGCCACGCCAAGGAGCTTCCACACGCCGCAGGCCTCCCGAAACACGAGGATGCCCACCAGCGCCCCCACCAGCGGCTCCACCGCCACCAGCAGGCTGGCCCGGCCGGAATCCATCCGCTGCAGCCCCCACGTATACAGCCCGTAGGGCAGCACCGTGCAGACGATGCCGATACACGCCGCGCTGAACCACAGCTTCGGCGCATGGGAGAGGACGGACAGCACGTTCCCCATCTTCCCCGTGGGCGGCGCCCGGATGGCGCCCATGAGGAAGGTGTAGGCCGTGACGGTCATGGAATCGTATTTTTTCAGCGCGAGGCGGGCGAAGATGGTATACAGCGCGTAGAACAGGCCGCTGCCCAGCCCGGTGAGCAGCAGCATCGGCGTGAGCGCATAGCCGCCGCCCAGCATCCCGGATACCAGCACGCAGCCGCCCACCGTCATCCCCAGCGCGAGGAGCTTCCGGGCGGTGATCTTCTCCCGGTACAGCAGCGCCGACAGCAGGATGACGAAGGCGGGGGAGGTATACAGCAGCACCACCGCCACGCTGGCCTGCGAATGGACGGTGGTATAGAAATAGAGCGTGTTGAACAGCACCACGCTGACGATGCCGGTGCAGGCGAACATCCAGATATCCCGCAGGCGGATCTTCAGCAGGCTGCGTTTCCCGATGAGCAGCGCCGCGAGGAAGCTCACCGCCGCCACGCTGAGGCGCAGCGCGGAGATCTGCAGCGCGTCCAGCCCCGCGTCATAGAGGCTGCGCACGAACAGGCTGATGATGCCCCACAGCACCCCCGCGAGGATGACCGCGATGGCCGCAAGCTTCGCGTTTCGTTTATCCATCTGTAACCACCCCGCTCCCGTGAAGATCGATCGTCTCGCCCAGATAGGTGGGCGGCAGGCGGAGGAACGCTTTCACAAGGTCCTTGTCCCGGGCGAGGATCTCCCGCACGTCCCGGTAGAGCTGCCCCACGTACCGCTGCGTATCGCAGGCGACGCCCACGGCATCCAGCCCCAGCGCCTTCGCCACATACAGCGCCCGCGGCAGGTGATACGCCTGCGTGACGATGACGACCTTCTCCGCCTGAAAGATGGCCTGCGCCCGGTAGACGCTCTCATAGGTGGAGAAGCCCGCATGGTCGAGGAACACGTCCTCCACCGGTACCTCCCGCTTGAGCGCCTCCGTTTTCATACAGTTCACCTCATCGTAGCCCCTCGTCCCGTGGTCGCCGCTCATGAGGAGCTTGGGGGCCGCGCCCAGCTCGTAGAGCTGAACGCCCGTGTCGATGCGCTCCCGGAGCATACTGCTGGGGCTGCCGTCTTCGCGGACGCCCGCGCCCAGCACGAGGATGCAGTCCGCGCCGAAGTCGACGGCGGCCTCCGCGCTGACGATGGCCTTCCGGGTCGTGAGACGCACGGCGAGGTCGGGAACGAACACCGCCAGCAGCCCGGCGGCAAGAAGCGTGACAAGCACGATACACAGCTTTTTCCGTTTCATGGCGTTCCTTTTACAGCTTCGTGAGCTTCATGCCCGCCGCGATGCTCCGCTCGGTACTCAGCTGGTCGAAGCGGATGCGGTAGGCGTTTTTTTCCTTGTCCAGCGCCGTCACGGTGCCGGGGCCTAAAATGGGGTGCTTCACCCGGTCGCCGACGCGGAATTCAAACCCGTCCGAAACGGGGAGGAAGGGCAGCGCGTCCGGCATCGTCAGCGCCGGGTCCAGCTCCTCCACGTAGTCCAGGTTCTCCCGCCCGGTATCGAAGAGGAAGCGGGAGGGGAGGCGGACGCTGCCGGCCTCGATGGGGCCCGCCGCGTCGGAGAGATAGAGCCGGCTGCCCGCACGGGTATAGGCCACGTAGCAGAGCCGCCGTTCCTCCTCCAGTGCCTCCAGCGTCAGGGTCTTGCGGGAGGGGAACATCCCCTCGCTCAGGCCGGTGAGGAACACGGTGGGAAATTCCAGCCCCTTGGCGGAATGGGCCGTCATGAGCCGGACGGATTGGGCCTTTTCCTCCCGGTCAAGGTCGGTGAACAGCGCCGCCGTGTCCAGATAGTCCCTGAGAGTGAAGGCTTCGCCCGCCTCCGTTTCCAGCTGGAAGACGGACTGCTTCAGCTCGGCGAGGTTATCCAGCCTTGTCTGCGCCCCGCAGAGGCGGAGATATTCCTCATAGCCGCTCTCGTTCAGCACCCGCGTCAGCAGGTCGGTGAGGGTCATGCCGTCCTTCGCTTCCCGCAGCTCCTCGATGAGCGAAACGTATTCCGCGGCCTTGGTGCCGTGGAAGATGGGACGGGAGAGGTTCGCCTTCAGCGTATCATAAAGGCTGCGGTCATCATGCACCGCTTCCTCCCGCAGGAAGGCGATGCGCTTCTTACCCATGCTGCGCCGGGGTTCGTTCACCGTGCGGAGGAAGCTCAGGTCGTCGCCGGAGGAGAGCATCCGAAGATAGCACA
>JAZQQF010000145.1:0-7924 GCA_045628925.1 Oscillospiraceae bacterium | reverse complement strand
GCAACCAGATCGGCCTTGCCACCGGCATCGTTGATGAGCCCTACCACCCCGGCTACGCAGCCAAGCGCATGGAGATCGGCGCGGTCATCGCCGCGGCCCCGGCGGAAAACGTGCGCCGCGAAACGCCCCAGCCCGGCGACGTGGTCATCCTCCTCGGCGGCAGCACGGGCCGCGACGGCATCGGCGGCGGGACGGGATCCAGCAAGGCCCATAACGCCCACAGTGTGGAGACCTGAGGCGCGGGGGTGCAGAAGGGAAACGCGCCCGAGGAGCGCAAGCTCCAGCGCCTCTTCCGCAACGGTGACGCCTGCCGCATGATCAAGCGCTGCAACGACTTCGGCGCGGGCGGCGTGTCCGTGGCCATCGGCGAGCTGGCCGATGGGCTGGATATCGACCTGAACGCCGTTCCCAAGAAATACGAAGGTCTGGACGGGACGGAGCTGGCCATCAGCGAATCGCAGGAGCGCATGGCGGTGGTCATCGAAGCGAAGGACGTTCCCGCCTTCCTCGCGCTGGCGGAGCAGGAAAACCTGCAGGCCTGCCCGGTTGCCGGGGTGAAGGAAGAGAAACGCCTGACCATGACGTGGAACGGTGTCCAGATCGTGGATATCAGCCGCGAATTTCTCGATTCCAACGGCGCGGACAAGCATATCGACGTTTCTGCCGCCGCGCCGCAGATGGAGAAAAAGGCCGTCTCCGGCGATTTCAAGGCAAATTATGCCGCCATGGCCTCCGACCTGAACTGCTGCTCCCGCCGCGGTCTCAGCGAACGTTTCGATTCCACCATCGGCGCGGGCACGGTGCTGATGCCCTTCGGCGGCGCGAACCAGCTCACCCCCATTCAGGCCATGGTGCAGAAGATCAGCGTGGAGAAGAAGCACACGGACGATTGCTCCCTCATGGCGTGGGGCTACGACCCCTTCATCTCCTCCATGAGCCCCTACCACGGGGCCTTCCTCGCGGTGACGGAATCCGTCTGCAAGCTCATCGCCACCGGCGCGGAATTCAAGGACGTTTACCTGACCTTCCAGGAGTACTTTGAAAAGCTGGGCAAAGACGGGCGCCGCTGGGGTAAGCCCCTTTCTGCTCTGCTGGGCGCGTTTGAAGCGCAGATGCAGCTGGGCGTGGCGGCCATCGGCGGCAAGGACAGTATGTCCGGCTCCTTCGAGAAGCTGGATGTGCCGCCCACGCTGGTGTCCTTCGCCGTGACGACGCAGAAGACGAGCGATATCGTCTCCCCCGAGTTCAAGGCCGCAGGCCACCCCGTCGTCCGTCTCGCGGCGGACACGGATGAAAACGGCCTGCCCGTCATCCCCTCCCTGCTGAAGGTGTTTGAGCAGGTCACTGCGCTCCTGCGCTCCGGCAAGGCCGTCAGCTGCTATACCCCCGGCATGGGCGGCGACGCGGAGGCGGTCATGAAGATGGCCTTCGGTAACTCCATCGGCTTCCGCTTTGCGGACTCCTGCAACGTGAAGAAGCTCTTCAGCTATGACCACGGCGCGTTCATCCTCGAGCTGACCGAAAACATCCTGCCCGGAGCCGTCCTCGGCTGGACGACGGACGACGGCTGCATCTCCCTCGGCGCGGACAGCATCGCCCTCAAGGAGCTGCTGGGCGTCTACGAAGGCAAGCTGGAAAGCGTTTATAACTGCAATATCGCCGACGCGCCCGGAGGCATGGAGACCTTCTCCTATGAAGCGTCCGCCCGTCCCGCGCCCACGGTGAAGTGCGCGAAACCGAAGATCCTCATCCCCGCCTTCCCCGGCACCAACTACGAATTTGATTCCGCCAAGGCCGTGGCCGACGCGGGTGGGTCGCCGGAGATTTTGGTCATCAATAACCTGACGGCGGACGGCATCGCCCGCAGCGTGGAGCGCTTCGCTTCCGAGCTGAAGACCGCGCAGGCGGTGTTCATCCCCGGCGGCTTCTCCGGCGGCGACGAACCGCGCGGCCGCCCCAAATTCATCACCGCCTTCTTCCGCAATGGCGCGGTGAAGGAGGGCGTGACCGAGCTGCTGGACAGGCGTGACGGTCTGATGTGCGGCATCTGCAATGGCTTCCAGGCCCTGATCAAACTGGGTCTGGTGCCCTACGGGAAGATCATCGACACGGACGAAACTTGCCCGACGCTGACCTTCAACACCATCGCCCGCCACCAGAGCCGCATCGTGCGCACCCGCGTGGCTTCCAACAAGTCCCCGTGGCTGGGCCTCGTGTACGTGGGCGACGTGTTCAACGTGCCCATCTCCCACGGCGAAGGCCGCTTCCTCGCTTCCGAGGAGCTGATCCGCAAACTGGCGGAGAGCGGGCAGATCGCCACCCAGTACGTGGACATGGACGGGAACGCCAGCGCGGATATCCACTTCAACCCCAACGGCTCCCTCTTCGCGGTGGAGGGCATCACCTCTCCCGATGGGCGCGTGTTCGGCAAGATGGGCCACAGCGAGCGCATCGGCGCGGGGCTTTACCGGAACGTCCCGGGCGATTATCAGATCCGGATGTTCGAGGCCGCCGTGAAGTATTTTGGATAATCCCTCATAAATGCTTTGACCCCGGAAGCCAATGGCTTCCGGGGTTCTGTTTTCGTGGGGTGCCGGTCTGTCTGTAGGGGCGATTCATGAATCGCCCGTTTCGCCGGGGTCGCGGATTCGCCCGCTTTGTCACTCAGTTTCTTCTCTTGCCAGATATGCTTCTTCTGTTTTCTGCTGCGCCGCTATCAGGATGGTACGCGCATCCCCGAAATTCAGCTGTTGTATTGCCTCCAGTGCATCGGTGATTGCATTAAACAGGATGTGATAAAGCTCTGCATCGGTCATGTCGCTTCCTCCGCTTCCTTGTAATGACCTATTGTAACACATTTTTCGGGATTAGTGAAGTATCACTAATATTGTTCTTCCAAGTTTCTTATCATATCAAGTGATAAATCACTTGGAGGAATCCCGATGGACACACGCGAAGCGATCGCCCGGCGCATTCTGGAGCTTTGCCGGGAGCGCGGCTGGACACCCAACCGGCTCAGCAACATTGCCGCCGTCCCGCAGGCGACCGTTAAAAGCATTCTGAACGGGGAAAGCAAAAATCCCGGTTCGGTCACGCTGAAAAAGCTCTGCGACGGGTTCGGCATCACGCTGGGCGAGTTTTTCTCCACAGCGGAATTTGACGCATTGGAGCAGGAGATCAAATAATATGAAAGGGCGCATCCGAAGTCCGGATGCGCCCTCGTTATTTACCCGATATAGACTCTCGGCACTCTCTGGCTCACCGCGCAGCAAAGCTCATAATGGATGGTGCCGGCCCTGTCCGCCACCTCCTCGGCGCTCACCAGCCCGCCGAAGACCGTGGCCACGCTGCCTACCTGCGCCTCCGGCACGTCGGTGATATCCAGCATACACAGGTCCATGCAGATGCGCCCCACCTGCTTTACCCGCACGCCGCAAAGCTCCACCTCCAGTTTGTTCGAGAGGCTGCGGTGCAGCCCGTCCGCGTAGCCGATGGGGAGAACGGCGATGCGCATATCCCGCGGGCAGGTGTAGGTCCGCCCGTAGCCGATGGTGTCGCCCGCCTTATGCGCCGTCACCGCCGCGACGCGGCTTTTTAATGCCATGACGGGCCGCAGGTCTACCCCGTCCCGCTCCGTATCCGGGAACAATCCATAGAGCGCCACGCCGGGCCGGGCCATATCCTCCGCGTATTCCAGCGGGGTGTGGATGGTCGCGCCGGAATTGGCGCAGTGGACGAGGCGGAATTGCTTCCCGGAGCGCTGCTCCGCTTCCGCGATGGCTGCCTTGAAGCGCCCGTACTGCTCCGCCGTATAGGGGTCGCCGGGCACGTCCGCCATGGAAAAGTGGGTGAACACGCCCACGAAATCCAGCCCCGGCAGCAGCATGGCCTCCGCCAGCGCCGCCGCGCCCTCGGCATTTGCCGGGAAGCCGGTGCGGCCCATGCCGGTCTCCAGCTTCGCGTGGACGCGGAGGGTCTGACCCGGCCGCAGCGCCGCGCTGAGGGCCTTCGCCAGTTCCAGATCGCCCACCGCCTGCGTCACGTTCAGCGCCGCAAGGTCGGGCGCGCAGGCTGCGGGCGTAGGGCCGAGGATGAGGATGGGCAGGGTGATGCCGCCTTCGCGCAGGGCCGCCGCCTCGTCGATGCAGGCCACCGCCAGATGCCCGCAGCCGAGCTTTTCCAGCCGCCGCGCCACCGGCAGCGCTCCGTGCCCGTAGGAATCCGCCTTGACCACGCCGAGGCAGATGGTGTTTTCCGGCAGGCGGGCTTTCAGCGTCCGGTAATTATGCTCGATATTCGTCAGGGATATCTCCGCCCACGTGCGCTTCATGGGGTCCGCCGACACGGTGCGGACGCTCCCCGGCAGCGGCTCATAGGGGACGACCTCCGCAAGGCTCCGGTTGGAGTAGGCCCGCTCGCCTGTGACCTCCCGGATGAGCTGCACGAAATCCGGCAGCGCGGGGGCTTCGGCCTCGCTGTGAAGCTCGATCTCCGCCAGCGCCCGGTCAGGCCAGAAGGGATAGCGGTCCACTTCCAGCGTATACGCCCCGTGGGGGATGCACCAGCGGGTCTTGCGGATGACCCGCAGCGACGGGTCGGCCCGCCGAAGCAGCGCCTGATAAGCCGCGAAGTCAATAGACTCCTCCTGCTCCTCATGGCTGAAGGTCCCGGCGCGGCGCTTCACCGTGTGGGTATATTTCGCTTCCCCGCCCGGTGCGCGGCGGGCGCGGACGCGCTCGGTCACGCCATTCTCGGCGGGGATGAGATAGGTCTGCTCGATCCAATCCCGCCGAACGGCAAACCGGTCCAGCGTCCCCTCGTCCGGCAGACGGATGAGATATTTTCGTTCGATTTCCAGCGGTACGGCATTTTCCATCTTGCACACGCTCCCGTTACTTGATATAATATATTTTACGGAAAATTCTGATAGAAAGAAATGGGTTTCAGAAATGGCAAATGAGATCATACAGGATTTTACCACCGGCAGCATCCCGAAGAAGCTGATGCGCTTCGCGCTGCCCTTCATGCTCTCCACCCTGCTGCAGACGGCCTACGGCATGGTGGACATGATGGTGGTGGGACATTACGTGGGCTCCAGCGGCCTGAGCGCGGTGAGCATCTGCTCCCAGACCCTGTGGATGACCACGGCGCTCTGCATGGGCTTCTCCAACGCGGGGCAGATCATCCTCGCCCAGATGCTGGGCGCAGGCCGCCGGAAGGACCTGCAGAAGGCCATCGGCACGCTGGCGGTGACGCTCTTCGGCGTGGCGATCCTCGTCACGGTGCTGGGCATGAGCCTTGCGCGGCCGCTGCTGCGCTTGCTGCAGACGCCGGCGGAATCCTTTGAGGAAGCTGTCAGCTACCTGCTCATCGCCTTTGCGGGAACGGTGTTCACCTTCGGCTACAACATGGTGTCCGCCATCTTCCGCGGCATGGGCGATTCCAGACATCCGCTCATCTTCGTGGCGGTCGCCGCCGTGGTGAACCTGGCGCTGGACCTTGTGGCCGTGGCGGTGTTCCACATGGGCGTTGCGGGCGCGGCGCTGGCCACCATCTTCGGTCAGGGCGTGAGCCTCGTCGTCTCGCTCATCTACCTCTACCGCATCCGGGAAAAGCTGGGGCTGGAATTTACCCGCAGCGCCTTCAAGCCGGATAAGGCCATCTTCAAATCCCTCATCCGCCTCGGCGTGCCGTTCGCGTTTCAGAACGCGGCCATCAGCATCTCCATGCTGTTCGTGAACGCCTTTGTCAACAGCTACGGGCTGACCGCCTCCGCCACCTTCGGCACCGGCACCCGCATCGAGCAGTTCCCGTGGATCATCATCAACGGCGTGATGGTGGCCTGCAGCACCATGGTGGGGCAGAACATGGGCGCGGGCAAGACCCAGCGGATGAAGCAGTGCGTCAGCGTGTCGGCCATCATCTGCACCGTCACCGCCGCGGTGGTCATGGTCATCTTCCTTGCCTTCCCCCGGCAGCTGTATGCGATCTTCACGACTGACCCGGACGTGCTGGAGCTTTGCCCGAAGTTCATGCTGGCGCTGGCCTGTTCCACCCCGGCGACCACGATGATGGGCCCCTATCAGAGCTTCATCGAGGGCATCGGCAATGCGCGGCTGACCCTGATCATCGCCCTGCTGGACGGGTTCGTGAGCCGCATCGCCATCAGCCTCATCCTCGCCTACGGGTTCCACATGGGCCTCATGGGCTGGTTCTTCGGCTACGGTATGGCGGCCTACGTGAACACCATCCTGTCGGTCATCTACTACTATTCCGGCATCTGGAAGAAGCGCACCGCCATCGTGTAACGCTTCGCCGGACTTCTGCGAAAGTCATAAACCCGCCCGTTTCGGGCGGGTTTTCTGCTGCCCCGAAGCTCAGGCGATCTCGGTCTTATACCCGGCAGCCTCCAGCGCGGCGACGGCGGCGGGGAGCTTTTCCGCCCCTTCGTCCAGCTCGACGGTCTTCTTCCCCAGCGACACGGTGAACTTCATGCCCTCGGCCTCCAGCGCTTTCGTAATGCGCCTGACGCAGTTCGAGCACATCATATCCGGCACGCGCAGCGTGATCATCGGCATTCCCTCCTGCTTTTGCTTGTTAAGCTCAGTATATCCCCTTTTGAAAATTTGTCAACGCGCTAACTTTCGGATTGTAATGCGGGAAAGAATCGTGTATAATCGGGTAAATACTAAAAAACACAGAAAGGATGTCCTGTCATGTACGAAAAACTCGTCCACAAATTTGAGCCCGAATACAACGAAGTCGTCCCCGAAAACGCCGACGCCAGCTACGTCGTCTCCCCGCAGGCCTATTTCCGCGGCGCCAGCCAGCTCCCCGGCGCGCAGTACAACGTGGGTTTCCAGATCTTCGTGAAGCCCTTCTTCCTTGACCGGTTCCCCCATCGTCACAAGTGCGATGAATACCTCATCTTCCTGGGCGGCAGCTTCCCCAATATGTTCGATTTCGACGCCCACATCGAGTTCACCCTCGGCGAAGTCGGCAAGGACGCTGAGACCTTCGTCATCGAAGAGCCCACCATCATCCGCGTGCCCGCGGGCGTGTATCACTGCCCCCTGAACTTCATGGAGGTCAACAAGCCCGTGTTCTTCCAGGCCGCCCTGATGCAGGGTATGTTCGGCGGCATCTATGATCTGCCCGGCGGCTCCAGGGAAATGTGGTATAACGGCCCGGTCATGTGCAAGCTCTTCCCGGGCAAGAAGTGCGACTCCTGCCGCGCCTGCATGGAAGCGGACTGGCAGGACGACGCGTGGAAGAAGTAATCCTTCCCCCCCAAAAAAATCCCCAAAGGCAGCGCCACCCGGCGCTGCCTTTTCCGAATCTGTGAGGTACGACCATGAACATCACGACCGTTTTCTTTGATCTGGACGGGACGCTCACCGACCCCGGGCTGGGCATCACCAATTCCGTCATGCACGCGCTGCGGCGCATGGGCATCGAGCCGCCCGCAAGAGAGGCGCTTTATAAGTTCATCGGCCCGCCGCTGAAATGGAGCTTTCACGAATACTACGGCCTCGACGAGGCCCAGTGCGAGGACGCCGTGGTCAAATACCGGGAGCATTTCGCGGACAAGGGGCTGTTTGAAAACGAGCTGTATCCCGCCGTGCCGGGGATGCTGCGGAGGCTCAGGGACGCGGGGCTGCGCCTCGCCGTGGCCACCAGCAAGCCGGAGCCGTTTTCCGTGCGCATCATCGAGCATTTCGGGCTGAAAGCGTATTTCGAGGCCGTCTGTGGCAGCACGATGGAGGAAACGCGGACGGAGAAGTGGGAGGTCATCCAATACGCCATGGATACGCTGGGCGTCACCCCCGGCGAGACGGTCATGGTGGGCGACCGGGAGCATGACATACTGGGCGCGAAGAAATGCGCGCTTCCCGCCATCGGCGTGCTGTATGGCTACGGCAGC
>JAZQQF010000144.1:0-6603 GCA_045628925.1 Oscillospiraceae bacterium | reverse complement strand
GGGCTTGCCGCCCTGCCCCACGGTCATGCCGAAGCCGCGGGCGTTGATGGTCTGATACTTGGTGTAGTCGTTCATCAGGCTGAGGATGCCGGGAATGTTGATCTTCTGCGGGCAGTCGGGCGCGCAGTAGCGGCAGCCGGTGCAGGGAATGAGGGGGATGGAGTTGAACTTCGTCACCGCCGCGTTGATGACCTTGCGTTCCTCACTGGTCAGGGGCTTGAAGTTCATCATGGTGTTCGTGTTGTCCTCCACCTGCTCGATGGTGCTCATGCCGCTGAGAACGGTGATGATGCCGTCCAGCGAGGCGGCGAAGCGGACGGCCCAGGAAGCCACGCTCACATCGGGGTTCGCATCCTTGAAGAGCTTCACCACATCGGGATGGGGATTCGCCAGGCTGCCGCCCTTCACCGGCTCCATGATGGTGACGCCCACGCCGTGGCGGCGGCAGGCCTCATAGCAGGCATGGGACTGAACGGATTCGCTCTCCCAGTCCAGATAGTTGATCTGCAGCTGCACGACCTCCACCTCGGGATGCTTGTCCAGCAGTTCGTCCAGCTCCATGGCGGGGCTGTGGTAGCTGAAACCGATGTGCTTCACGAGGCCCTGTGCCTTGGCCCACTTCAGGAACTCGAAGCCCTTTGTCTCCTCGATGAGCTTGAACTGGGAGGTGCCGATGCCGTGGAGGAACAGCACATCCAGATATTCCAGACCCGTGCGCTCCAGCTGGGTGCGGAGGATGGGCTCATAATCCTCATACTTTTTGATGCCCCAGAGGGGGATCTTGTCCACGACCTGGAAGCTGTCGCGGGGATACTTGGGCAGCAGGCACTTCTTGACGACTTCCTCGCTGTGGCCCTCATGATAAACATAGGCGGTGTCGAAATACGTAAAGCCGCGGGACATATACAGGTCGATCATTTCCTGCACTTTCTCAAAGTCGATGTCCTTCTGGCCGCCGCCGGGGATGGTGGGCAGGCGCATCAGGCCAAAGCCCAGCTTGGGGATGGAATCATACCATTTTTCAGACATTACAGGTTCCTCCATATCGTGATTTTCATTGATCCAGTTCCATGGCCAGATTTTCCACCGGCACGCCCTGCTGGAGGGCATAGCGCACGGTGGCGGCCGTTCCGCCCTTCTCCGAGGTCAGATAACAGACAAGGCGGTCAGCGTGGTCCACAAGGAAACGGTTTCGCTGCATCATGCAGAAGCGGGTATAGGTCTCGGAAATATAGATGACCTCGTCCGCAGCTTCCCGGATGCGGTCATATTCTCTTTTGGCCCAAAGGGGCCAATGCTCGCTCTGTTCGCGGCAGGGCAGGGCCAGCGTCAGCGTCAGGTGCGGAACGCGGATGCGTTCCGCCAGCACGGCCTCCGCCGCCAGCGTATCAAAGCCCATGGCGCCGCCGCAGAGAAAGCCGCCGACTCCCTCCGCGCTCATGCGGGCGATCTTCTCCCGCAGCAGCCGCTGCAGCGGCTCCATAGCCGCCGCCGGGATCTCCCGGTGACCGCTGAACGCACAAAATCCAGTTTCCATATTTCTACTATACTCTCTTGCCGAATATCTGTCAATGCGATAAAATAGGCTGAAAAGGAGGCGGGAAACATGGCAAAGACCCCCAATCAGCGTCTGAAAATTCTGTATCTGCTCCGCTTTCTGGAGGAGCAGAGCGATGAGCAGCACCCGGTCAGCATCCGGGACATGGTCGAGGAGCTTGGCCGCTATGATATCACCGCCGAGCGCAAGAGCCTGTATGAGGATATCGACGCGCTGAAGCGCTACGGGGCAGACATCGTCGGCGATCAGGGGCAGTATTATCTTGCTTCCCGCGCATTCGAGCTGCCGGAGCTGAAGCTGCTGGTGGACAGCGTGCAGGCCTCCAAATTCATCACCCGGAAAAAGAGCGAGGAGCTGATCCAGAAGCTGGAAGGCCTGACCAGCAAGGGCGAAGCCCGGCAGCTCCACCGTCAGGTCTTCGTCATGAACCGGGTCAAGACCATGAATGAGCGCATCTATTATAACGTGGACTGCATCCACACCGCCATCGCGGACGACCGGCAGATCCGGTTCCGTTATTTTGACTACGGCGTGGATAAATCCAGAGTTTTCCGGAAGGACGGCGCCTTCTATCAGGTCAGCCCGTGGGCGCTCACGTGGGCAGATGAGAACTACTATCTGGTGGCCTATGACGCAGCCTCTGCCCTGCTCCGCCATTACCGGGTGGATAAGATGACCGATATGCAGACCGTCGACGATCCCCGGGAGGGCGGCGAGGTCTTTGAAAAGGAAGACATGGCCCGGTATGACAGCCGGGTCTTCGGGATGTTCCGGCGGGAGGAAAAGGAGCTGCGGCTCCGCTTCGCCCGCCATCTGGCGAACTCCGTGCTGGATCGCTTCGGGCAGGAGCTGATGCTGGTGCCGGACGGGGACGAGCATTTCACCTGCACCGTGCGCGTGGCGGTCAGCCCGCAGTTTTACGGCTGGCTCTGCGGCTTCGGCGCGGAGGCGGAGATTTTATCGCCGGGCGAGGAGGCAGCCGCGTTCCGGGATTACGTGAAGGGGATTTTGGCGGCGTATGGGGAATAAGATGGAAAAAACGCTGGTAACCTCGCAGCACTATGGGCAAATCGAGCTGCATCTGAAGGAACTCATGGACGCCCGCGGCATCAACCGAAATGAGCTTGCCCGCAGCGTCAACGTCCGTTTTGAGGTCATTGACCGCTAGTATCGGGGCGACGTGGAGAAGATGGATCCGGATATTCTCGCCCGCCTCTGCTTTGTGCTGGACTGCACGCCGGATTCGCTGCTGAAATACAGGCCGCCGGAGGCATAAACGCCCGCGCAGTTCGAATGAAACCGTGCAGACATAAAAAAGAGGAAATTCGCATTCGCTGCGAGTTTCCTCTTTTGGTTTATTCCATTCAGTTCGCCGCAGCGAATTTCGCCGTGTCAGCGATTTCGCTCGCCGGAGGCGAATTTCACCCGTCCGAAGGACGGATTTCGTTTTCTTTACGCCTTCGGCAGGTTCTTCACCGCTTCGGCCAGCTCCTCGTCGGAGGGGATGTAGTCCTCCATCTTCCCGTCGTGGAACTTCTCATAAGCGTACATATCGAAATAACCGGTGCCGGTGAGGCCGAAGACGATGGTCTTCTCCTCCCCGGTCTTTTTGCATTCCTTCGCCATGTCCAGCGCCACCTTGATGGCGTGGGAGCTTTCCGGCGCGGGCAGGATGCCCTCCACGCGGGCAAACTCCTCGGCGGCGGCAAACACCTCGGTCTGCTTCACGCTCACCGCTTCCAGCAGCCCGTCGGCCCGGAGCTGGCTCAGGGCGGGGTTCATGCCGTGATACCGGAGGCCGCCGGCGTGGTTCGCGGAGGGGATGAAGCCGCTGCCCAGCGTATACATTTTCGCCAGCGGGCAGATCATGCCGGTGTCGCAGTAGTCATAAGCGTAAACGCCTCTCGTCAGGCTGGGGCAGGACGCGGGCTCCACGGCGATGATGCGGTAATCCGCCTCGCCCCGGAGCTTCTCGCCCATGAAGGGCGCGATCAGGCCGCCCAGATTGGAGCCGCCGCCGGCGCAGCCGATGATGACGTCGGGCTTGATGTCGTATTTTTCCATGGCGGCCTTGGTTTCCAGACCGATGATGGACTGGTGCAGCATGACCTGATTCAGCACGCTGCCCAGCACATAGCGGTAGCCCTCCGTGGTGGTGGCCTTCTCCACCGCTTCGGAAATGGCGCAGCCGAGGCTGCCGCCGGTGCCCGGATGGGCTTCGAGGATCTTCCGGCCAACCGCGGTCTCCATGGACGGGGACGGGGTGACGGACGCGCCGTAGGTCCGCATGACCTCGCGGCGGAAGGGCTTCTGCTCATAGCTCACCTTGACCATGTAGACCTTGCAGTCCAGCTCCAGATAGGAGCAGGCCATGCTCAGCGCGGTGCCCCACTGGCCCGCGCCGGTCTCGGTGGTAACGCCCCTGAGGCCCCGCTTCTTGGCATAATAGGCCTGCGCGATGGCGCTGTTCAGCTTATGGCTGCCGGAGGTATTGTTGCCCGCGAACTTATAGTAGATTTTCGCCGGGGTCTGCAGCTTTTCTTCCAGACAGTAGGCCCGGATGAGCGGCGCGGGCCGGTACATTTTATAGAAGCTGAGGATCTCGGGGGGGATCTCAAAGTAAGGCGTGGTATCGTCCAGCTCCTGCTGCACAAGGTCCGCGCAGAACACCTTGGACAGCTCCTCCGCCGTCATGGGTTTGCCGGTCTTCGCGTCCAGCAGGGGCGCGGGCTTGTTGATCATATCGGCGCGGAGATTGTACCACGCCTTCGGCATCTCGGATTCTTCCAGATAGATTTTATAGGGAATTTCTTTTGTCATGATATTCGTTCCTTTCCGTATGAATAAAGCGCGGCGGGCCGCCGCAGAGGCAATGTCCGGTTTATGATTCTTCGGCGCTGCCGCGCCAGTATTTCGCCAGAAGATACACGGTCTTCCCTCCTGTGAATGCAAAAATCCTGTCCCCGCAAATCTGCTGGGACAGGATAATAACTCCTGCGGTGCCACCCGGCTTGACGCTCTCGCGCCCTCTCTGCGCATACCCATTGATATGCCGACCGTTTCTAACGGGGAGATCCCGCCCCGTCTCCCGTACTCAGGCAACCGCCCTTTCCGTTCGCCCTCGGAAGGCCCATTCGGCGCTCTGTTTTCTGCCGCGCTCCCAGCACCCGCGGCTCTCTGGAAGAAAACGATGAACGCTTACTACCTCTTCGTCATCGGTTTAATACTCTTATACCACGCATTGTGCGGTATGTCAAGCGCGGAATCGGGATTTTCCGCCGGGAAATCCTGCCTGCGCTCTTTTGCGAATATTTTAGTACCCCGCCTCAAAATCGATCTGCCCGGGCAGCTCCTCCCCGTTCAGGAACATCCCCAGCAGCTCGAGGAAGCGCCCGTAGCGCCGTTTGTCGGTGAGGTCGCTCCACGCACTGCAGTGGGGCGTGATGATGAGGTTCGGTGCCCGCCACAGAGGATGCCCGTCCGGCAGCGGCTCCGGGTCGGTCACGTCCAGCCCCGCGCCGCCCAGTTTTCCGGATTCCAGCGCGGCCATCAGCGCGTCCGTGTCCACCGTGCCGCCCCGGCCCATGTTGATGAAGACCGCGCCGGGCTTCACCGCATCGAAGGCCGCGGCGTCCATCAGCTTCCGCGTGGCCTCCGTATAGGGCAGTGTGGAGAAGATATAATCCGCCTGCGCCAGCGCTTCGTGCAGCGCGCTGACCGGATACACCTCGTCATAACCTTCCGGCGTTCCCTTCCCGATATCCCGCCGGACGCCGAGGATGCGGCAGCCGAAGGGCTTCAGCAGCGGCACGAGATCTGCCGCCAGCCAGCCCGTCCCCAGCAGGACGGCGGTGGCCCCGTGGAGGTTCTTCGTGGCGTGGACGGGCTTCCACGTCCCGGCGATCTGATTCCGATACAGATCCGGCAGCCGCCGGGTAAGGCTCAGGGCCAGCCCCAGCGCGTGCTCCGCCATGGCGGGCGCGTGGACGCCCGCGGCCCGGGTGACGATGGGGCCGGGGTCGGCGTAAATTTCCCGGCGCTCATAGCCGTTGACTCCGGCGGACTGGATATGGAGCCAGCGGAGGTTCTCCGCGTTTTTCAGCCACATGGGCCGGGGATGCCCGGTGATGACGTTCGCCCATCGGATATCCGCCTCGGTCTCCTTCCCGTCCGGCACAAAGCGCCAGTTCATCTCCGGGAACTGCGCCCGGCAGGCCGCCGCGCCCTCCCCGGTATCCAGCATCACGTTGCTGACCCGCTCCGCCATGACCAGTATGTTCAATGCTTCCATGGTCCGCTTCCTTCCTGTTTTCTTTTTGAACACAGCATAGCAGGTTTCCCGCAGGATTGCAATTTCTTTGTGTCTGTGATACACTTTTAACAGATATAAATTCGGAAAGGATGATGAACGTGAGTCTCCCTCCCATTGAAAATATGAACGCCGTGTTCGACGTGCGCGGCAAGAACGTGGTCGTCACCGGCGGCAACCGTGGCATCGGTCTCGGCATCAGCGCGGCCTTTGCCCAGTCCGGCTGCAATGTGGCGATCCTCTGCCGCAATCTCGCCTCCGGCGAAGAAGCCGCCGCCCAGCTGCGGCAGTACGGAACCGACGTGTTCGCCGTGCAGTGCGACGCCGCCTCCATGGACAGCGTGAAGGCCGCTGCCGCCGTCGTGAAGGAGAAATTCGGAACGCTGGACGTGCTGGTGAACAACGCAGGCGTTTCCACCGTGGTGCATTTTCTTGATGACAAGGACCTCGGTGAATGGAACCGGGTGCTGAACACGAACCTCCACGGCCCGGCCAACTGCGTCTACTGCCTCGCGCCGCTGATGACAGAAAAGGGCGGCAGCATCATCAACATCTCCTCCATCGGCGGCACCTGCGTGGGCAGCGCCAAGGATCAGCCCATGGCGCCCTACAATGCCTCCAAGGCGGCGCTGAACCACCTGACGCGGTTCCTCGCCATTGATCTGGGCGATTACGGCATCCGCGTAAACGCCATCGCCCCCGGTCCCACCCACAGCGATCTGGACAAGGATCTGCC
>JAZQQF010000143.1:0-2080 GCA_045628925.1 Oscillospiraceae bacterium | reverse complement strand
CCTGCATCCCACCGCGCTGGGTGAGACCGTGACGAAGTTCATGGAGGACCGTTTCGGCGACATCGTGGACGTGCAGTTCACCGCCAATATGGAGGCTCAGCTGGATCAGGTGGAGGAGGGCAAGAAGCCATGGAAGGACGTTCTGTCGGACTTTTACGGCGGCTTCAAGCAGACACTGGACGATGCGGAGGTGAGCCTGAAGGGCGTGCGCATCAAGGTGCCGGACGAGGTCACCAGCGAGATCTGCCCCAACTGCGGTAAGAATCTGGTGGTAAAGAGCAGCCGCTTCGGGCGTTTCCTCGGCTGTCCCGGCTACCCGGACTGCAAGTTTACAAAGCCCCTTGTCATCGAGATGCCGGGCCGCTGCCCCAAGTGCGGCAGCCGCATTCTGAAGCGCACCTCCCGCAAGGGCTATACCTTCTATGCCTGTGATAATCTGAACGAATGCGGATTCATGACGTGGGATGTGCCGGTGAAGGACGATTGCCCGGAATGCGGCAAGACCATGTTCAAGCGTTCCGGCAGAGGGTATAAGAAGCCTTTCTGCATCAACGCGGAATGCCCCAACTTCCTGCCGGAGGATCAGCGGGGCTATAAGAAGAAAACGGAGACCGCCGAAGGGGAGACCGCCCCTGCGGAATCGGCAGCGGCAGATGCTGCGCCGGAGAAGAAGCCGGCGAAGACCGCCAAGACTGCAAGATCCGCCGCCAAAACGCCGGCGAAGAAGACCGGCGCGAAGAAGACGACGACAAAGACCGCAGGAGAAAAGAAGACAGCCTCCCGGAAGAAAAAGACGGAGGAAGAAGCATGACAGAGCGGGTGACCGTCGTGGGTGCGGGCCTCGCGGGCTGCGAAGCCGCGTGGCAGCTGTCGAAGCGGGGCATCCCCGTGCTGCTCTGCGAGATGAAGCCGGAGAAAAAAAGCCCGGCCCACGTTTCCGATAACTTTGCGGAGCTGGTCTGCTCCAATTCCCTCCGCTCCGCCGACCCGGGCAACGCGGTGGGCCTTCTGAAAGAAGAGATGCGCCTGCTGGATTCGCTCATCATGCGCGCGGCGGACGCGAACCGGGTGGAGGCGGGCAGCGCCCTCGCGGTGGATCGGAACGGCTTTTCACAGACCGTCACGGATTTCATCCGCAGCCGGGAGAATATTGAAGTCCGAGCCGGGGAGATCACCGAGATCCCGGAGGGCACCGTCATCATCGCCACCGGGCCGCTCACCAGCGACGCCCTTTCCGATACCATCCTCCGGCTCCTGGGCGAGCATACCGACCTGCATTTCTATGACGCGGCCGCGCCCATCGTCACGATGGAGAGCGTGGACATGGAGAGCGCGTTTTTCGCCTCCCGCTATGACAAGGGCACGCCGGACTATATCAACTGCCCCATGACGAAGGAGGAATACCTGCTGTTCCATCAGGAGCTTTGCACGGCGCAGCAGGCCCACGTTCACGGCTTTGAGGACAGCGGCGTTTTTGAGGGCTGTATGCCCGTGGAGGTCATGGCCCGCCGGGGCGTGGATACCCTGCGCTACGGGCCGCTGAAGCCCCGCGGCATTACCGATCCGAAGACCGGGAAGGAGCCTTATGCCGTGGTGCAGCTGCGGCGGGATAATTTCGAGGGGACGCTGTATAACATCGTGGGCTTCCAGACCCATTTGACCTTCGGGGAACAGAAGCGGGTCTTTTCCCTCATCCCGGCGCTGAAAAACGCGGAGTATATGCGTTACGGGGTCATGCACCGGAATACCTATCTGGATTCGCCCCGCCTGCTGGATCGCTACTATCGGCTGAAGCGTGAGCCGCGTATCAGCTTTGCCGGGCAGATGACCGGCGTGGAGGGCTATGTGGAGTCCTGCGCCAGCGGCTTTCTGGTGGGCGTGGAGACCGCCCGGCGGCTTTTGGGACTGCCGCCTATTGATTTCCCACAGGAACCCGCCGTAGGCGCTCTGGGCCTCTATGTCAGCAATCAGAGCGTAGGAGCGTTCCAGCCCATGAACATCAATTTCGGCATCATCCCGCCCCTGGGGTATAAGGTCAAGGGCAAACGCAACAAGAACGCGGAACTGTCCGACAGATCCC
>JAZQQF010000142.1:0-2592 GCA_045628925.1 Oscillospiraceae bacterium | reverse complement strand
GGGGCCAGGAAACCGGCGGCCTTCAGCGCAGCGCGGTAATTGGCGTCCACCTGCAGCAGGGCGCGGGCAACGCCGTGGCGGATGGCGCCGGCCTGACCGGAAACGCCGCCGCCGGAAACGGTGGCAACGATATCGACCTTGCCAAGCAGGTCAACCGTCTCAAGGGGCTGACGGACGATGAGCTTCAGAGTCTCAAGGCCGAAATAATCATCGATGTCGCGGCCATTGATGGTGATCGCGCCGGTGCCGCCCGGGAAAAGATGAACTCTGGCAACGGAGCTCTTGCGGCGGCCGGTGCCGTACAGGTAAGCCTTCTTGCTGGTATACATCGTTCTTCTCCTCCTTAACCCTGATAAGCTTCGGGCTTCTGGGCGGCGTGCTTATGCTCGCTGCCGGCATAGACCTTCAGGCGCTTGAGCTGTGCGTCGCGCAGCTTGTTCTTGCCCAGCATGCCCTTCACGGCCAGCTCGAACGCGAAGTCGGGACGTTTGGCCATCAGGTCGCGGTATTTGGTCTCATGCAGACCGCCGGCATAGCCGGAATGGGTGCGGTAGTACTTCTGATCCAGCTTTTTGCCGGTGAGAAGAGCCTTGTCAGCGTTGATGCCAACGACGAAATCGCCGCAGTCAACATGGGGAGTGTAGGTGGGTTTGAGCTTGCCGCGGAGCAGATCGGCAGCGATGACGGCGGTGCGGCCCAGGGGCTTGTCCGCAGCGTCAAGAACATACCATTTGCGCTCCACGGTGGCTTTGTTTGCCATGTAAGTGGACATTCTTCTGACCTCCAATAAACGTGAAAGGCGGATTGACTATTGTCCGCCAAACCATTAAAATAGCTGTGAAAGCCTTGTTTTTATACCATAAGCTGACAGCAATGTCAACCGCTTTTTGAAGAAATTTTATTTATAATTTTCAATCTCCGTTTTCCTTCGTTTTTCTCCCGTTTTCTCCCGATATCTCAATTTCGATTTTTCTTTTTTCGAGGTGCGGAATGGAACAGTTTACCGGTCTTGTGCGCCGCTGCGTGGAAGACTATGACATGATACAGGACGGCGACGTGGTGGCGGTGGGCCTCAGCGGCGGGAAGGACTCCATGGCGCTCCTCTGCGCGCCCAATTCCCTCCGGCGCTACTACCCGAAAAAGTTCACGCTGCTGGGCGTCACCATCGGCCTCGGCTTCCCGGATATGGACTTCTCCCCCGTCCGGGCCTTCTGCGAGGAGCTGGGCGTTCCCTATGATTTCGTGCAGAGCGACATCCGCGACGTGGTGTTTGACGAGCGGCAGGAGAAAAATCCCTGCTCTCTCTGCGTGAAAATGCGCAAGGGCGCGTTCAATGACCGACTGCACGCGCTGGGGGCCAATAAGGCCGCGCTGGGGCATCACATGGACGACGCGGTGGAGACCTTCCTGCTGAGCCTCATCTATGAAGGGCGCATCAGCTGCTTCGAGCCGGTGACGAACATGGATCGCAGCGGCATCACGCAGATCCGCCCCATGCTCTATGCGGAGGAAAAGCGCATTATCGGCCTTGCGCGGAAATACAGCTTTCCCATCGTGGAAAGCACCTGCCCCATGGACAAGACCAGCAAACGGGCGCTGGTGAAGGAATATATGTACGCCGTTTCCAAAGAACGGAAGGATTTCAAGATCAAGACCTTCCACGCCATGCAGCGTCTGCCGCTGCCGGGCTGGGAGGTGAAAAAGGAGGGCAGCCGCCTTGGATGAACTGCAGAAGAATCAGGAATATGACTGCACCGTCACCGGCTGCACCAGCGAGGGCATGGGCGTTGCCCGCATCGGCGGCCGGGCGGTGTTCATCCGCGACGCGCTGCCCGACGAGGATTGCCGCATCCAGTTATTAAAGGTAAGCCGCACGGCGGTCTATGCCCGGGTGCTGGAGCGCCGCAGCGTCTCCCCCCACCGCGTCGTCCCCGATTGCCCGCACTATGGGAAGTGCGGCGGCTGCGACTGGCAGCATACGGACTATGCAGGCGAGCTGGAATGGAAGCTCCAGCGGGTGAACGACGCCTTTCAGCGCATCGGCGGGCTGGCGCTGCGGGCGGAGCGCATCGTCCCCGCGCCGGAAACGGAGCGCTACCGCGCCAAGGCCATTTTCGCCGTGGGCACGGACGCTGCCGGAAAGCCCGCCACGGGGTCCTACCGGGCGCGGAGCCACGACGTGATCCCCGTGGCGGATTGCCGCCTGCAGCGCGAGGACGCGGGACGGGCGGCAAAAGCCCTGCGGGAATGGATGGAAGCGTGCCGCATCCCGGCGTGGGACGAAGCGAAGCATAAGGGCCTTGTGCGGCATCTGTTTGTTCGCAGCGGCATGGTCTGCATCGTGGCGGCCGGGAAGCCGAAGCAGGAGGCCGGGCTGATCGAGCGTCTGCGCGCCGCGCTGCCGGAGGTGAAAAGCATCATCTGGAACGTGAACCGCAGCGAAGGGAACGCCGTCCTCTCCGGGGAGTTTCTCACCCTCTGGGGCAGCGACACCGTGGAGATCACGCTGTCCGGCCTGCGCTTCCGCCTCTCCCCCCGCTCATTCTTTCAGGTGAAGCCGAAGCCGGCGGAAACCCTCTATGTGCTGGCGGG
>JAZQQF010000141.1:0-8129 GCA_045628925.1 Oscillospiraceae bacterium | reverse complement strand
CTTGCGGGCGGGGAAGCGGATATGGTATCATGACAGTAAGAATCGGAAAAATGCGCGTGGAAAGGAGCTGCTATGAGAAACGTGTGGAAGATCCTGCTGATCTGCCTTGCGGCGGTCGTCGTCATCGCCGCGGCGGCGCTGTTCATCCTACGGGCCCGGATCCGGAATCAGATCATGGACGGGCCGGGCATGGTCCGGGAAGACGACGGTCTGCTGGACGCCCTGCAGGGCGAATGGGTAACGGGGGACTACGCGACCCGCGTCATCATCGAGGACTTCGTTTTCAAGCTGAAGTACCGGGACACGTATCTGGCCGAAGGGACCATTCCGTTTCCGGCCGCGGACGCGAACCCGGTGGACCGCTATGAGCTGGAGCTGCGGGGAACGGACGTATGCGAGGGCGGTCAGAAGACCGGCTCCATCACGGAGCTGTATCACGAAGCAGGAAAGCTCTATGTGACCATCCATTATGACTTCGGCATCGACCGTACCACCGTGTTTGAAAAGTCGGACAAGCCGGAATTCTGGTATTATGACCGGGTGGACGAGGAATATCTGCCCCAGCTGCAGGGAACTTGGATCTGCGGCCGCAGCGGCATCGTGATCGAGGACAGTACCGCCGTTTTCACCTTTGACGGGGAAGAACTGGAACGGGTGGAATTTATCGTGATCCGGGAAAACAACAGCTCCATGTACCGGGTGTATCTGGCAAACCCGAACCTCTACGATACCAGCCTCGGCGCTTATGCGTGGCCGGAATACCGGGAAGGGAAAATTTTCGCCGCCATGATGGTGATGGACGCTGCCCCCGTCACGGAGGAATACACGAAGGTCGAGCCGTAGAATATCGGAACAGAACGACGCCCCCACCCGATGATTCGGGCGGGGGCGTGATTATTGCGGTTACAGGTTATCCCACTCGTCCACGCCGCGCTTCAGCATGGCCGGGCAGCGGTGATTGCCGCCGGGACCCCACGAACAATGGGGGCAGCTCAGGCAGCGGTGATAGTCCGCGCCGGTGAGGATGGCCTCCGTGAAGGCCGGGTCGGCCAGCAGACCGCAGGCAAGGTCGACGGTATCTACCAGCTCGTTTTCCAGCAGATACTTCACCTGCTCGGGCGTGCGCAGCCCGTTCACGCAGGAGACGGGCACTCTGCCCTTGAAATGCTCGTGCAGACGGACGCCGAGGGAGGCGACCTTGTTATAGGGCAGGCTTTCGTCATGCTCCAGCGCGTCGTTGGGCTCGATGCCGTTGGAAACCTGCAGATAGTCGCAGCCGGCGGCCACGTAGCATTCCGCGTGCTGAATGGATTCCTCCACCGTGGGATCCATGCCGGAGACGCGGGCGGAGATAATGAAGTCCTCGCCGCAGGCCTCCCGGATGGCGCGGATGACCTCGCAGCCGAAGCGGGCGCGGTTTTCCGGGCTGCCGCCGTATTCATCCGTGCGCTGATTCGCGCCGGAGGCGAAATCGTTGATGAGATAGCTGTGGCAGGCGTGGAGCTGCACTCCGTCATAGCCCGCCTTCTGCGCACGGACGGCCGCGTCCCGATACAGGCCGATGATGCGATGGATCTCGTCCACCGTCAGCTCCTTCACCTCGGATTCATAGGGACCGAAGCGCCGCTTCATGGCGCTGGGGCCGACCATGGGGCCGCAGGCAGGGTGAGTGCCCATGCCGCCGTGGTGGATCTGGGGGACGACCAGCGCCCCGTACTGATGGCAGGCGTCCGCGATGCGCCTGTGGCCTTCGATCTGCGCGTCATCCCAAAGGCCCAGCTGATTGGGGGAGAGGCGGCCCTCCGGCGTGATGCAGGTGGCCTCCACGCAGATGAAGCCGCAGCCGTGCTGCGCGCGGAGCGCATAGTGGCGCACGAAGAAATCCGTCACCTTGCCGTCCTCCGGTGCGACGAATTTCACCGTGGGGGCCATGGTGATGCGGTTTTTGGCTGTTTTGGTGCCGATGCGGATCGGCATATCTGCTGTGAACATATGGAGATACCCTCTTTCTGTTTGATTTCGGTCAGGAATCGGAACCGTCGCCGCGTATCGGCGGGAGGGACGGTACGCGGCACGTTCAGCGGGGGTCGGAGCCCTGCACGATGCCGGTGGAGCGCAGACCGATGATGATACGCTTGGGATCCTTTTGATCCAGTGTGTAGCGGGTCTGGTAATGCACCAGCTGCCCGTATTTATAGGCGCGGTAGTTGACGCTGTAGCTTCCGGAGGCTGCCAGCCCCTTCAGCACCATCTCATGGCGGGAGGCCTGCTGGAACTGCTCGAAATCATCCGGGTGGATGATGCCCTGCAGCGTGCTGTTCCGCACCTCGGGCGAGACGATGATATCCTCCAGATTCTTGAACATATCCCGGATCCACGCTTCCGCCCGGTAGACGACCACGTGCATCGTGTCCGCGTTCAGGGAGCAGACGTAGTCATACTCGCTGCTGATGCAGTCGATCACAGCCAGCCGGTCCGCCAGCTTTTCCCGGTTTTCCATTTCCCGGCGGGCGATCTCCAGCTCGTGCTGCAGTTCCAGATACTCCGTTTCCATGCGGTGTTCCTCGTCCCGCTTGGAGATGCCCACGATCACCGCGTCCGGATGCTTGGGATCCAACGAGAGACGCATCCGGCAGTAATGCACACCGTCCTCCAGACGGATGCGGAAGTCCGTGGTCAGATGGCCGCTTTCCCGCAGCTGCGCGGTGGCCTTTGTCCGTTCGGTCGCCGCCCGGAAAGCATCGTAATCCTCGGAGACGATGATGGAATTGAGCAGCTTGTCAAACCGCTCGTGGGACGCCATTGCGCTGCCGTAGCTGTCCAGAATGCGGGTGAACTGCTTGTCCGCCTTGAAACGGATGACCTCATTTGTGCGCATATTCACATAGCACACATAGCAGAAGGTCTCGCTCAGGCTTTCCATCACGCTCAGCTCCTCATCCAGCCGGAGCTTTTCCCGCAGGGTGCGGTCACCGTCATGCAGACCGATGACGAAGCTCTCCTCCGGATTTGCGAGGGATACCAGCTCATAGTCCCGGTCCTGCAGCTGCAGCTCCATCGGATTGCGCGCATGGGCCTTGAACTGCTCGTGGCACCGACGGAAGCAGCCCAGCAGCTTTTCGGAAAAAGCGCCGCACTCTCCGTCGAGGATCATGCGATAGGCCCTGTCGTGTGAATACGCATCCTTATAGACACGCTTGGTGGTGAGCGCGTCGTAGATATCCGCGATGGAAACGATCTGCGCGGCGATGGGGATCTCGTCCCCCTTGAGCCCGCGGGGATAACCCCGCCCATCCCACTTCTCATGGTGGTTCATACAGATGGTCATGCCCATTTCCAGATATTCCGGACTCCACCGGTCAGCCATCTTGGCGATGATGGCGCAGCCCTTTTCGCAGTGGGTCTTCATGGCCTCAAATTCATCGTCCGTCAGCTTGCCTGGTTTGCAGAGAATGGCGTCCGCGATGGAGATCTTGCCCACGTCGTGCAGGGCGGAGGTGAAAGCGATCAGGTCCACGGTATAGGGGTCCAGCTTGTATTCGGGCAGGTCGTGCATGACCTGCGTGGCGAGCAGGTAGGTATAGCCCTTCACCCGGTGGATGTGCTCGCCGCTCTCCGCGTCCCGGCCCTCCACCACGTCGCCCAGCAGCTCCAACGCGCTTTCACTCATCTTTTTCAGCGCCGTGTTCAGCCTGCCGGTCTCCTCGCTGGATTTCTGCTCCTCCGCGATATAATTCAGCTCCCGCTGCCGCAGCTGAAATTCGCGGATGCGGAGATAATTATAAAAGGCGTTGACAATGATGCCGAAGACCCCGTAGAAGACCGTGAAATACGAGTCATAGCGAAAGTCCTTCGGCGAAAGGACAGGATAGGTCACCAGCAGGTAGACGACAACTGCGCCGGAGAGCAGGATCGCCATGTAATACGGCTTGTCGATCATGAACATGGGCAGCATGACCAGCAGCACGATGAACGTGACGGAGCGGGATCCCGGCTCCAGAACGGAGATCAGCATCGCAGCCAGCAGGAGCAGGATCATGGTCAGGTAGATGACGAACTGGGGGAACAGCGCATCCGGTTTTCGGAAAGCAGAGTAGAACAGGATGCTGACGACGGCCAGATAGGTCATCATGCCCAGCTGAACATACGCGTATGGCGATCCCCCGTCCTGCATACTGAATGCCGCCATCATGACGGCATAGCCGAGAAAGAGCAGCACGTGGAGATGCTTCCATACCTGAAAGTTGCTGACGTAGGCTTCTTTCTTGATCGAGCGGTATTCTTCTTTGGAAAGCCCGCAGTAGCAGGCAAGATCCCGCAGCTTTGCCAGAAAACGTATCATCTGATCCACCACACTCACATAGATCGATTCCTCTTATGATTCAGTATAACATCTGCGGGAAAAATCACAAGACTAAAAAATGCGGACGGCGCTGTTTTCTGCGGATGTTTTCGGGAAAAGACCGAAAAACCCGGATAATTACCAAAATCATGCAATTCCGGAGCGCGAAACGCAGAAATTTCGGGAAAACGCAAATCATCTGCGAATTTAGCTTGCAAAATATGAAGAATTGTGGTAAAAAGAACTGAAAAAGAAAAACAAAACAACGGCGATATACAGAAAGGATGCTAAAAATGGACGACAACAAGTTCGATCCCAGCAAGTTCGACCCCAGCAAGTTTGACCCCAGCAAGATCGATCCCAGCAAGATGCCCCCGATGCCGAAGATGCAGAGCCCCAAGGAGCTGGCGGAAGGCACGCCGGACAAGAACTGGCTGGAGCAGCCCGACAAGAACAAGTGGCGCTTCAACGGCCCCAGCGTCATGCGCGGCGATATGCGCGACGCCATGCGTTACGGCGCGCAGGCCGACAAGATGAAGTGCGACTGCTGGAACACCCACTGCCCCTTCTACGGCCAGTGCCGCAAGTGCATCGTGTTCCATAAGGTCCTGAAGCAGTTCCCCACCTGCCTCCGTGCGCAGCTGACCGAGCTGTATCTGGCTGACCTGATGGACGTGGAGCTGCACATCCAGCGCGACGAGAATGGCAAGCCTCTGCCCGAGCCCGATTGGGACGATATGCTGGCCAAGGGCGTTCGCCCCACCCCCGGCGGCTATTTCTCCGCTAAGAAGGAAGAAAAGTGATCGACGGCCCGCCAGGAATCACGTCCGGGCCGCCTTTCCATATCATGAGGGCCGGCACACAACGGATGCCGGAGCAGAAAACAGGATGATCCCGAAACAGGACGGACGCGGCGCTGTTCGCGTCCGCTTACGCTCCGACGGCGGAGCGGCGGGAAAAGGAGGAAAAAATGCCGCATGAAAGTACGTTTATCCGCACGGGGCTGCGCTCCCTGTGTGCGAATCTGAGACAGCAGCTTTTGGTCATCCCCGAGACCACGGGATTGGGAAAACTGGAGAGAACAGTAGATCAAATGGCGGAGCTTGCCAATCTGCATGATGAGATATTCGGACCCGAGGGAGACAGGGAGCCGGATGAAGCCGGGTTTAATCGGTTTTCGGCAAAATGCCAGAGACTGTTCTATGCTCTGGCGAAAGATATTCCGGAAATGATGACCGACGGAGTGGTCAAGAACCCGGATGTGCTCCGGATGTGCGGCGTGTTCTCCGGCGATGCAACAGCAAAGCTCCAGTTCGAGATGAGACCATTCGCGAAAAAGATCGTCCCGCCCCGGGACTGGAAGCTGACAGAGGAACAGCAGCGGGAGGCGGATGAGCTGCTGGAAGAACTGAAAGCAAGGGCGCTGCGGCTGGGAGTGTCTTTCCCGCGTGAGGAGTTCAGCAGTCTGGATAACGAAATCTGTCTCACGGGCGACCGCAACGATCTGGCGGCGTATTATGTGAAAAATGCGGGAACGCTGACCAGGCACGACAAAGCATATCTGGAAGCCCGCATCGAGAACAGCTTCTATCTGGATGAAATGGAGCAAAAAAGCCTGGAGCAGGAACGCGTGCCGATCTTTCCGACGGAGAAAACGGAGAACGGCGCCCGGCTGGATGGGTATCAGGGCCTTTATCAGCACCAGAGCACCGGTAACGGCTGCTGGAGCTGCGCCTATGCCATGCTGCTGCAAAGCCGCGGCGTCCGGCTCGATCAGCGCATGGTGCGCGGCTTCCGGCCGGCTGTGGGTGTGAACGAGTTCGGCGAAACCGATGTTGAACGCGTGAAGGGCGTCCTCAGAGATGATGTGTACAGTCCCTACGAACTGGCGGATCTGACCGGGAAAGTGCTGCCCGGAACGGCGCTGCGTCAGGTGGCCTTCACGGGTTTGAATACGCCCCAAAAGCGTGCCGACGCCTATCAGACCGCAAGGCAGAACATACTCGATGCACTGCTTGTGCATCGGAGTCCCATTGCGCTTCGCAACGGCAACCACTTTATAACGATCGTGGGTATCGAGGGGGATCAGCTGAAGGTTCTTGACTCCCTCGGTTATGAGAACCCCATTCCCGGGAAGGCCAGGCCACTGGAAACTACCGTGAGCCTGATGTCAGTGGTCAAAAGAGAGAAACTGTCTCTCACCTTCCTGCAGGATCTGAAATTTGACGCGGAGGGAAGATGCACGAATATACCCCCGGAGTTTCCCACTGCCAAATATCAGGACAGAAAACTGATCAATCCCCTCGAAGGCGCCGACCCGCTGAATCAATCCGGCGGCAACTTTGAAACGTTCTGTGCTGTCGGCAGCATAAAGTATGCGTCTGCGATCTATCTGCCGAGTGAGGTGCCCGTCGCTCAGCGTGTCCTGAAGGGGCCGGAGGCCGGACAGAACGAACCGGCGCAGGCGCAGAAGACGGAGGAGCCCGCGGCCCCGAAGGATGCGGAACCGGCGGCAGAAACGCCCGATACCGCGCTTCGGCAGAAAATCCAGGCGGCGATCGAAGAGGACTATGCCCAGCTGCGTCAGGTCATTCTCGACACGGGCAGCATCGGCGAAAAGAAAACGGATATGACGGTCGCCGATCCGGAGAATGCGCTTCGCTATACGCTGGGGAATCTGATGGCGCACAAAACGATACTGGAGGCTTACGATCACACGAATGTTCCGGAGAAGGACACGCTGTTCGAGCCGCAGGTGCAGTCTGCCCGGATGGTGGAGAGCATCATGAAAACCAAGACCTTCAAACGCTATTTTGAGGATCTGACCATGGGCGCACTCGCCGACCTTGTCGATCAGCCGCCGGAGAAACAGAACGCGGCGATCGAGCGGGCTTACCGCGCCTTCGTCAACGCGGCGGAACCGGTGCGGGCGCAGACAAAGCCGAACTCGCCGGAGAACGCAAAGAATCTGCGGAAGGACGACCCTTCCATAGCGGCAAAGCAGAAGATCTGAACGGAACGGACTGAAATCAAAAACCGCTGCGGGATTCGGCGCGTGATGATCGGGATGTTTTTTGAAGCGTTTCCGGACGCGCCGAAAATGAAGACGCCCTGCGAATGAAGAATTGGAAATGAGGGCGTCTTCGCTTCATTCGGTGCGAAACACCGTTTTCATTCACGAGCGAAGCGGGCGGCTTCATTCGCGTCAGCAACTTCATTACGAGACAAAAAATACCTGCCGATCAGAGATTTTCTCTCTTTTCGGCAGGCGTTTTGATTTACTTCCTTATATACTCGTTCCGCTGCCCCGCAGCGGTTTCGTTTGTTATTCGACGCTGACCAGCTCGATCTGGAAATTCAGCTCCTTGCCGGCCATCTCATGATTGGCGTCCAGCGTGATGGTGGTCTCGTCCCTGGCGGTGACCGTCACCGGAATAGGGCGGCCGAGGGAATCGGAGAGGTAGACCTTCTCGCCAGCTTCCAGCTCCTCGGAGCCGGGGAGGTTAGCGATCTCAAAGGTCATGATATTCCGGGGATCGGCCTCGCCGTAGGCTTCCTCAGGCATCAGGTGAACGTTCACGATCTGCCCGACCTCCATGGTGGCAACGGCCTTGTCGAAGCCGGGGATCATCATGCCCGCGCCGCAGGTGAAGGCCAGCGGCTCGCCGCGGTTGTAGGAAGAATCAAATTCCGTACCGTCGTTGAACGTGCCGCGATAATGCACCTTCACGTCTTTGCCCACGTTGGGACCGTCGAAATCGGGGCCGGAATGGCAGCCGCCGCAAAC
>JAZQQF010000140.1:0-2864 GCA_045628925.1 Oscillospiraceae bacterium | reverse complement strand
AACTTACTGTCTACCCGGCCGGTATCCACCGCCGCATAGGTATGGGGGTCGATGCCGGGGGTCACGCGCAGCAGCACCTTCTGCCGGATGCCCCGCCGGGCGGCCTCCGCCTCCACGGCGCGCACTTCTTCCTCATTGTCCGCCACGAAATAGCCAACGCCGCAGTCCATGGCGAAGGCGATATCCTCGTCGGTCTTGTTGTTGCTGTGGAAGTAAGCCAGCGACAGGTCGAAGCCCGCCTGCTTCGCCGTGAAGATCTCGCCGGAGGAAACCACGTCCACCCCGAAGCCTTCCTCCGCCATGATGCGGTAGATCTGCTTGAAGGACGCAGCCTTGCTGGCATAGAGCATCCGGAAGTTCCCGCCGAAGGAAACCTGAAACGCCTCCCGGTAAACCCGGCAGCGGTCGCGGATGCGGTCCTCATCCATGAGATACAGGGGCGTTCCGTACTTTTCCGCCAGTTTCACGGTATCCTGACCGGCAAAGAGCAGATGCCCGCCGCTTTCGGAAATATTATCGCAGATGAATCGTTCGTCGCGCATGGGGAGTCCTCCTCAGAGCATTTTTGCCCGCAGCTCCTCGGGGCTGAGGGGCGACAGGTCCGCCGGGGCGATATCGAACACGGTGACGCAGCCGGTCCTCCCCCGCTTCTGCATCCGGTCCACCGCCCGCGCCAGCGCGGTCAGCACGCCCGCGGTAAATTCCGGGTTGGAATCCAGCTGCAGCCGGTATTCGATCACGTGGTCATGCTCCCGGTTCAGGCCGGTCTTACCGCTGCGGATGACCATGCCGCCGTGGGGCAGCTCCGCGTGGTCGCGTTTCAGCTCCTCCAGCGTGATAAAGTTCACGGTGGTATCATATTCGTCAAAATAATTGGGCATGGTCTTGATCTGCCGCTCGATCTCCGCCTTGTCGGCCCCTTCGGCGGCCACGACCCAGCATTCACGCGTGTGCTTCTGCCGGGTGGTCAGCTCCGGGTTTTCCCCGGCGCGGACGGCTGCCAGCGCCTCCGGCACCGGCACGGTATACTGCCTCGCGTCCACCACGCCGGGGATGCGGCGGATGGCGTCGCGGTGGCCCTGACTCACGCCCCGGCCCCAGAAGGTGTAGTCCTTCCCCTCGGGCAGGATGACGGAGGCATAGAGCCGGTTCAGGGAGAACATTCCCGGATCCCAGCCGCCGGAGATCAGCGCCAGATGGCCGGAAGCAGCCGCGGCCCTGTCCACCGCGGCGAAGTGCTGGGGGATCTTCGCGTGGGTATCGAAGCTGTCCACCACGTTGAACTTCTCTGCCAGCATGGGCGTCAGCACCGGCAGGTCGGTGGCGCTGCCGCCGCAGAGCATCAGCACGTCGATCTCATCCCGGTGCGCTTCGATCTCCGAAGCCGGATAGACCGGCACGCCCGTGAGCGTTTTCACAGTTGCCGGGTCGCGGCGGGTAAAGACCCCCGTCAGTTCCATATCCGGATTCTGCAGCACGGCGCACTCCACGCCCCGCCCGATATTGCCGTATCCATAGATCGCAAGTTTCATTTCCTGCGTCTCCTTTTCTCAGAATGCCAGCAGCGACTGCATATCATAGAGCCCGGCGGGCTTGTCCTTCAGGAAATCCGCCGCCGCCAGCGCGCCTTCCGCCAGCAGGGTCCGGTTATGGGCCTCATGCTTCAGCGTGATGGTCTCGTTCTGGGTTCCGATCATTACCTCATGGACGCCGGGAAGGTTGCCCATGCGGATGGCGCTGATGCCGATCTCGTTCGGTTCCCGCTTGCCCATGCCGCTGCGCCCCAGCTTTAGCTCCGCGCCGGGACGGACGGTCTGCAGCGCGCGGCCGATGCTGAGGGCGGTGCCGCTGGGGGCGTCCACCTTCCGGTCATGGTGCATCTCGATGATCTCGATCTCCGCATCCGGCATGACGGCGGCGGCCTTTTTGGCCAGCTCGGTCAGCACCGCGATGCCGAGGGAATAGTTCGCCGCGAAGAACAGCGGGATCTCCTTTGACGCGTCCGCGATCATCTGCCGCTCCTCGTCGGTCTGCCCGGTGGTGGCCAGCACGAGACGCAGCTTCTGTTTTACGGCAAAGGCCAGCAGTTCCTTCGTCAGGCTGTGGTGGCTGAAATCCACCACGCAGTCTACGTTCGTTTCCGCTTCCGCAAAGGACGCGGCGCAGGGCACCCCGTCCTGCTCGATATTGTTGATATCCACGCCGGCGGCAAGCTCCATGCCCCGGTAGTTCGCTTTCAGAAGGGCGGCGACTTCCCGCCCCATGTGGCCGTTCAGCCCGCTGACTAAGATCTTCATGCCGCCACCTCAGACCTTCAGGCCCAGCGCCCGCATATCCTTCAGCAGACGCTCCTCATGGGCAGGCTCCATCGTCGTCAGCGGCAGACGCAGGTAATTCTCGCCGAAGCCCATGGCCGCCATGGCCGCCTTGGCGGGGATGGGGTTCACTTCGCAGAACAGGGAGTTGATGAGCGGCAGATACTTGCACTGCAGCTGGGCGCTCCGGGCCGTTTCGCCCCGGAACCACGCATGGCACATCTCGCTGGTCTCCTTCGGCATCAGGTTGCTCAGCACGCTGATGACGCCCGCGCCGCCCATGGAGAGGATGGGGATGACCTGATCGTCGTTGCCGGAATAGATGTCTGCCTGATCGCCGATCAGCGCAAAGGTCTCCACGATCTTGGAGATATTGCCGTTGGCCTCCTTGATGCCCCGGATGCGTTCGTGCTTCGTCAGCTCCGCATAGGTCTCCGGCTCGATGCCCACGCCGGTGCGGGAGGGCACGGTATACAGGATGAGGGGCTTCGTGGAAGCGTCCGCGATGGCGCGGGACATCTGGATGGGAAGTCGGATCGTAGCCATGTC
>JAZQQF010000139.1:0-17345 GCA_045628925.1 Oscillospiraceae bacterium | reverse complement strand
TCTGCCCGGACAATAAATGACGAAAGCCTCCCGACCGATGTGCAGGTTGAGAGGCTCTTTTCTATTGCGGCGTTATGCCTGAATCTCGGTGCCGTCCTTGAATGTGACACGAAGGTCGTCCTTGTCCACGTTGAGCGTCAGCTTACCGGATTTGAATTCCTTCACGATCTCGGAGGCGGCGTCATCCGCATAGAGCGTTGCCTCCAGAAGGTCGATGGAAAGATCCACGGAGATCGCTTTCGCAAGCTGCACCGGGGTGCCGTAGGTCTCATCGCCGCCGGTACCCCCCGTGATCGGTGCATAGTAGAGTTTGTCGAGGCCGATCGTAGCCATCAGGATTCCTCCATTTCATAGACACGGGCTGCGTCCACGTTATAGTGGAAGTAGCCCGTGTCGGTTTCATAACCGATGTACTGCCGTGCAGTGATGTTGATATCTGCCTGAAGGAGCGCCCGCACGATGGCCTTCTTCAGCGTGGTATAGCTGCCTTTCGTATTCACGAACGACACCAGATTGACCGGCATCTTGAACTGCATTTTACCGAGTCCGACGATGAGCTTGACCGTCGGGATGGACAATCCGAAAACCAGCGAGATCACCGCGCCGACCGCAAAAAAGATATAGGCCGGTACGCTCATGATGCCGAACAGTTTTACCATGATCGTAATGACGGTAACGCCGTAAAAGATCGGATTGATATAGTCGAATAAACCGAGCGCGACGGAAAAGTGTCCGATAATTTCGCCGCTGTTTTCTTTCTTATCCATAGACGTTCCCTTCAGAGAAGAATCAGGATTTTTACGCATTGGCTCCTCCGTCCGCATGATGTTGGTTCAGCCAATCGAGAATGATCTCGGCTGTCTGCGACTGCTGTTCCTCTGCGGAAATCGTCGCGCCGTTATCACGGGGCTGCTTTCCGTAGTCGCCGTACTGTGCGTGGTTTGCGCCCGGGATGTTATGTTCCTCAAAATCCGAAGGATTCCACGCAAGACGCTTGTCATATAGTCCTTTGTTCATCACGCCGTCAATGTCGCCGAACACGGCAAGGACCGGCAGTTGCGCATCATTCATATCACGGTTTGTGTAGGCGGCAACGAGGATCAGTCCATCGACCGTGTCCCGATGATCGTCGGCATAGCCGGAAGCGGTAAGACCGCCCATCGAATGTCCTGCAAGGATCCACGACCGGATCTCAGGGTGCGCCGAGATGATTTCATCGGCGGCAGACGGTTCCAAAGCCGCCATATTGAAGGTGAGGTTCGGTACAAAGCAGGCGTACCCCTGCTCTGCGATCCGTGCCAGAAGCGGGATATAAGCGTCCGGTGTGATCTGCGCGCCGACATAAAAGATGAGACCGGTCTCGGCATCCTCGTTTCTCGGAAGTACCTCCACACCACCGTCATCAGCGACGGATATGACCGTATCGCCATACATACTTTGATATGCCGCGATCGTCTGTACGGCCGGTCTTTCATTGAACAGACACATTCCCACGATCACGGCGGAAAGCACGAGAACTGCGGACAGTACGATCAGAATGATTCTGCGGATCGTTTTTCTCTTTGAGGTTTTATCATTGCTCATCTGCATTTGTTCCTCCGAGCTTCTCTGCGGCGGAAAGTAACCGCTCACAGTAATTTTCAAATTGCTTTTGTTCTTCTGCGGATAAACAGGTCATAATATCATGAAGCCAGTTGTTGTGAATATCGACCAACTCCGCAACTTTTTCCCGCCCGAAGTCGGTAAGCGCAAGACGCTTGATTCGCCTGTCTGCTTCATCCTGCGTGCGCACGACGCACTTTTTGCTTTCGAGTGATGCGAGTGCTTTCCCGACTGTCGTCTTGTCGGTTTTCAATGCCACCGAAACGTCGTCCTGCGAGCAGTTTTCGTGCGAATAGATGTAGGAGCAGATCATACATTCCGTATCGCTTAATTCCTGCCTGCGGATTTTCTCGTGGCTGAACTCCTTGTTGCAGCGAAACAGGAGATTGAGTATCTGATAATCCATGATGCCCTCCGACTTCAGTTTTCCATGCGGTATTTTTCCATCATTTGCTTGAAAAGCGCAGCGGTTGAGGGCGGTGTATAGGTGATCGCGTTTGCACCCGCGTCAATCGTTTTCAAAATGCTTTCCCCGGTGTTCCCACCCGAAGCAATGATCGGTACGGTTGGATACTCCAGACGGATTTTTCTGACGATTTCCGGTGTGTCCCCACCGCCCGCAACGTTCAGGATAGACGCGCCGGAACGAAGACGCGCCCCGACGTCTGTGGTGCTGTTCACAACTGTGATCACGATCGGGACGTCAACGCACTCGGCAATAGACCGAATGTTTTCGTTCGTAACAGGCGCATTCAGAATGATCCCGATCGCGCCCTGACACTCTGCGTCTTTGGCGAGCGGAATGGTTCTTGCACCGTTTGTCGTTCCGCCGCCGACTCCGCAGAACACCGGGATGTTCGCATATTTGATGATCCCGTCGCTGATAGACCTTTGCGGCGTAAATGGGTACACAGCAAGAACGGCATCCGCGTTGCAATTACAGATGATCGCAAGATCGGTTGAAAAAATCAGGGAGCGTATACGCCTGCCATTGATAATGATCCCGCTTGCGGTGTATATCTCGGTCGGCATGGTAATGATATTATGCCTGAGTGTGCTTTGAATTTTGGGGACGTGTTTGTCTGTCATTTATTTTCCTCCTGCCTCCCGACTTCGATCTATATTGTAGAAAGTTCTACTATATTAGCATGCCACTTCTGATATCGCAACCGATCATGGCAAAGTTCAGGATATATTTACAAATTGGAACCAGCAAAAAGAGAAATTACTGCGTTTGAGTGATTCGTCTTGCGTTTTGAGCGATTCTATGGGACAATTTATCCATCAACATTCCGGAGGCATTGTTATGAACGATACTTACAATGCCTCTTGAATAGCGGGAGCTGGTCGACAACAGAAGCGTGTCTGTCAGAACCGCAGATGACATTGCTTCCGCTGGAAAACGAAGAAAACTGCACTTGGGTACTGGTATCAGCGCATAGAATGTGTTATACTTAATATACAGGCATCGTGTAAGCTCGGATGATGGAAAGGGATGAGACCGCATGAGTGAAAAGGAAATGTGCGTCAGGCTGCTTGATAAGGTTCCGGCCTATAAAATGGGCTATGTATTGGCATATTTGACCGGGATAACCGCAGACGAGACCGAAGATGACGCTTATTGTGCTTCTCTCTATCAGGAGTACGAAAACGACCCGGAAAAGGGTGATTTTGTTTCCTTTGAGGATGCTTTGAAAGCGTGCGGGGTATCCAAGGATGAGCTATAACATCCAGATCGAGCGTAAGGCACTGAAATTCATCAATAAGCAGTCCCCGGAACAGAAACGGCGCATCTTAGCCGCGATCTACAGACTTCCCACAGAGGGAGATATCAAACCGCTGGAAGGAAATCCCGGATTATTCCGGCTGCGTGTCGGTGATTACCGAATCATTTACAGCGTAGACCACGGAAAGACCATCGTTTATGTGGTGAAGGTCGGGAACCGTGGCGATGTTTACAAGGCATAAATATAACTGCGTCCCCGGCAGGAATCAAATCCGCCGAGGGCGTTTGTTTATTGTTGGGGCGGATTTTGCAGGCATATTCAGAGCCATGTTGAAATCAGGGAGATTCACTTTGTGCTTCAAGGCCTGATCGGGTTGCCGACCTGCTGCCAATCAGATTCCTTCGACGCTTTCCCGGAGTGTTGGGGGCAGAGTATTTGTAACAGGGTTGCTCCCCACATGGGGTGCGTCGTTATGAATCTCTACTTGTATCTTTTTCGTAATTGGGCTATACTCTATCTGACGTGAGATTTATGCGGCTTATTGGATGGAACTGCAGGAAACGCAAGACCGGGGGAGGAGGAAACCATGGCAGATCGCGCAGTGCTTCAAAAACTCGTTTCGGGGTTGATTCCCATTTTTGACGGGCAAATTGAACAGGTCATTCTCTATGGTTCCGTTGCGCGAGGCAATGATACGCCGGAGTCCGATATGGATATTGCGGTACTCGTTCACAGCTATACACCTGCAATGCACGATGCCATGACCGACCTGATCGTCGATTTGGAGCTGGAATACGACGTCGTGTTATCCGTTCTCCTGATCGATGTTGAAGAGTTCAAAGTCTGGGAAAACACCATGCCGTTTTACAGAAATGTCAGGAAGGATGGGATCACCTTATGGACGGCAGCTTGAACGAACTTTCCGCCTATCGGTTTGATTGCTGTCTGGAAGCTCTGGACGATGCCCGATTGATGTCGGCTATAAGCCGCGCCTCCAACAGAAGGACAGGTTCCCTATACACGGATATACCGTGTAGGGGAACCTGTCTTTTTCATCATCTTGGAATAGCCTGCTCACAACCCAGACACGGATAAAGCGAATGTCCGATCCTCCTCAATCCCGGAAATCATAGTGCGTGAAAATATTGACCTTCAGGGGCGGCGTTTCCCGGGGGATATCCACATTGTTGTAAACCGGCAGCTTCAGCTTTTTCAGCAGCTCGCGCCAACGCTTCGTCTGATTATGTACGGCAACGGTATACCAGCAGGGCAGACCGGGCGTGCGCTTTGCGTTATACGCTTCGGCGCTTTCGGGGCGGATACGGAGGTACTCTTTCTTGAATTCTTTAGTCAGCGCTCTCTTTTGTTTCTCCTGTGACGGCTTGATGACGGGATAGTTCTCCTGAAGCCAATCTCGAAGCGTAACCCCATAGCGGTTTTTGATGACCGTATGCGGGGGGAGCCCGCGCTTTTTGAAGTCCGATACCGTCGGGATTCTGGCCTGATCCAAAATGAACTGGTCGATGGAGTCGCGGATCGCGGCGTCCGACCAGTGCACCAGAGGCAATTCGTCCGACAATGTACGGAGAACTGCAATCGCCTCCTCGTTCTGTCCTGCCTCGGAAAGTGCTTGGATTGCAAGGGATACGGCCTGTTTGCGTGTCATAGCGAAAACCTCTCTTTCGGTTTTTCGCTATTCGATGATCATGGGAACCCCATAGGTGCTGAAGCGCACGTTCTGCTCCACGTCGAAGTTGTCGATGGCTTTGATGAGGCCGATGACGCCAACCTGAAACAGGTCGTCGCAGCTGTCGCCCTTCTGGCCGCGGCGGGATGCAAAGCGCTGGATGACGCTGAGCACCAGCCTGAGATTCCCTTCGATGAGGCGGCTGCGGGCGCTGCGGTCGCCCGACTGCGATCTGCGGAGCAGCGCATCCGTTTCCTCCTGCGTGAGTGTGGGCAGCTCGGACGTATTCACGCCGCATATCTCGACCTTCCCCAGCATTTCGGACTACCTCCTGCGGACGGTTTCCGCAGTGGGTAGTATTGCCGCCGCAGCGGGAATTTATGACGGGGGAAGATCGTCGCTTTCTTGGAAACGGGATCGCGAGGCTTTCCTGCACCGCAAGCTCCTTCGGGCAAGTATCACAAACGCATGATGCCATGGATGAAAGCGAGAAAGCCGAACGCCGCCCCGCAGACGAAGCGCGCTGCGGCATTGCAGATCGGGGAGGGGAGTCGGCGCTTAAAAAACAGGCGGTTTCCCGCATGGGAAACCGCCTGTGCTGTATGATATTTGGATTTACTTCCCGAGGCTTTCGCAGAAGCGCTGGATCATGGCCGCGGCTTCGGCTCTCGTGGCCGTCGCCTTGGGAACGAAGGTGGTCTCCGTCCGTCCGAGGATGACGCCCTTCATGAAGCACCAGTGGACCGCTTCATCGGCCCAGCCGCTGATGTCCGCTCTGTCCTCGAAGGGCAGCAGGAACACCCAGCTTCCGGTAAAGCCTTCGCCCTTCATCTGGGCGTAACGGTACAGGATGGCAGCCAGTTCTTCGCGGGTGATGGCCTTGTCGGGCCGGAAGCTGCCGTCGTCATAGCCCAGCACGATGCCCTTGCCGCTGGCCCAGACGACCGCCTTTTCATACCAGCTGCCGGAGACAACGTCCGAGAAGGTATTGTCGTTCATAAAGGCGGGCTCGCCCTCCAGCCGGTAGAGAATGGTGACAATCATGGCGCGGGAGGTGGTGCCGGTGGGCGCAAATTCGGTGTCGGACATGCCCTTCATGAGGCCGTTTTCCAGGCAGTAGTGGATGCCGTCGTGCCACCAGAAGTCAATTTCCGTGTCATCGAACTTCGCAATGGGGCAGGTCGCGTCCTTCGGGCAGGGCTTGCTTTCGGGTCCGTCAATGGGTTCGTCTGTTTCGACAGCCTTGAAGCTCACTTCCACGGTGACCTTGCCGGCGGGCATCCTGAAGCTGAACTTGCCATTCCCAAGGTCGGTCAGGCTAAGTTCATTGCCATTCTTGTCGGTCACGGTGATGGTATCCGGTTCATAGCCTTCATCCGGCTTCACCGTCAGGGTGATCTTCTCGCCCTCGGAGGCCCGCTTCGTGCTGATGGTCACCTTGCCGTTTTCGATGGCATCGGGGCCGTTCACGGGGTATGTGGCGGGGGTATACGAACCGGGCTCGGGAGTGGGGCCGGGGTCGGGCTGCGCGTCTTCATAGACGATGGCGTAGGTAGAGAACTTGCTGGCATAGATGGTCACAATGCCCGTGCCGACCGTGAAGCCCTCCTGACCCGCCGCCGGGTTTTCCTGCAGGAACTCCGCCGCGCCGCCGTGATAGCGGATGACGCCGATGTTCTTTCCCTCGGTCTCAAACGGGGTGTTCAGGGTCACAAGGTTCGTGTCGGTATCGGTGACGTAGCAGTCAAACTCGCCGTTCACGAACTTGGCGATGGAGATATCCAGATATTCGATCTCCTTGCCCTGCGCTTCGGGCAGCGCGGCGATTTTGTCCGCGCCCTCCGCATTTTCTGCGGGCTTCGCTTCCACCGTCATGGTCAGCCTGACCTGCTTGCCGTCCTCCGCTTCCACTTCGGCGACCTTGCTGAGACCGGATTCCGTCACGGCGGGGGTGCCGGGCAGGACTTCCAGCTCGGAATCGGTATCGCCGCTGCCGCCCAGCGCCGCAAGGTCTTCTTCCAGCTGGTCAAGAATATCCTGAATCGCGTCTTCGTTTTCCGCAAGGGTCTTCGCGTCGTCGTACTTCAGCGCTTCGATGGCAGCCTTGGCGTCCTCCACCAGCTGCTTCGCATCATCGGAAGCATCGGTGGGAAGCATCGCGTCCGCATCCTGTTCGCCCTGTTCCTTGGCAGCTTCAAACGCAGCCGCCGGATCATCATCCAGCGCCGCAAGGTCTTCTTCCAGCTGGTCAAGAATGTCCTGAATGGCTTCTTCGTTTTCCGAAAGGGTCTTGGTCTCGTCAAATTTCAGCGCTTCGATGGCAGCCTTGGCGTCTTCCACCAGCTGCTTCGCATCATCGGAAGCATCGGCGGGCAGCATCGCCTCCGCGTCCTGTTCGCCCTGAGACTTCGCGTCTTCAAAGGATTCTTCATCCAGCGCCTTCTGAATGGCCTCGAGACCTTCTTCCTTCGTGTCCGTCACTTCATCAATGGTGTCCGCGTCGTTCACAGCCTTGATAGCGGCTTCCAGCGCAGTCTTCACGTCGCCGATAGGATCATCACCCGCCAGTTTTTCCAGCGCTTCGATGGCAGCGGTCTTCGCGCCCGCCACGTCTTCATAGCCGCAGACGCAGACGAAGTCGGTAAAGCTGTGCTTCGCATAAGCCGCGCCTTCAAGACCGCAGGTGCTGTAATCTGTGATGGTGCAGTACGCGCCGGTGCATTCATGCCAGTGGCCGTTCGCGTCGCTCGTCCACTCGGATGCCCACGCATCATGGCTGCAGGGCGGTGTGATCTTTACATAGGTCTCGCGTGTATCCGCATAACCGGTCGTCGCCTTCGCGCTGGCCTTGTCATCGCCTGCTACAACGGACAGGCTCGCGTCGATGTTCACCGTGACCGGGGCGTCATCCTTGCTGCCGCCGATGCCCGGATATACTCCGCCGCCGGTGGCTTCAACGATGCCGCCGTTGACCGTGACGGTCATATAGCCGCCGCCCTGATTGCCGCCGCCGATGCCTGCAGAGGCATCGCCGCCGACGGCGGTCACAACGCCGCCGTTGATGACGATCTCGCCGTACCCGCCCAGCGCGCCGGTACCGATGCCTGCCCCGTACTCGCCGCCGGCGGCATTGATGACACCGCCGTTGATCGTGACGTAAGGCTCGATGTTCTCCGCGTTCGTGCCGATACCGGCGTTGCCATAGTCGCCCGCGGCATTGAGAACGCCCATGCTGTCGCCGCTGCTCTGGGCGTAGATCGTCAGGCTGCTGGACGAGCCCGCGACCATGATGCCCTTCAGGGCATCCAGCGCTGCGCCGTCGCAGAGGATGAGGTTCACGTTTCCGCTGATGGTGATACGGTCGGCGATCTCCGTATCCGCATTCACCAGATACCATGTGGTCTTGCCCGCCTCGCCCCATGCGTTGGTCGCGGCGGTGACAGTGGTGTAGTCATCGCAGGAACCGGGTTCGTCGAGCTGATTGCCGTCCGCGTCAAAGTCGATGTAGCTGACGGGCATGAGACGTTCTTTGAATTCCACCGTGACGGTGACTGCATAGTCGGGCATGGTGAAGGTATACTTCGTCTTGTCCGTCGCATCCTGCGTCGGGGTGATCGGTGTAGTATTCGACCCCGCTGCATCGGTCTGGTTGACCGTCAGGGTGTTGAGCTGATAGCCGCTGCTCGGTACGACGGTAACCGTGACGGTATCGTCTTTTCCCGCAATCGTCTTGTCGATTGTGAGATAGCCGTGGTTCGTTTCCTGATCGTCTGCCTTGTTGCCATTCGTTATGGCGTGTTGTCCCAAAAGAAGGGTCAGTGTGTTGCCAGTCTGAATATTATAGTCCGCCAGCGTGCGGTTGTCCTCCAGCAGTGTGCCATTGAAAAACAGCGTCTGCTGATCGGGAGGAATCCCCTCCTTATCCTGAATCTTCGCCTTGATGTTTTCGATCGTATCGCTGAATTCAATCTCCAACTTGATCGTCTCGCCCGTCGGCGTTTGCACGAAGATATGCGGGGGGACTTTCTCAAACGCCGCCGTGACGGTGACGGGATAGTCGGGCATGGTGAAGGTATAAATGCCGTTCTGACCTAAAACAAGTCCGGGAATTTCAGCTCCGCATTTTTCACATTTCGTCGAAGTCAACTCTTCTCCGCAAGCAGGGCATTTCTCGGGAAGCTCGATTTTCGGGCTGTCCGCCTTGAGCTGATAGCCCTCTGCCGGATCGACCGTGACCGTTACGGTCTCGCCCGCAATGGCCTTTTCCGCGACCGTGAGGGAACCGTGGTTGGTGTTTTCGTCCGCAGCGGGGACGCTGTTGGTGATGGCGTAGACGGCCGCGACTTCCAGCTCACCGCTGCCGCTAAGCACCATTGCGAAGGTGCTCGGGCCGTCGTAGGTGAAGAAGTCGCCCAGCTTCGCGCCCGCGTTCTGCGTGGTGAAACCGCTGGTCAGGACGCCGGCGTCGTGTTTGTCCGTCGAACTGATGGCATGGGTGATACAGATCTCCGAGCCGGTCAGCGCGCCGTCAATGACGATGGGGCTCTTTGTTGCAAGGTTGACCGGATATCCGGCTGCATCACAGGTATTATTGTTGATCAGGACCTTGCCGGAAAGGTGCATCTCGCCCCAGTTGGCAATGCCGCCCTCCCATTTTTCCGCTTCGTTGCCGGTGATCTCGATGGCCTTGTCATTTGCGGCCAGCAGTTTCGTCACAGCGTTGGAGCTGTTGTAAATGCCGCCCGCGCCGCAGGAAGCGTTATCGCAGATACTGCCCGCGGTCACCGTGAATTCGCCGAGCGAATTGACGAATACACCGCCGCCGCTGCTTGCACTGTTGCCGCTGATCGCGCCGCCCCGCATCTCAAAGACGCAGGTGGCATTCACGAATACACCGCCGCCGCTGTCGGTGCTGTTGTCGGCGATCGTGCCGCCGGTCATGATCAGTTTTCCGTTAACGTCTACACCGCCGCCGTTTTGAATTGCGCTGTTGCCGGTGATGGAGCCGCCGGACAGTTCGATCGTGCCGTTGGCATACACACCGCCGCCGTTTTTGCCTGCGCTGTTGCCGGTGATCGTGCCGCCGGTCATGGTAAAGGCGCCGTTCTCCTGGAGGAGCACACCGCCGCCGTTCTGGTTTGCGAAATTGCCGGTGATCGTGCCGCCGGACAGGGTGAACGCACTGCCGCCTGCGCTATACACACCGCCGCCGCAGTTATTCGCCGCGTTTGACGCATTTCCCGCGATCGTGCCGCCGGTCATGACGACAGCGCCGCTGTTGTTCACGCCGCCGCCGGTTCCGGACGTTCTGCCGGCGGTGGTGACGCCGCCGGTGACCGTCTCGGTGCCGTTCGTTTCATCCAGCGTCCAGAGGCCGGTGGTACTGTCAACGCTGAACTTGTGCGTCCCGGTCGTGCCGCTGTCCTGAATGGTCAGCTCTGCGCCCGCGGGAACGGTGATGACGCTCATGTCGCTGCCGTTTGCGTTGATGACGTGGCCGTTCAGGTCGAGGATCTTGGTGCCGGAAACCGTCAGGGTCGTGTCGCCCGTCGCTGCCGTGATGTCGGTGAGGAGCTTGACGGTGGGAACGCTATCCGCAGCGGTGACGCTGAACAGGCCGTCAACGCCTGTCGGGGTCGTGCCATCCAAAGCGCCCTGCAGGGCCTTCCAGCTGCTCTGCGCGGCGGTGAAAGTCAAATCAAAGCTTCTAAGGCCGAAATCCAGCGTTGCCGAGCTCCCGGCTGTGACCTTGCTCGGGTCAAAGGACACCTGCGGAATCTGGAAAGAGCCGATTGCATTCATGAGGGCGTAGGGATCGCCATCCAGCTCAGAATCCGCGTTGAATTCGATCTTGGCTGCGCTGCCCTCCACCGTAACGGTGCCCACCGTGTTCGAGCCGATGACAAACGGCACCGAGGCGTTACACAGGAGCTGCTCCGGAAGGCTGAACGTGTAACTGGTGTCCAGATCCAGTTCAACATCGTCGGTTATCTCGAAAGAGTAGGTAACGTTTATCGCGTCGCTGACGCTTACTTCGGCAACACTTTCAAGCAGGTCGCCGTTGAAGTCGCCTTTTGTCTCATCGTAGAGGTTCAGGCTGACGTTCGTGAGGAAGGGAAACTCCTTTCTCATAGCCTTATACTCCATGGCGGCGGCAGACAGGCTGCAGCATAGCACCATGATGACGATCAAGAGAATGCTGAAGATCCGTTTTTTCATTGTTTTGTCCCTTTCACTGTATTTGCTATCATTTCAGGCTTTCGCCTGTTATCACGGGAAGTTATTTCACTTCAGAATTTCTGAAAGTGCCCGGATGCGCTTCTCCACATCGATGGGTTTCGCAATGCGTCTGTTCATACCGGCTTCCAACGCATCCGGCCGGATTTCCGTTAAGCCCTTCATAGTAGTGTATCAAACGGCCTCAGCAAAGTCAACAGAAAGCGGAAGCAGAAACGTGCGGCGCAGCGTTTTGCCGCAGCGGGAATTTTGACGGGCATCCGAATCCGGCTTCCCTTCGGAGGACGGGACGAACCGTGCTGCGCATCGGCAGAACAGAACGAACACAAAACGCTGTTCTGCGCGCAATCATAATCGAGCATATATATTTAGTTATAGTAGTAGTAGGGGCGCGGAAGTGTGGAAAAGCTCAATTTTCCTTGAGTTTCCTCGATTCTTTTTGTGGAAAACTTGTGGACAGCGTGTTGATAACTTTTATTCAAATGTTAATAATCTGATTTATGCACATTGGATGTGGAAGAAATGAGGGATAACTCTGTGGATAACCCCCAATACGGCTCAAGTATTATTGAGTCCAAAACTGGCCGAAATCGGACAGAAACCGGCCGGGATCGGGCGGGCTGCGGCGCGGCGCGGATTGCATTTTTTCGCCGGAACTGATACACTGGCGCTGTAGTATTCCGACATTCGTCCCGCGGGCGGGGAAGGGGGAACGGCGATGAAAAAGCATTATCCGCTGCTGACGGCGGGCATGGCGTTGCTGATGGCGATCGCCGCCGCGCCGCTGCTGTTCTGGCTGGGGAAGCTGGGCGGCGGCATTGCGGCGAAGCTTATCCTGCTCTGCCTGTGGCTGGGCATCCCCGGTGCGCTGCCCCTGAGCCACTCCCTCCGCAGCGAAAAGGTGCGCATCGCCCTGCATCTCCTTGCGGAAGCGTTTCTCGCCTTCGCGCTTTATCTCTGGCTCAGCGCCGCGCTGGCATGGCTCCTGTGGCTGATGCTGCGGGAGGGCGCGTGGGAAAAGCCCTGCGCGTGCCTGTTCTGCGGCTGCTTCCTCGCTCTGTACGGGGGCGGCATGGTGAACGCCGCCTGCCTGCGCACCCGGCGGCATTCAGCAGACGTGGGGCTTGGGCAGCCGCTGCGCATCGCGCTCCTGTCCGACCTGCATCTGGGCTTTTTCACCACCCGGGGGATGCTGCGGCGCATCGTCCGCCTTACGGAGCGGGAGCAGCCGGATCTCATCCTCATCGCCGGAGACTTCTTCGATATGGACTTAGATTCCCTGCGCCATAAAGCGGAATGCGCGGCGCTCCTGCGTTCGCTCCGAAGCCGGCAAGGCGTGTTCGGCTGCCTCGGCAACCACGACCATTACCTGACCGACCCGCGGAAGGATGACTTTCTCCGCTCTGCGGGCATTACGATACTGGAGGACGAATGCGTTTCCGTCTGCGGGGTGACGGTCTTCGGCCGCCGGGACGTGCGCGACCCCCTGCGGAAGCCGTGGAGCGCGGTGAAGCCCGAAGGCGAAGCGCCCCTGCTGGTGCTGGACCATAACCCCGCCCAGTATCGGGATTATACCGACGCGGCGCTGCTCCTCTGCGGCCATACCCACGGCGGGCAGACCTTCCCCATGGAGCTTCTGCAGAGGGCGTTTATGCGATATCCTATTTACGGCCTGCGGGAGCAGGACGGGGTGCGGGTCGCCGTCACCTCCGGCGCGGGCTTCTGGGGGCCTCCGGTGCGCTTCGGCGTTTCCAATGAGGTCATGCTGATCACGATCAAATGAGCCGCACGGGATTATCCGTGCGGCTCAGATTGTCACTTTTCACTTTTTCCGCAGCTCGGCGGCCTTTTCCGGGTCGTAGGGCGCGCGGCGGATGACGCAGCCCAGGTTCGTGCAGTAGCTGCAGTTCTGATAATCCTGCTCCGTTTCAAAGATGAGGCCGGAGGAGGTTGCCAGCGGCGTCATGAAGTTGTTCGCTTCCAGCGTGACGCCGATATCCCCGGTCACGTCGCCCAGCAGGCGGAACAGCTTGGGCTGCTCACTGAGCGGCCATTCCGGCAGGCTGCCGGGATTCAGAACGCCGGTCTTTCCCAAATGATAGGCCCCGGAGAGCGTACTGAGCAGCGCGTCCGTCGCCGCGTGCATCCCGCCGAGGCAGATGCTCAGCAGCGCACGGCACAGCTCCTCGCTGCCCTCATAGTCCACCGCGGCCAGTTCCGTGCCGCAGGTGACCACGTAGGCAAAGACCCGGTGCAGGCCCCGGAGCTGCTCATCCAGCACGACGGAGCGCATTTCCTCGTTCCCGATGGCGGTCACATGGCCTTCGCTGTCGTGCGCGACCTCCAGACAGACGGCGACGGCCCTGGGCTTCGCGGCTTCCCGGCAGCGTTCCAGCAGCCGCCCGAGGGCCGGGTCGTTCAGATTGCCCCGGTAAAACTTCCCGTCCTCCACGATGGACATGGTGGGCGAGTAGTCGATATCCTTCAAAACGAAACGGTTTTCCGCCATGGAAAACGCCCCCCTTCCTGTTCCCGTTCAGCATAGCATTTTTTCGCGTTCGCCGCAAGATATCCGCAAAAAAGCATGAAAATTTCGCAGAAAAGGCTTGACTATCCCCTTGGGGGATATGTTATGTTCGGCGTGAGGTGAAGATAATGCGCATCAAGGAAGTCAGCAGACGGACCGGTCTCAGCGAAAAGACCATCCGCTATTATGAGAGCCGGGGGCTTGTGGTGCCGGATATGGAGGAGCGGAACGGACGGCAGTGGCGGGACTATACGGAAAGCCATGTGGAGCTGCTGAGAGCCGTGGCGACCCTGCGCCGCGCCTGCTTCCACGTGGAGGAGATCGACGCCATTCAGCGCGACCCGGCCTGCATCCCGGAAACGCTCCACGCCGTCCGCGAGCGGGTGGAGGAGACCTATGAAGCGCTGCTGCGTCTGCGGGAAACGCTGAAAAACGCGGACGCCGCGCCCGACCTGCTGGCGCTGGCGGAGACGCTTTCCGAGGCGGCGGAGCCGCTGGAGCTGCCCGCGCCGGACGTGAAGTTCAATTTCCGGCAGTTCGACCGGCTCATGGCCGAGGAGCAGGCCAACGTGGACGCCGCGCCGCGGGCGAAGGGCGTCGGCTGGGTGGTGCTGTATACCGGGCGGGACGAGAAGCGTTTTCAGGAGATACAGGCGAAGCTGGCTTCCTGCGGCATCGATTGCCGGGCCAGCAGCTACACGAAGGGGAGCAGGCTCATCATTCAGGGCATGAGCAACGCAAATTCGATTTTTGAAACCAACCGCGCCCCGACCTTCCGGCCCTATAAGCTGCAGGAAGAACTGCTCTCCGACGAGCGGATGGACAACTACACCATCGAGGTGCGGAAGCGGGACGAGGAACGCGCCCGCCGCGCCCTCAGAACCACGGCGTAATCATCATATGACCCGGTGTGAGGTACATCACCTTACACCGGGTCATTCGATACCCGCCGCATTGCCTGCTCCCGCTTCCGCACGTCGGCGCTTCTTTGCGGCCCCCGGCGGAGACCCGATCTATCCGGCACGCCGAATGCCGCCCCGCGCCGGGGCCGGTATCTGCCCATAGGATATGCCCGCGCCGGGGAAAATATCCGGGAAAGTTCCGGAAAAAAACACTTGCGCCGGGTTACCCTCTTGACGGAACGGACATACTATGTTAAATTTGTGTAAATTCTCCACGGAGGGACGAAGGATGATGGTTTTCGCGTTTCGACAGCAGCGGTCTGCAGGGTTCTGACAGGCTGCATCCTTCCGTGTCCGAAAATTCGTTCTGACGTCGGTATGGCTCTGCGCCATACCGTTATTCTTTCTTTTGGGGGTATCTGAGGATGGACACCGTAGAAAACAGAAACTTTATCGAGCAGTTCGTAGCGGAAGACCTTGCGCCCGGCGGACGGAGCGAGGGTCAGCAGATCCACACCCGTTTCCCGCCGGAACCCAACGGCTACCTGCACATCGGCCATGCCAAGGCCCTGTGCATCGACTTCGGCACCGCGGAGAAGTTCGGCGGCATCACGAACCTGCGCATGGACGATACGAACCCGGCCAAGGAGGACACCGAGTACGTGGAGGCCATTCAGGATGATATCCACTGGCTGGGCTTCGACTGGGGCGGCCGCTTCTTCTATGGCTCCGACTACTTCCAGAAGACCTACGAGCTGGCGGTGGGCCTCATCAAAAAGGGCCTTGCCTACGTGTGTGAGCTGAGCCCGGAGGAATTCAAGGCGAACCGGGGCGACATCGGCGTGCCAGCCGTCAGCCCCTACCGCGACCGGCCCATCGAGGAATCGCTGGAACTGTTCGAGCGGATGAAGAACGGGGAGTTTGCCGAGGGGAGCATGACCCTGCGCGCGAAGATCGACCTAAGCAGCGGCAACTTCAATATGCGCGACCCGGTACTGTACCGCATCCGCTATATCGAGCATCACCGGCAGGGCACCAAATGGTGCATCTTCCCCATGTATGACTTTGCCCATCCCATTCAGGACTATCTGGAGGGCATCACTCACTCCCTCTGCTCGCTGGAATATGAGGAGCATCGTCCGCTGTATGATTGGGTGGTGGACAACGTGGAGCTGGAGGGGAGAAAACCCCGGCAGAACGAGTTCGCCCGCCTGGGCATCAACTACACCGTCATGAGCAAGCGGAAGCTGCGCAGGCTGGTGGAGGATCAGGTGGTCTCCGGGTGGGACGATCCCCGGATGCCCACCCTCTGCGGTCTCCGCCGGAGAGGGTACACCGCCAAGTCCATCCGCAATTTCTGCGACCGCATCGGCGTTGCGAAGGTCTCCAGCACCGTGGACTGGGCGTTCCTTGAAAGCTGCCTGCGGGACGACCTGAACGACACCGCCCGCCGGGTCATGGCCGTGCTGCATCCCGTGAAGCTGACCGTCACCAACTATCCTGCCGGGCAGACCGAGCAGGTGAAGATCGAGAATAACCCGCTGCATCCCGAGGAAGGCGAGCGGGAGGTGAGCTTCTCCCGCAATCTGTGGATCGAAAGCACCGACTTTGAGGAGGTGCCGCCCAAGAAGTATAACCGCCTCTATCCCGGCAACGAGGTGCGGCTCAAGGGCGCGTACGTGGTGAAATGCACCGGCTGCGTGAAGGACAGCGCGGGCCACGTGGTGGAGGTGCTCTGCGAATACGACCCCGAATCCCGCGGCGGCGACCCGGCGGACGGGCGCAAGATCCGCGGAACCATCCATTGGGTGGACGCGGCCACCGCCGTGAACGCCGAGGTGCGCCTGTATGACAGCCTCTTCTCCGACCCGGATCCCGACGGCGCGGGCAAGGATTATCTGGAATGCCTGAACCCCAGCAGCCTGATGGTGCTGGAGGACTGCAAGCTGGAGGCCTGCCTCGGCAGCGTGAAGGCTCCGGCGCGGACGGAATCGGCCGAGGGCTTCCAGTTCCTGCGCACCGGCTACTTCTGCCCGGACAGCAAGGATTGCCGCCCCGACCATCTGGTCTTCAACCGCAGCGTGGCGCTGAAGGACAGCTATCATAAGTAAGCGATATCGGGCGCGCTGCATCGCAGCGCGCCCGGCGATATTCGTCCTTCGGACGAGCGAAAACGCTGACGCGGCGAAATTCGCTGCGGCGAGCGGAGGCGTTTTGAATCGGGAATATGGGAAGGCCCGCCGCTGCCCGGCAGGTCTTCTCTTTTTTTCTTCGGAGAATAGCATCCTATACATTGAAATCCCCGGGCGGGTATGGTAAACTGGTTCCAAAAAAAGAAAACGGGAGGAAGCGCAGAAGCGAGTATGGAAGCGGTAAGGAGTAAGAAAAGCGTCAAGCCCACCACGCTGGACAAGATCGCGTGGGGAACGGACGAGACGATGGAAGCGGAGTATTCCAAATCCCGGAAGGAACGGCGGGAGCTGCCGGATACCATCACGTCCCGGGAGCTGTATCACGATATCGTTCAGATCGCGTGGCCTTCGCTGTGTGAGCTGTTCCTGACCAGTCTGGACAACATGGTGGATACCATGATGGTGGGCGGCCTTGGGGCGGACGCCATCAGCGCCGTCAGCATCGCAACGCAGCCGAAGTTCCTGTTCCTG
>JAZQQF010000138.1:0-19775 GCA_045628925.1 Oscillospiraceae bacterium | reverse complement strand
CGAAGTATATGACAAAGTCTCGGAACAGGCAAAAGAAGTCATTGATAACAAATATCCTTGCAACGACGGCGGATGGATCCATTTCCGCGTGACCGATGAAGCGTCGTACGCGGATATCGTAAAGATCATGGAGGCAGACCTGTTCCCACGAACACACAAGGTTTAAGCGCCGAAATAGATGTCGCCCATTTTGGCAGTAGATTTGTTTCCACGTACACGGCAAAAATCTGACATCAATCTCGGCCTATCGAGCCATTGTGAAGCAGTAGCAAACCTCATCCGTGCAGATCGTTGTAAAGGAGTGTAACGCGAGTTGGTCTACTATCGGCTGAAAGAGAAAGACGAGCGCTATATCCGGTATGAATATTTCCCGGAGAAAGATATGGAACGTGAGCCGGGAATCATACTCGTTGACACCATAGACGAAACGGTCACGATCGAAAAAGTGGCAGAACTACGATATACATCACACGCAAATCACGCCATCCGTGATCTTGTCAGAAAGCTCAATGCTGACATCATTCCGGACGAGGGCATGGCGGCGTGGTATTGATTTGTTCCCGAGGACGGTCAAGCATGGCAGAGACAGCAACGGTCAGTCGATATGTTTCCGAGAACTGTCCGGAGCAGCTTGACATCATTCGGCTTTTCTCGTCCCACGTGGAGACGGTGGCCCGACTCTCAATGATAAAGGAAACCATATGAACGACTTCACTTTCACCTGCCCCGTGCGCAAAAAATGCGGCGGGTGCCAGTTACAGAACCTTACCTATCCCCAGCAGCTGGACTTCAAGCAGGGCCGGGAGATCGCCCTGCTGGGCCGCTACGGGCGCGTGAGCCGCATCCTCGGCATGGACGACCCGACCCACTACCGCTGCAAGGTGCAGGCCGCTTTCGCAAAGGGGCGGGACGGCATCGTTTCCGGCGTGTGGCAAAGCTCCACCCGCCGCGTCGTCCCGGTGGACAGCTGCCTCATCGAGGACGCGCTGGCCGACAGTATCGTGGTCACCGTCCGCAGGCTGCTGAAGAGCTTCCGCATGAAGCTCTATGACCCGGAAACGGGCGAGGGCTTCTTCCGCCACGTACTGGTGCGGCGGGGGCGCTTCTCCGGGCAGGTCATGGTGGTGCTGGTGACCGGGCCGGGCGAATTTCCCTCCCAGCGTTCCTTCGTGAACGCGCTGACGGGCCGCCATCCGGAGATCGCCGCGGTCGTGCGCAATATCAACGTGAAAAAGCTGAATCTGACGCTGGGCAGCGAGAACGTCCCGCTGTTCGGGGCCGGATATATCGAGGACACGCTGCTGGGCTGCGCTTTCCGCATCTCCCCCGCCTCCTTCTATCAGGTGAACCCGGTCATGACGGAAACGCTCTACCGGAAAGCCATCGAGCTGCTGGCGCTTTCGGGGACGGAGACCGTGCTGGACGCTTACTGCGGCACCGGCACCATCGGCATCCTGCTCTCTCAGTATGCCGGAAGGGTCATCGGCGTGGAGAAGAACCCGGACGCGGTGGAGGACGCGCGGTGGAACGCGGCGCGGAACGGGGTCGAAAACATCGAGTTCGTGCGGGACGACGCTTCCGCGTATCTCGAGGCGCTGGCGAAGCGCGGCGAAACGCTGGACGCGGTGGTCATGGACCCGCCCCGCGCCGGGAGCGACCTGCGCTTCCTCCGGGCGCTGACGAAGCTGGGGCCGCGGAAGGTCGTTTATATCTCCTGCGAACCGGAAACGCTGGCCCGCGACCTGAAAAGCCTCACCGGGCACGGGTATGCGGTGCAGGCCATCCAGCCGGTGGACCTGTTCCCGTTCACGAGCCATTGTGAGACGGTGGTGCTCTTGTCTCGGGTTTCGGATGAAGCTGCAGTACGATCGTCGGAGCGGCAAGCTTGAATTGCAAATGCAATAAATGAGGGAAACTATGAACGGAATCCTGAGAGAAATGACAGAACCGGATACTGAAAAGGTGCTTTCCATATTGAACGAGGCGATCATCGAGGGAAACTCGACCAGCAGGTATGTATGCCCGACCAGAGAAGAATGGGAAGACAGCCTGATCCGCGAATGCTGTTACGTTTATGAGGAAAACGGTGAAGTACTCGGCTTCGTTGTATTACATCCTTTTTCTAAAAGACCGTGTTATTGCGGCGTAGCGGAAATCAGTATTTACGTTGCGTCAGACGCCCGGGGAAGGGGTATCGGCAGATTACTTCTGCAAAAGGAAATCGACGAAAGCGGAAAACACGGCTTCTGGTCATTAACGTCAAACATTTACGTGACGAATGAAGCGAGCTGCAGACTGCACGAATCTCTCGGATTCCGCAAGGTCGGATACAGAGACCGATTAATGAAAACCATCAGCGGAGAATGGATGTCGGTCGTAATATACGAACTTAGAAGACACGATGAACAGGCAGAATAGAAGCTGTCATATTGATTCGTCAGAAGCATTGATTTCAGGAATTTGAAAGGCAGTAGAAATGGACCGGATTTGGAAAGATTTATTTGAGGCCGCAAAGGCTGTTCAAAATGACAGAGAGATTTCAGATAAAGTGTGGGCTGGCGGTGTAGCTGCCGCGATAGAATCTGAAAGCGGAAGAATCTATGTTGGAGTATGCATTGACACGTGTTCTACTTTAGGAATATGCGCTGAGCGAAATGCAATCTTCAACATGATTACCAACGGAGAGCACAAGATCAGGAAGGTTCTTGCGATCATGCCAAATGGAAAGACTGGCGCGCCATGTGGCGCCTGCAGAGAACTCATGACGCAGCTTACACCCGGCAAATATCAGGATATCGAGATCATGCTCGATTATGAAAAAGAGAGAATCGCAACTCTGGGTGATCTTACACCAGAGTGGTGGATATGATTCCGGTTCTCTTTTCGGAAAGGAAACCATCACCCAATACTCAGGAGGATCCCATGAACGGAACCGAACTTCTCTGGCCCGGCGGCGAAGTCCGCGGCGGGCTGGATATCTCCCTCGCCGCCGAGGATCTGGAGCTGACGCGCCTCTGCGCCCTGCTGTTTCCGGGCCTCACCGGCGAGGAGGCGCTGGCCTTCGCTTCTCCCCTGCTCACCGACGACCGGGAGACCATCCTGCTCCGGCAGCAGACCATCCGCGACCTGCTTGCCCATCCGGCGCTGCTGAATGCCTTTTCCCGCCTGCGCGGGATGCTGGATGAGCTGGAGACCTGCGACAAGGGCGTGCGCGACAATGCCATGGGCCTGCGGGTCACGCGGCTGGACGCGGCGATGGACGGCATGAAAAAGGCCGTCATGAAGCTGGAAAAGAACCTCAGTAAGCAGGGCGCGGACATTCTGGAGGAAAGCGCATCGGACAACCGCTATGCCCAGCTCCTGCGCCTGACCCATTTCCGCAGAAGGCTCACCTCCCTCTATACGGAGGCGGTCACGCTCCTGCGGGATACGATGCAGGGGGCGCAGTTTGAAAGCGCCGGACTGAACGCCCTGCGGGATTGGGCGGCGCGGTACTATGAACTGGACAGGGTCTCCGAGACCGCCGAAACGCTGCGGAAGCTGGACGCGGAATGGAAGGGCGTGGGCGCCTTCAGCGTGGACGTCTGCCTCGACGGGCAGCGCATGGTGGTGGGTCTGGAAATGGCGGAGGTGCGGGAAACGCCCTACGCCCAGCCCGGCATGCTGGACGGGGCCGGCTCCGACGTTCCCCGCGAGGGCGTCACGCCGCTGCTGAGTTTTCCGCAGAACGGCTCCGGCACCCTGTTTCAGGAATATCTGCTCTCCGAGGTAGGCTATGAGGTGCGCGGGAAGCTCACGAAGCTGCGGGAAGCGCTGGTGAAGCTCCCCGTCACGGGCGGCACGGAGCTTCTGACCCTGCGGGACGCGCTCCGCTTCTATACCGGCGCGGCGGAATTTGCCGTCCGCCTGCGGGAAAAGGGCGCACCGCTCTGTGCGCCCACGCTGTCCGACAGGGGGACGTTTGAATTTCTCTCCGCTCTTCTGCCCGAGCAGACCTGCACGGGCGTTCTGCCGGTGCCCAACGACCTGTACCTGGAATCGGACGGCTGCATCCTGCTCACCGGCCCCAACAGCTCCCGCAAGACCTGCTGCCTCATCATGGCGGGACAGTTCCTGTTTTTAGGGCAGCTTGGGTGCCTGCTCCCGGCTGAGGAAGCGTCCTTCTCCCCCCGCGACCGGCTGCTGACCCTCTTCGCCGCCGGTGAGAGCGAGACCGGGGAGGACAGCCGCATGGGTCTCGAGGTGCAGCGCCTGAAGCTCCTGCGGGAGCTGATGACGCCCCGCAGCATCCTGCTGCTGAACGAACCCATGACCAGCACCAGCGCCGAGGAGGGCGGGCAGATCTGCGTGGATCTGCTGGCCGACCTGAACCGCCGCGGCGTTCCCGGGATGCTGGTGACCCACTTCAATCACATCTGGCCCGAGCTGGAAGCGAAATTCCGGGCGCTGGGCCATTCCGACCGGCTGCACAGTCTGGTCATGACCGTAGACGAACAGGCGGACGGGGTGCAGTACCTCTACCACCTGCAGGAAGCGCCCCCGCCGCCGTCCAGCCACGCCCGCGCCGTCATCGCGCAGAAGGGCGTCACGCTGGAAAAAATGCTCGCGGTGCTGGAAGGCCGGGGCATCGACACCCGCGTAAAAGACGAAGCGTGGTCGGTTCTCCGCAGCGGGCGCATCTGGGAGGTGGAAGCATGAGCTGTCTCCTGTACCCGGCGGGCGCGCTGCCGGAAAACCGCCTTGTCTCCCCGCAGACCGCGGAGGATCTGCAGCTGGGGCGGCTGGCGGAGGCCATGTCCTGTTCGGAATATTACCGCCTCAGCGCCGAGGATCTGAACGCCCTGTTCACTTCGGATCGGGACACCCTGCTCTATCGGCAGGCCGTTTTGCGGGATGTGCTGACCCTGCCGGAGCTGACCCCCGCCATGGAACAGCTGCTGGACAGTCTGGATGGCTGGGAAGGCCGCAGCGGCAGCCGCCGGGGCATGGACGCCCTCGCCATGGGCTTTTCGCTAGAGGACTTCGCGTGGCTGGACGGGTATCTGAAAAAGATCGACGCCGCATGGCAGGCGTTTTCCCGCATCCCGGCGCGGAGCGAGGGCGTGCGGGCGCTGACAAAGCTGCTGGATTCCCTGCGCAATTCGCAGCGCTATGCGGACGCGGCTTCGGATTTTCAGAAGCTGGCTGCCGGCTTCGTCGCCCCCGCGAAGATGCGGCTGGGGTATAATCTCACCAGCGAGCTGAAACCCGACCGCTTCAAGCTCCTGCGCATCGAGGCCTACACCGGCGACAAGGCCGACAAAAAGAAAGGCGCGGAGCAGCGGAAGATGATGCTCACCCAGCGCGCCATCGAAATGGACGCCATGCTGCTGCAGCGCGTCAGCGCGCAGGCTTCGCAGGACGTGAACGCCTTCGTCCTGCGGGAAACGGCGGTGCTGCGCGGGCTGCGCAGGGAGCTGATCGTCTGCCTCTCGGCGGCGAAGCTGGCCCGCAGCTGGCAGGAGGCCGGGCTGCCCTTCTGCTTCCCGGAGCTGGTCGAGCCGGGGGAAAAGGCATTTCATGCGCGGCAGCTCTTTGACCCGCTGCTGCTTCTGGCCGGGCGGGAAACGGTGGTGCCCAACGATATCACGCTGCGGCCCGGCGGCGAAGTGCTGCTGCTCACCGGCGCGAATCAGGGCGGCAAGACCGTGTTTCTGCTGAGCATGGGCATCGCCCAATGGCTCGCGCAGCTGGGCTTCCCCGTGCCCGCCGCCGAAGCGCGCATCAGCCCGGCGGACGCGATTTTGACCGTTTTCGCCCCCAACGGCCAGCGCTACGGGCGGCACGGGCTGCTCTCCGAGGAGGCGGGCCGCATCGCCGCAGCTGTGGATGCGCTGACGGACAACAGCATGGTGCTGTTCAATGAACCGCTCACCGGCACCGGGCCGGAGGAAACGAAGCGCATTTCCGCCGAGGTCATCGCCGTCTGCATGGCGGCGGGGGCGCGGGGCGTGTGGGTGACGCACGTGCATGAGCTGGTGCGCCGCCGGGGTCTGCTGGAAAACGCCGTCAGCTGGGGCAGCCGCCTCGGCTCCCTGCGGGTGGTGCTGACCTCCGAGCAGGGCGGCACCCGCTCCACCTACCGGGTAGAGCGCGGCGAACCGGAGGGCAGCAGCCACGCGGACGATGCGCTCCGGCGCGGCGGCGTGTCCTTCCCCTGATCAGTAAAGGAGGGCATGGCATGAAAGGACAGTATTCGTCCATCACGAAATATCTGCCGAAGTTCGCGGAAGGGGATTTCGGCTATGAACCGGAGCAGCCCACGATGGGCGACGTGTTCCGCTTTCGTGACTGGGTCAATGACTTCCTCGCGGATTACCACAAGCTGACGCAGCACTACAAAAAGGCGGATATGACGGATTATCTGTCGCTCATGCCGGAGCCCGGCTCCAGGCCCGTGGAGACCTATTCGGAGGTCGAGGCCATGGCCACCATCATGGGCGCCATCCGGGCCGAGCGCTTCTGCGATGGGGCGCTGAGCGGCGCGATGCTGGACGGGCTGATCGAAGGCTGCCTGCGGGTGCTGGAAAAAGCGGACAGTGAGCCGGAAAAGGGTCGTTTCTCCCGGTTTCGCAGAAAATAACAATTGGAGGATCCCATGAAACATACCATTTTGCTTGGCTCGATCGCCATTCTCCTGCTGACTCTGCTGTCCGGCTGCGCCGGAAAGCAGACGGCGACGCTGCGCGTCAGTTCCCGCTACGTCAACACTTCCATCTACATCCCGGAGGAGGAACGGGAGCCGGAGCCGGAACCCGCGTGGGAGACGGTCACGGTCGCCCGGGGCGACAAGCTGGAAAACGGCATTCTTACCGTAAAGAAGCTCACGGCGGACACGGTCACGCTGAAAGCGGACAGGCAGTACGTGGGCACGAGCTATCTGGACGGGGCGTTCGTGCGGCGCTTTGAAGAAGGCGAATTGCTCACGCTCCATCGGGGCGAAACGCTGCGCCTGACCGAGACCGGCCTTCTGGACGAGGATCACACCGTCACCGTCGTTTGGGACGCGGACTGAAAGGAAACCACATGGCAAATATCATCGAGATCACCGACCTGAACGCCCCGGAGCTGGACGTTTACGCCCGCCTGACCGAAGCCCAGCTGCGGAATCGGCTGGAACCGGAAAAGGGCGTTTTCATCGCGGAAAGCCCCAAGGTCATCCGCCTTGCGCTGGAGGAGGGCTATGAGCCGATTTCCTTCCTCATGGAGCCGCGCCACATCGCGGGGGACGCTGCGCCCCTGCTGGCCGCCCATCCGGAAACGCCGGTCTATACGGCGGAGCGGGAGCTGCTGACCCGCCTCACGGGCTATGCACTCACCCGGGGCGTGCTCTGCGCCATGCGCCGCCCGAAGCCAGCGGACGCGGCGGAGATCTGCCGGAACGCGAAGCGCATCGCGGTGCTGGAGGGTGTGACGGATTCCACAAACATCGGGGCCATCTTCCGCTCCGCCGCCGCGCTGGGCATGGACGCGGTGCTGCTCACCCCCACCTGCTGCGACCCGCTGAACCGCCGGGCCGTGCGCGTCAGCATGGGCACGGTGTTCCTCGTTCCGTGGGCGTATCTGGGCGAGACGGCGGACGACTGGCCAACGCCGGGTCTGGATACGCTGAAAGCGCTGGGCTTCCGGACGCTGGCCATGGCGCTGACGGATTCCGCCCGCCCCATCGACGATCCTGAGCTGGCAAGGTCGGAGAAGCTGGCCATCATCCTCGGCACGGAGGGCGACGGGCTGGCCCATTCCACCCTCGCCCGGTGCGACGATACGGTCATCATCCCCATGGCCCACGGGGTGGACAGCCTGAACGTGGCAGCCGCGGGCGCGCTGGCCTTCTGGGAACTGCGGGTGCGGCAGCCCTGAAATACTTTTCCCCCGGATGCATCGCATCCGGGGGAGATTTTTTATCCCAGCGCCACGTCCAGCGACATCATCAGCGCAAAGCCCAGCATGATGCCCAGCGTGGCGGTATAGGGGTTCGCCTCCTGCTCCCGCCGGCATTCCGGCACCAGCTCATGCACCGTGACCAGCACCATCGCCCCCGCCGCGAAGCTCCGCGCCCACGGCAGCAGCGAACGTACGCAGGCCACCAGCGCCGCGCCCAGCAGGGCGGAGACCGGCTCCACCAGCCCGGTGGCCTGCGCCAGCAGGAAGCTCCGGCGGCGGCTCATGCCCTCCCGCAGGAGCGGCAGCGACACTGCCGCCCCCTCCGGGTAATTCTGAATGCCGATGCCCAGCGCCACGCTGATCGCCGCCAGCAGGGTCTCCCATTGCGGATCGCCCCGCAGCGCGCCGAAGGCCACGCCCACCGCCAGCCCCTCCGGGATATTGTGCAGGGTGATGGACAGGAGGAGCAGCCGCGCCCGGCTCTCCTGTGAAGAAGCCGGCTTCAGCGGCAGCCGGTCGGTCGCATAAAGAAAGACGCCGCCGCAGAGGAAGCCCGTTCCCGCCGGGATCCAGCCGGGCATCCCCGCTTCCTCCGCCATGTGGATGGCGGGTGCCAGCAGCGACCAGCAGCTTGCCGCCAGCATCACGCCTGCCGCAAAGCCCACCATGCAGTTCATGGTCTGCTTTCGTTCTCCGCGTATACAGAATACCGCCGCCGCGCCCAGCGCCGTGATGAACCAGGTCCCGAACCCGGCCAGCAGCGCCGAGAGCAGCGGATGCAGCATTAACCAGTTCCAGATCAAAAAGCACCACTCCGAAGCATTCTATGTTTCGGAGTGGTGCTCTGTGTTTGTCTGAATCCGCCTTTACTTCTCGCCGCGCAGCTTGATGATCCGGTCGCGCAGGACGGCGGCATACTCGAATTCCAGCATCCTGGAGGCCTTGCGCATCTCCTTTTCCAGCTTTTCGATGGCGGCTTCCCGCTCCTTCGCGGTCATGCGCACCTCGCCCTTGCCTCTGGGGGTATCCTCGTCCGCCGCGCGGGAAATCTCGATCAGCTCCCGCACGCTCTTCACGATGGTTTTCGGGACGATGCCGTGCGCCTCATTGAAGGCCATCTGCTTCATGCGGCGGCGCTCCGTCTCCGTAATGGCATAGTCCATGGCGGGGGTGCGGCTGTCGGCATACATGATGACCTTGCCCTCCGCGTTTCGCGCGGCGCGGCCGATGGTCTGTATCAGGCTGGTGCCCGAACGCAGAAACCCCTCCTTGTCCGCATCGAGGATGGCCACAAGGCTCACCTCCGGCAGGTCGAGACCCTCGCGCAGCAGGTTGATGCCCACCAGCACGTCAAATTCGCCCAGACGCAGGTCGCGGATGATCTCCATGCGCTCGGTGGAGCCGATGTCGTGGTGCATATAGCGCACGCGGGTGCCCGCCTTGCGGAGATAATCCGTCAGGTCCTCCGCCATGCGCTTCGTGAGCGTGGTCACAAGGACGCGCTCCTTCTTTTCGGCGCGGAGGTTTATTTCCCCGATCAGGTCGTCGATCTGCCCCTCGGTGGGGCGGACGCTGATCTCCGGGTCCACCAGACCCGTGGGGCGGATGACCTGCTCCGCCACCTGCCCGCTGCGGCTCAGCTCCCAGTCGCCGGGGGTGGCGCTCACGTACACCGTCTGATGCACGCGGCTGCGGAACTCATCAAAGTTCAGGGGCCGGTTATCGAAGGCGCTGGGCAGGCGGAACCCGTATTCAATGAGGTTCTGCTTGCGCGCATGGTCGCCCGCGTACATGGCCCGCAGCTGGGGCAGGGTCACGTGGCTCTCGTCGATCATCAGCACGAAATCATCGGGAAAATAGTCGATGAGCGTCAGCGGCGGGCTTCCGGGGGCGCGGTTGGAGATCACGCGGGAATAGTTCTCGATGCCGGAGCAGTAGCCCAGCTCGCGCATCATCTCCATATCGTAGGTAGTACGCTGGCGGATACGCTGGGCCTCGATGAGCTTGTCATGCTCCTCAAACCATTTCACCCGCTCCTCCATCTCCACCTCGATGCGCCCGAGGGCGGCCTCCAGCTTTTCCCGGGAGGTCACGTAATGGGAGGCGGGGTAGATGGCCGAATGGCTCAGCCGCCGCTGCACCGCGCCGGTGACGGCGTTCACCTCGCTGATGCGGTCGATCTCATCGCCGAAGAACTCCACACGGATGGCGGTATCTTTGGAATAGACCGGGAAAATTTCCAGCGTGTCGCCCCGGACGCGGAACATATTCCGGTCGAAGGCCAGATCGTTCCGCTCATAGCGCATATCCACCAACCGGGCAAGAATTTCTTCCCGGTTGCGGGTCTGCCCCTCCCGCAGGGACAGCACCATGCCCTTATAATCCTCCGGGTCGCCCAGACCGTAGATGCAGCTGACGGAGGCCACCACGATCACGTCCCGCCGCTCAAAGAGGGAGGCGGTGGCGCTGTGCCGCAGGCGTTCGATCTCGTCGTTGATGCCCGCGTCCTTCTCGATGAAGGTATCGGTGGTGGGGATGTAGGCCTCCGGCTGATAATAATCATAGTAGGAGACGAAGTATTCCACCGCGTTATCCGGGAAAAACTCCCGGAATTCGCTGCAGAGCTGCGCCGCGAGGATCTTGTTGTGGCTCAGCACCAGCGTGGGGCGCTGCAGCCGCTCGATGACCTTCGCCATGGTATAGGTCTTGCCGGAGCCGGTGACGCCCAGCAGCGTCTGTTCCTCGATCCCCAGCTCCAGCCCCCTTGCCAGCGCGTCGATGGCCTCCGGCTGGTCGCCGGAGGGGGCATAATCACTGACCACGCGGAATGCAGGCATATCGCGCCTCCTTCTTACTTCCGTTCAAAATAGCCGCACTCGGCCATACTGAGAAATTCTTCCCCGGCGACGATGATATGGTCCGCCAGCTGCAGCGACAGGGCCTGCAGCGCGGCGGCCAGCTTCCGGGTGGTATCCCGGTCCTCCACGCTGGGAAGCGCCTGACCGGCAGGATGATTGTGGGCAAGGATGAGATTGGTGGCCTTATACTGAATGGCGGCCTCCACCAGCTTCCGCACGTTCACCGGCGCGGAATTGACGCCGCCGTCGAACATCCTCCGGCATTTCAGCAGACGGAATCGGTCATCCAGAAAGGCGACGTAGACCTGTTCTTCCATGAGCCCATGGAAATAGGGCAGGAAAAACGTTCCCGCCGCCTCGGTCTCCGCCAGAACAGGCCGCCCATCGCCCTGCGCCTTCTCAATGAGGAAGCGCCGGTTCAGATCCCGCATCAGGCGGATGAGCAGCGCCGCGCTCTCCCCCATGCCCTCCACCTGCTTCAGCTCCTGCACGTCCGCCTCCAGAACGGCGGAAAAGCTGCCGAAGCGCTCTATGAGCCGGTGGGCCAGCGGGTTCACGTCCGCGCGCGGGATGGCATAATACAGCAGCAGTTCCAGCGCCTCATGGTCCGCCAGCGCATCCAGCCCCTGCTCCAGATAGCGGGTCTTCATGCGGGCGCGGTGCCCGCTATGCACGTCCCCGCTCACGAAAGCTGTTTCCGGCGGCTCAGGTTCAGGATGCCGTCCTGCATACTGTCCAGCCTCTGCATGGCCTGACCCATGCCCGCGATGACGCAGTCCTCCCCGTCGTCCGCCAGCAGGACAGGGATATGCGCATACTCCTCCAGCAGCTTGTCCAGCCCCCGCAGGCGGCTGCCGCCGCCGGTGAGGGTCACGCCGCTCTGTGTGATATCCGATACCATCTCCGGCGGCGTCTGCTCCAGCAGCTCGCGGACAGCGTCCATCAGCTGATAGCACACTTCCTCCAGCGCCTCCGGCATCTCCGCTTCCTGCAGCTCCACCAGCCGCGGCAGGCCGGTGAGCAGGTCGCGGCCCTTCACCTCGCACTTCTGCCCTTCCCGCGGCTCGTGGACGCAGCCGATGCGCAGCTTCGCCTCCTCCGCCATGGCCGGGCCGATGAGGACGCCGTGCTTCCGGCGCACGTAGCGGATGATGGCGTTTCGCATGGCGTCGCCCGCGGCGGAAACGCTCAGGCTCCGGCACACGCCGCCCAGACTGAGGATGGCCGCGTCCGCGCTGCCCGCGCCGATATCCACCACCATGCGCCCGACGGGCTCCTCGATGGGCAGGCCCGCGCCCAGCGCCGCCGCCAGCGGCGTTTCCATCAGGAACACCCTTCTGGCCCCGGCCTGCAGACCGGCCTGAATGACGGCCCGTTCCTCCACGCTGGTGATGCCCGCCGGAACGCAGAACAGCAGCCGCGGCTTCACCAGCGTGAACGGCAGCGTCTGCTTCAAAGCCTCCCGCAGGAGCTTCACGGTCATATCATAGTCCGCGATCACGCCGCCGGACACGGGACTGATGGCGCAGAGGTTCGCCGGGGTACGCCCCAGCATCCTGCGGGCCTCCTGCCCGGTCTGCAGCACGCGGCCGGTCTGTTTATCCACCGCCAGCACGCTGGGTTCCCGCAGCATCACGCCCTTCCCGCGGACAAAGATGCGCAGATTGGAAGTGCCAAGGTCCACGCCAACATCATTTCCGAATCGCATGGGGATCTCTCTCCTCTCCGGCCTCGCCGGTCAATTCTCGTTTTTCGTCCGCCTCCCGGCACGGCACAGCGTCGCGCAGACGACCCGCTCCGCACCGGAGGTGAGCAGCACGCGGCTCACTTCCGCCAGCGTCGCCCCTGTTGTAACCACGTCGTCCGCCAGCAGGATGTGCTTTCCGGCAATGTCCGAGCCGGGAAGGACCTGAAACGCGCCGGACACATTGGCCTTCCGCGCCGCCTCGCCCTTCAGGTGGGACTGCGCCTCCGTATGCCGCACCTTTTTCAGCATCGGCACGCAGGGCACGTTCAGCGCCCGGGCCATTTCCTCCGCAAGGAGCCTTGATTGGGAATAACCCCGCTGACGATAGCGCCGGAAGCTCACCGGCACATAGGTGATGCATTCAAACTGCCCTTCCAGCTCCCGGCGGACGCATTCCGCCATGAGCCGGGCAAACACGCGGCTGCAGCTGCTGCGGCGCTGGAATTTATAGCGCAGGACCGCATCCCGCGCTTTCTCCGCATAATACAGCGGGCTGACGCAGAGGCTGAAAAAGCTGCCCCTGCTCCGGCAATGATTCCCCGTCCACGGCAGCGTCCGCAGGCAGTCCCCGCAGATATCGCCCTCCGATTTTTCCAGCAGCTTCCCGCAGAAGGGGCATTTCCGGGGAAACAGCAGCTCCCGGAGGCTCATGCGTCTGCCGCCGCCAGCCGGGTCTTCAGACCGCTGTAGCGCTTCTGGGTGCGGTTATTGGCCACCATCTGCCCCACCACGTCCTCATCGCCCACGAGGATGAGCAGGCTTTTCGCCCGCGTCACCGCCGTATAGAGCAGATTGCGGCTGAGCAGGGTCTTCGCGCCGCTGTTCAGCGCCAGCACCACCGCCCGGTATTCGCTGCCCTGCGATTTGTGCACGGTCATGGCGTAGGCCGGTTCCAGCTCGCCCAGCAGCTCGAAGGAATACTCCGCGCTGCGGTCCTCAAAATCCACGATGAGGGTCTGCGCGCCCGTGTCCACGCTGCGGATCTTCCCCACGTCGCCGTTATACACGCCCGCGCCCTGCTCCCCATCGGGTTTACTCCACATCAGGTCATAGTTATTCCGGATCTGCATCACCCGGTCGCCCTGCCGGAAGAGATAGGGCCCGTAGGCCTTCTCCGCCTTGTCCGGTGCGGGCGGATTCAACGCCGCCTGCAGCTGCTGGTTCAGCGTCTGCGTCCCCGTCACGCCCACGCGGGTGGGACTCAGCACCTGTATCTCCTCCGCCGGGATGCCCATGTTTTTCGGCAGACGGGCGGAGCAAAGCTCCAGAACGGTTTTGACCGTATCTTCCCCCAGTTTCCGCCGGAGGAAGAAAAAGTCGCCGGTGTTCTTTTTCAGATCGGGCAGCTCGCCCGCGTTGATCTGATGGGCGGAGACGATGATGCGGCTCTCCTCCGCCTGCCGGAACACCTCGGTCAGCGTCACGCTGGGCACCGCGCCAGAGCGCAGCAGGTCCTTGAGGATGTTCCCCGGCCCCACGCTGGGCAGCTGGTCAGCGTCGCCCACCAGCACCAGCCGCGCGCCCGGCTTCATGGCCAGCAGCAGCGCCTGCATGAGGGTGATATCCACCATGCTGGCCTCGTCCAAGATGATCGCGTCCGCCTTCAGCGGATCGGCCTCGTCCCGCTTGAACACCAGCACGCCCAGATCGGGGTCGTACCCCGTCTCCAGCAGGCGGTGGATGGTGGAGGCGTCCCGCTGGCAAAGCTCCTGCATCCGCTTCGCGGCCCGGCCCGTGGGCGCGGCCAGCGCGGTATACAGACCCATCTGGTCGAAAATGCGCAGGATGGCGCGGATGGTGGTGGTCTTGCCGGTGCCGGGGCCGCCGGTGAGGGCAAAGACCCCGTACTGCACCGCCTCCGTCACCGCCTCGCGCTGGTTGGGCGCCAGCTCGATGCCCATCTCTGTTTCCGCCCGGCTCAGGTTCCGCGCCGCCTTGTCCGCGCCGGGGAGCCTGCCGCGCATCTGTAACAGCCGCGCTGCCACAAAGGTCTCCGCCTCATAGAGCCGCCGGAGATACACCGCCTGCAGACCCACGATCTCCTCCCGCACCGCGTCGCCCGTTTCAATGAGGCGCTCGATGGCCTCAACTGCCTGCTCCCGGCTCACGCCGATGAGCTGGTTCACGGCGGCGGCGAGCTTTTCCGCCGGGATGAAGCAATGCCCGTTTCCGGCATTGTGGCTCAGCTCGAACAGCACTGCCGCCTCCACCCGCTCGGGACTGTCGCCCTCGAAGCCCATCTGCAGGGCCAGCTTATCCGCGTCGGCAAAGGAGGCCCCGTAGTAATCCTCGCAGAGGATATAGGGGTTCGCCGCCAGCGCGTCCATGGCCTCGTCCCCATAGCTGCGGTACAGGCGCATGGCGTAGCTCAGGCGGATGCCCGCCGCGCTGAAAAATTCCAGCAGCCGCCGCAGCGCCGTCTGCTTCCGGTAGGCTTCCGCGATCTCCCGCGACTTCCGCTCCGTGATGCCCCGGAGGGTGCCCAGCTTTTCCGGCTCTTCCTCTAAAATACGCAGCGAATCCGCGCCGAAATGCTCGATGATGTTCCGCGCCGTGGCAGGCCCCACGCCCTTGATGATGCCGGAGGACAGATAGGCATAGATGCCCGCCGTGGTATCGGGCATGATGCGCTCGATATGCTCGGCCCTGAACTGTTCGCCGAAGGAAGTATGGGTGCTCCAGTTCCCCTCCGCAGAAAGCTCCTCGCCCGGCGCGGCATAGGGCAGCGTGCCCACCAGCGTGGTGAGCTTCCCCTCGTCCGTGCGCAGGCGCAGCACGGTATAGCCGTTTTCCTCGTTCGTATAGATGACGGATTCCACGCTGCCGGAAAGGACCTCCGTCTCCCGCCCGGAACCGAACTGCAGCTGGCTCATAGGAGCTTCCCCCGCAGATACTGCCCGGTATAGCTCTTTTCGCAGCGGGCGACCTCCTCCGGCGTGCCGGTGCAGACAATTTCGCCGCCCTTGTCGCCCCCCTCGGGGCCAAGGTCGATGATATGGTCGGCGCACTTGATCACATCCAGATTATGCTCGATGACCAGGATCGTATTCCCCGCGTCGGCCAGCCGGTCCAGCACGTTCAGCAGCTTCTGCACGTCGAAGGCGTGGAGGCCGGTGGTAGGCTCATCCAGCACATAGAGGGTGCTGCCCGTGGCGGGGCGCAGCAGCTCGGTGGCCAGCTTCACCCGCTGGGCTTCGCCGCCGGAAAGCGTCGTGCTGGGCTGGCCCAGCTTCACGTATTCCAGACCCACGTCATACAGCGCCTGCAGCTTCGTGCTGAGCTTGGGCAGATTCTCGAAGAAGTGCAGGGCCTCGTCCACGGTCATTTCCAGCACCTCATAGATATTCTTGCCCTTATAGCGCACCTCCAGCGTCTCCCGGTTGTAGCGTTTGCCCTTGCAGACCTCGCAGGGCACGTAGATATCCGGCAGGAAGTGCATTTCAATTTTCAGCAGCCCGTCGCCGGAGCAGGCCTCGCAGCGGCCGCCCCGCACGTTGAAGGAGAACCGGCCTGCCCCGTAGCCCCGGGACTTCGCGTCCGGCGTGGGGGCGAAGAGATCGCGGATGTCATTGAAGATGCCGGTATAGGTAGCGGGATTACTCCGGGGCGTGCGCCCGATGGGGCTCTGGTCGATGTCGATGACCTTATCCAGATACTCCACGCCCTTCATCTCCCGGAATTTTCCGGCCTTGACCTTGCTGCGGTTCAGCTGACCGGACAGCGCCCGGTTGATGATCTGATTCACAAGGCTGCTCTTGCCGCTGCCGGAAACGCCCGTCACGCAGGTGAAGGTCCCCAGCGGGATCTTCACGTCGATGTTTTTCAGATTGTTTTCCTCCGCGCCGAAGACCTCGAGGAATTTCCCGCTGCCCTGCCGCCGGGTAAGCGGAACGGGGATCTTCCGGTCGCCCCGGAGGTACGCCCCGGTGATGGAATCCGGGCAGGCCATGACCTCCTCCGGCGTACCCGCGCAGACCACGTTCCCGCCGTGGTTCCCCGCGCCGGGGCCGATATCCACCAGATAGTCCGCCGTGCGCATGGTGTCCTCGTCATGCTCCACCACGATGAGGGTATTGCCCAGATCGCGCAGGCGCTTGAGGGTATCCAGCAGCTTGTCATTGTCCCGCTGGTGCAGGCCGATGCTTGGCTCGTCCAGAATATCCAGCACGCCCATCAGGTAGCTGCCGATCTGCGTCGCCAGCCGGATGCGCTGGCTCTCGCCGCCGGAAAGCGTGCCCGCCTGCCGGCTCAGGCTCAGATATTCCAGCCCCACGCTCTGCAGAAAGCCCAGCCGCGCCCGAATTTCCTTCAAAATCCGGTCGGCGATCATGGCGTCCTTCCCCTGCAGATTCAGCCCATCCAGAAAGCGCAGCTCGTCCTTCACGCTCAGGTCGGTGAAGTCCGTGATGCCCATGCCGCCCACGGTGACGGCCCGCGCCGTGTCCTTGAGGCGCTTGCCCGCGCAGTCCGGGCAGGGGTATTCGCTCATATATTGCTCCAGCTCCGCGCGCATGGAGCTGGACTGGGTCTCGTGATAGCGGCGCTTCAGATTGTTCACGATGCCCTCGAAGGGCTGGGAGAAGGTGCCGCTGCCCCGCTCCCGGTCATAATGCAGGGTCAGCTTTTCGCCGCCGGTGCCGTAGAGCAGCACGTTCACGGCTTCGTCCGTCAGGTCCTTCACCGGCGTGGTGAGTTTGAATTTGTACTTCTTCGCCAGCGCCTCGAAATACATCCGGGAGATGCTGTCGGAGCGGACGTTTCCCCAGTTGGAGGCGCAGATGGCCCCCTCCTCCAGGCTCAGGTTCCGGTTGGGGATGACCAGATCCGGGTCCACCCGCAGCTGGCAGCCTAGGCCGCCGCAGGCGGGGCAGGCCCCGTAGGGGTTATTAAAGGAGAAGGAACGGGGGCTCAGCTCCTCGATGCTGATGCCGCAGTCCTCACAGGCATAGTTCTGAGAGAAAATGAGATCCTTATCCTCGGAGGCGAGGTTCACGGAGATGATGCCGCCCGCCATGTTGGAGGCGGTCTCCACCGAATCGGTGATGCGGCGCACCGCGTCCGGCTTTACCACCAGCCGGTCCACCACGATCTCGATGGTGTGCTTCAGATTCTTATTGAGCTTGATCTCCTCGCTCAGGTCGTAAATGCTCCCGTCCACCCGGCAGCGCACATAGCCGCTTTTCCGGGCGTCGTCAAACAGCTTCTGATATTCGCCCTTCCGGCCCCGGATCATGGGCGCCATGATCTGCAGCCGCGTCCCCTCCGGGTACTGCAGGAGCTGATCCACGATCTGATCCACCGTCTGCTGGCGGATCTCCTTGCCGCATTTCGGGCAGTGGGGCACGCCGATGCGCGCCCACAGGAGGCGCAGGTAATCATAGACCTCCGTCACGGTGCCGACCGTGGATCGGGGGTTCTTGGAGGTGGTCTTCTGGTCGATGGAGATGGCGGGGCTGAGGCCGTCGATGGTGTCCACGTCCGGCTTCTCCATCTGTCCGAGGAACTGCCGCGCATAGGAGCTGAGGCTTTCCACGTAGCGGCGCTGGCCCTCGGCATAGATCGTGTCGAAGGCGAGGCTGCTCTTGCCGCTGCCGCTGAGGCCGGTGAAGACCACCAGCTGATCCCGCGGCAGGTCAAGGTCGATATTTTTCAGGTTGTTCGTCCGCGCGCCGCGGATGGAAATACAGTTGCGCATCGTGATGCCTCCATGCGTTTGCCCATGCTTCGCTTCATTTTGAGTATGATATTATATCGCATTTCCGAATACTTTGCAACGGTCTGCGCTGTCGTTTTTTCTGCGTTTCACGCTGCCTTGTCAGAAACGAAAAAACGAGGGAACCGTTTCCGGCTCCCCCGTTTCGATCAATCTGCTGTTTTTCCGTTCTGCTGCCAGAGGCGCACCGCCTCGGTGATGAGCTGTACGCTCCCGTCCGTCCCCAACGCGCCGGAATCCACGGACAGGTGATAGAATTTCCGTTCGCCCCATTCCCGATGGGTGAACTGCCGGTAATACCGCGCCCGGGCAGCATCCGTGCGCCGAAGCTCCGTCCGCGCCTGCGCTTCGCCGATATTGAAGCGGGCCGCGATCCGCGCCGTCCGGTATTCCGGGTTCGCGTGGATGAAAACGCGGCAGCTGGCCGGGTCGTCATAGAGGATGTAATCCGCGCAGCGGCCTACGATGACGCAGGCTTCCTGCTCCGCGGCGATCTTCCGCAGCACCCGCGTCTGCGCCGCGAACAGGCGTTCCAGCGGCGGCAGTTCGCCCTCGTTATACATGGCGTAGCCCGCGGTGGTGAAATCATAGATCAGGGTGCTGTGCTGCATGGTCTGCTCATGCTGACGGATAAAGTCCTCGCTCAGGCCGCTCTCGGCTGCCTCCAGCGGTATGAGCTGCTCGTCATAGTAGAACGGGATGCCCAGCGCTTTGGCGACCTTTTCGGCGATCTCCAGCCCGTCCGCACCGAATTCGCGGCTGATGGTGAGGATGAGGCGGTTCTTACCGGTCTCGGGGAGTGCCGTTTCGCCGATGGCGGATTCCAGTTTCGTTTCCCGTTCTACGAAGCGAAGCAGCGGCTTCTGGCAGACGCGCATCATCTGTTTCATGACCACGCCCACCGTCAGCGCGGCGATGACGGTTCCTTCCCGCACACCGACGAATTTCCGGAAATATGCCAGTGACACGATTGCGGAGATCAGCACCAGCGCGCAGTCCACGATGATCTTGCAGATGGCGACGGATTTTCCCAGCTTTTTGGAAAGCGCAAGGCTGAGACCTTCTCCGGGCGTCGGCAGAATCGACGGGGCGAGATAGAGCATGACGCCGAATGCGATGAGCGGTATGCTGCAGAGGAAATAAAGAAACTGCTGCCAATATCGTTCCGGCTGGGGCAGAAACGCAAAAACGCGCCCTGCCAGCGTGACCATAAAGCCGAAAATGAAGGAGGCGACGATCTGCAGGAGCATGGAAGCCTTGAAGTCCCTGCGCAGAATGAGAAGCTCGATGAGGATATAGAAGCAGTAGGTCGCCGTGGTGCAGGTGCCCAGCGGTATTTTACTGATCTGGTGGGTCACGTTTGCAAGGCAGGTGACCGGGCTGACGCCCAGTGCGGATTTCACCGAAACTGTCACGCCGATGGCCATGATAAACAGCCCCAGAAGATAGACAACAAACCGTTTTGCCCACGTTTTCAGCGAAATATTCTGAATTGCTACTCTCCTCATGCCTTCTCTCCGTTCGTCGTTTTTCC